>JAZSAM010000027.1:0-30452 GCA_045601905.1 Acutalibacteraceae bacterium | reverse complement strand
CCACTGCAGACAAGTGGTAACCATAAGCCTGAAAAAGTAAACACAGGGATATGCGGAAAAAGCCGTATATCCCTGATTTTTTCAGTTATAGATAAGCTCAGCACAGACAACCTCTCTTGCTCTTTGCTCAATATTCCCCATACGGCACACCCACTCAAGCTGATTATCTTCTTTCAGCTGCTCTGTAACACCCTCAGCCTCTTTCATCAGCTCAACAAGAACATCAAACATATCCCGAGCCTGAGCTTCAACCTCAGCACAGTGCTGATACAACTTGCCCTGAATAAGCAGGGTGCTAAATAACACCTTCTTATGCTTTTCGAGATAAGATTTGTGCATCATTCCCCATTTGCCGAGGGTGATGTTTGCTTCTTCAGGCGGTAAGATGAGGTTAGGGATGAGATAATCACCAACTCGGCGGTAACTGATAGAATTTTCGTTTGACATAATGATAGCCTCCTTTAATTTTGTAAATTCATTTTACAAATTAAAGGAGATGTTGTCGAATGTGTGGATTATGTATATTATTTTGGATTATAAAAACTTACATTCAAGTCAAGCATTTTTTGAAAAAATTCCGTCATTTCTACTTCAGGTTTATCCTCTTCTTTTATCAAATCGTTAGCAATAATTTCGTATAATAATAACCAGCGTGAACCATTGAACTTTTCACCTTTAAGCTTAAATAATAAATCTTTTATTGATTTATTTATTTGCATTGCTTCTGACTTTGTTCTGATAACATGTTTGTTGTGATTTTTCCAGATATCAAGTGCAATTATTATTGCAAAGTCATTATCACTATTCAAAATCTTAATTATATTTAACCCATCAATTGTCAAATCAAGTTCTCTGATGATTTGCACAAATAACAAGCTTTCTTGTTGCAGTTGGTTTTCTAAACTACAGGATAATTCTTTATTAAATACTTGTGTTAATGTATCATATCGAATTATGTTTAGATTTTTCTTTAAATACCTCGTAACATATTTTCCATAACGCGGGTCAATTAGCATAATATTGATTAGCGTAGGAATTATTACATATAAATCATCTCTTATTAGAGGTTTGTCCTTTATATATTTTAGAGCATATTTGTATGCGCCTTTTTCACCATGTGAATATAAATCAGCCGCGGTGTTGAGTACTCCAAATACGCCATCTTTTTCAAAAGATGCTTCTAGTGAATGTTTTAAATTTGATATTATTTCATACGGATATTTATTTATCTCAGTTTTTGCTGTGTTTAGAGATAAATTGTACTCATTCAATACTTTTTCAATAATTGGTAGACTTTCTTGAGCTTGAGCTTCTGTTCTAAAATAAAGTTTATAGTCATCTACATATCTTTTGAATTTTAGATTTTTTTTGCAAAGTTCATCATCAATTCTTGCAAGGATAATTTCAGAAATAATTCTAGAAGTAAACGGACCAACTATTATCCCATTTGTTTCGTTGTTTTTTTGAAAACGCACAAAAGAATCTAAACAATCTGCTATTTCATAATCTTCTTTTATTACTTCCGGGCTTTTTGTCCTAAAGTATTCTTTTGCCTTTTCTTTGCCACAAACAGCCCAAGAAATAGAGTGCGTATATAGTGAATTATAACAATTTGAAATGTCAACTTTTAACCGATATTTATAGCCAAGAGATGCTCTTATGCAGTTTTTAATGCCTTTTATAAAATCACTTTTCAAATAGAATTGTTCTCTAAGTGTTTCACAATTAATTAACTCTTCTGCTTCACCATGCATGTAAGAACGAATAAACTTTATAGGAGATAAAGAATTATTGCTCTTTGTATATACCTCTATTTTATCCCACTTTTGTTGCATAAATTTTGCAAGTCGCAAAAAAGCTTCAGGATTTGGTACCGAAAGGACTCTACGAGAAATATCATTTTTATATGTAGATAAAGTGGACGGAGATGTAGTATTCTTTTTTCCGTAAGAAGCTTGTTTTTTTGATGCTTCAACTTCAATAGATAGTTGTTCAACAACATTTGAAAACTTTTCACTTGAAAAACATTCAGGAAACTGTTCCGCAAAGAAACCATATCTACTTACTTGTATCAAGAAGTTTTTATTATTTAAGTTTTTAACCTTCATGAACATCCCTCTTTTTCCTTTATTGCAATAATTTATAATGTCCAAAAATATCTCTTTAATAACCTGTGATTTGTTTTGATTGTTTGTTTATATTAATATCATTTTCTACAAAAATAGACAATATGATTATATATCAATTTCAATTATTTTGCAACAAATCAATTATGAGTGATCATTTAGATAGTTTTGTGCCTATACAAATAGGGTTCATATTAATTAATTTTGAAGAAAAATTCATACGAATGCTAAAATATTGTAAGGCAAATTTATGGTTTTGGGTCTTGTTGATTATCATTTTCAAATTGGTTTAATTAATCAACGTGGAGTTTATAGTCCTTCGGGTGGAGATGAGGAGGAAAGATTATCTAATAAATATTATGAGTATGCAAAACTTTTACAAATTGAATACCCTAAAACATCTCATGCAGTCCAGACAATAGGTGATAGTTATAAGTATGAATCTAGGTTTGAAAGGGCTAGAGAACTAAAAGGATATTATTGATATTAATTTCTAATAATCTTTGCTTTTTGAACCTGTTGATATATACTTAAGCATCACAAACAAATTGGATTCTGTATGAACATCTAAGCCATTGTAAGTAATGTTTTAGCTTTTTAAATATCTTTAATTAACACTTAAAAATGGAAAAAGCTCCGCATAACACGGAGCTTTTTATATGTATAACTTAAATATAAATAAAAAATCCGAACCCTTTTCCTATTGGGAAAATTTGGTTCGGATTTTTCTGGTTTGGTGCGAGAGACGGGACTTGAACCCGTACGAGCTGCCCCACACGCCCCTCAAACGTGCGCGTCTGCCGATTCCGCCACTCTCGCATATTAACTTGTTTTAAAAAGGGGGACGAGCGTGCGCGTAACTCTTGCGGTGCCCAAAATTCATTGCTCGCTGTCCGCTTCGCTGAATTTTGACCGCTACGCCTTTTCACACTCCCTTCATCGTCCGCAGGACGCGGTCGTGTTCAAAGCTGCCGATTCCGCCACTCTCGCATATTCTGTTTCGCTCTCTCGAGCGCTTGTATACTATACCACTACAACCTGAAAAAGTCAAGGGTTTTGCGACAAAAAAATCAAAAAATTTCGGCAGGAAGCATAGTGTATTTTTTATTTCGTATTTGGGTATAATTCCATAAAAAACTTAGTGCATTTTGCTTGTTTACTTTAGTGCTTTTTTGTGTTAATATGAAGTGAAATTTTATCTTAGGACGGAACAATTATGACGAAAACTGAATACCTTGTAATGATTGAAAAAGTAATTGAAAACGGCAGATATAAGGCTGATTGGGAGTCTCTTTGTAACCATAAGACTCCTGATTGGTTTACCCGTGATAAGCTTGGAGTTTTCATCCATTGGGGAATTTACAGTGTTCCCGGCTTCGGCAATGAGTGGTACCCGAGATCAATGTATGACAAAAATTGCCGTGAGTTTGAGCATCACAGAAAAACCTACGGTGAGCATAAGGATTTCGGATATAAGGATTTCATCCCGATGTTCAAGGCAGAGCACTTCAGTGCCGACAAATGGACAGAGCTTTTTAAAAAAGCAGGCATAAAATATGTAATGCCTGTTGCAGAGCATCACGACGGCTTTGCAATGTACGAAACCGGATTCAATCGTTGGAATGCTAAAAATATGGGCCCGTGCAGGGATGTTGTGGGTGAGCTTAAGAAAAGCTGTGAGGAAAAGGGACTTACCTTCTGTGCCTCAACTCACCGTGCGGAGCATTACTTTTTTCTTAACCTCGGAAGAAGCTTTGACAGCGATGTCAACGATGAGGCCTATGCCGACTTTTACGGCCCTGCGGTTTACCTTCCCGAGTTCGATTCCCGCACAATGGGAAAAACCACAGAGGATCCTCAGGGACTCGGTGCAAGTGAAGAATGGCTTGAGGACTGGCTTGTGCGCACCTGTGAGCTTATTGATAAGTATCAGCCCGTTGTTCTTTACTTCGACTGGTGGATTCAGAATCACTCCTTCAAGCCTTATCTCAAGAAGCTTGCCGCCTATTACTACAACAGAGCAGACGAATGGGGTAAGGAGGTTACAATCAATTACAAGCATTATGCCTTTCCCGACACAGTTGCAACCTATGATATCGAAAAGGGAGCCCTTACGGGAATTTCTCCCGTGCCCTGGCAGACGGACACTAACATTGGCAAGCATTCGTGGGGCTACATAAAGGACAATAAATTCAAAAGTGCAAGGCAGGTAATTTCCGATCTTGTTGACATCGTAAGCAAAAACGGAAACCTTCTCATAAACATCGGCCCTAAGCCCGACGGAACAATCACCGACGAGGAAACCGAGGTGCTCCTTACAATGGGCGAGTGGCTTGAGGTGAACGGTGAAGGAATTTACGGTACGAAGCCCTGGAGATACTTCGGTGAGGGTGAGGTCAATGCTGAGGACGGTGCTTTCAGAGACAGCGATGAAAAGGCATTTACTGCCGCCGACTTCCGCTTTACCTACAAGAACAGTAAGCTTTACGCTTTCCAGATGCGTCCTGACGGAGGCAATGTGAAAATCATAAGCCTTAGAAGACAGGATATGCGTTATGTTCTTTTTGATAAAATCGAGCTTCTCGGCTTCGGTGAGGTTGAGTATGACAGAAACGGGGAGTGCCTTGAAATCATCCTTCCCGAAGGAGTCAGAACTGATTTACCCCTTTGCTTTAAAATCTCACTTCTTTGATAATATAAAACACTTTTGGAGGCAAATACACTATGGCATGGTTTGATGAAGCCATTTTTTATCACATTTATCCCCTCGGAATGACAGGAGCACCAAAGCAGAATGATTATGTATATACCGAAAGCCGACTTTTAAAGCTTATTCCCTGGATCGAAAGAATAAAATCTATGGGCTTCAACGCGCTTTACATCGGCCCTCTTTTCGAGTCCGTAGGACACGGCTACGAGACTACTGATTACCGTAAGCTTGACAGCAGACTCGGCACAAACGATGACCTTAAGCTTTTTGTTGCCGAATGTCACAAAAACGGTCTGAGGGTGGTTTTTGACGGCGTTTTCAATCACACGGGAAGAGATTTCTTTGCTTTTCGTGACCTTAAGGAGAAAAGAGAGGCATCCCGTTACAGGGGCTGGTATTGCGATGTAAATTTTTACGGTAACAACGAGTACGGCGACGGCTTTTCCTACGGAAATTGGGGAGGCTATAATCTTCTTGCAAAGCTCAATCAGAAAAATCCCGAGGTGCGTGATTACATCTGCGATGTTATCCGCTTCTGGGTAAGTGAATTTGATGTTGACGGAATAAGACTTGATGCGGCCGATGTGCTCGACTTTGATTTTATGAAGGCTCTCAGGCACACCGCAAACGAGGTTAAGCCCGATTTTTGGCTGATGGGCGAGGTTATTCACGGCGATTACATCCGTTGGGTAAACGAAGGCACCCTTCACTCTGTCACAAACTACCATCTTCATAAGGCTCTTTATTCGGGACACAATGACCGCAATTATTTTGAAATTGCCCACACCGTCAAGCGACTTAACGACATGGGTGCGGGTAAGCTGATGCTTTACAATTTCGTCGACAATCACGATGTTGAGAGAATTTACACCAAGCTTACAAACAAGAATCACTTTGTGCCGACTCACATTCTTCTTTACACTCTTCCCGGAATTCCGTCGGTTTATTACGGCTCGGAAACGGGAATCGAGGGCAGGAAAATGAGGGGCAGTGACGATACCCTGAGACCTGAGCTTGATTTTGAAAAAAGCAGGGAGCTTTATGCCTCAAGTCCGTACACAAGGCTGATTTCTGCTCTCGGTGAGGTGCGTAAAAGCTACAAGGCACTTTCCTATGGCTCGTATAAGGAGCTGTATCTTAGAAACAGACAGTACGCTTTTTCACGTTTTATCTCTGACGGTGAGGTAATCGTAACGGTTAACAACGATGACGCGAATTGCAGCTTCACATTGCCGTCAGGCTCATTCAGCGAGTACGAGGGTGCACTTTTCGGCGGAAAAATCAAAGCCGTAAACGGTCAGCTCAATTTCACCGTAAAGGCAAATTCAGGTGAAATCTGGGTGCCTTCAGTTGAGAGTAAAACGATGAAAAAGCTTGTTTCTGAAGAGCTTTTCAGAAAGGAAGAAAAGCCCGAGGTTAAGACAGAAGCCGGAGGAGTAGTGAAGGCTGAAGAAAAAGAAGCGGAAGCAGAAAGGGTTAAAGTCACCGTTACCGATAAAAAGGAAAAGAAAGGAAAAACTGAGATTCCCGAAAATTTTTCCTACGAGGAAATGAGTGTTTCTCAGCTTCAGCAGGTCATTCTTGAAAAGCTTGCAAAAAACGGTCCTGTAACTGACAGAATGAGAAAGGATGTTGAGGAAAACATCTGGCATAATTCACTTGTTAACTGGGCAAAGAGCTTTAATTAAAATAATAAGGCAGGTATTCACTACAGAATACCTGCTGATTTTTTATAAGGTGTAATTACTCCTTTTCAATGAGAACAATCTTCGACTGAAGTGTGCCGCCCATTTCGAATTCGAGTCCCACATTCATAAGATAAGCACCGCTGAAGCTTTCCTTTTTACCGTCAAAATCCATACTGTAACGGGCAAATTCGTCAAGTCCGTCAAGGCAGATATGATAGAACTTATCATTGAAGAAGGTGTTTACATCTCTTGTAAGGAAAAGGACGCTCCTGCTGTCTTTAACGTACTGTGTGGCAAAGATTCTGTCCTCCTCGAAGCTTGCAAGCCGGTAGAATCTGCCAAATTGAACGGTTTCTCTTATATCCTTGTAAAGAGTGATGTATTTTCTGTGGATTTCAAGCTCTTCCTCGTTATACTTGAGAAGATTTCCGCCGATGGAAAGGGAGCCCTGCATTGTAACATTGAAGCGGTAATCGAAATCCTTCGGGCGCGAGTGTCTGTTGGTGTCTGTCACCCAGGCACGCATACATTTAATGGGATAAAGAAGGGAGAAGCCCTGCTGAATGGTGAGTCTGTCAATGGGGTCTGTGTTGTCGCTTGTCCATACCATATCGAAGTGGGAGAGTGCACCAAGGTCGGCTCTGCCGCCGCCTGAGGCACAGCACTCAAGCTGAAGTGAAGGATGCTTTTCTTTGAGTCGGTCGGCAATTTCGTAAACTGCCTTTACGTGTCTGTACCAAAGCTCCTGAGGATTCTCAAGGTTTTCTGCACCTGTCTGTGAGTAGGCTCGGTTCATGTCCCACTTGATGTAGCTGATGTCATACTCACAAAGCATTTTGTCCATCACATCAAAAACGAACTCTTTTACCTCATCCTTGGTGAGATTGAGAACAAGCTGCTGACGTAAAAGGTCAGAAGCTCTTGTGTCGTAGTGATATGCCCAATCGGGGTGAGCACGGTAAAGGTCGCTGTCGGGGTTTACCATTTCAGGCTCAAACCACAAGCCGAAGCGCATACCGAGGCTTTTCACCTTGTCAATCAGAGGCTTGAGTCCGTCGGGGAATTTTTCCTTGTTCACATACCAGTCACCGAGACCTGCCCAGTCATTCTTACGCTGACCGAACCAGCCGTCATCCATTACGAAAAGCTCACAGCCGATGCTTGCCGCCTTTTCGGCAAGCTTCTGTTGACCCTCACAGCTGACGTCAAAGAAGGTTGCCTCCCAGCTGTTGTAAAGCACGGGGAGGGGTTCTTTGTTGAAGCTTTTGGGAAGGATGTGCTCAACGGCATAGATGTTCATTTGATTACTCATTTCCGAAAAGCCCTTTACATAACCGCAGTAAACCGAGGGGGTGTCAAACTCCTCACCGGGCTTGAGGGTATAGGAAAAGTCAAAATCGTTTATGCCGATAATGGCTCTTGTTGTGCCGGAAAAATCGCGTGAAATCTCAACCTTGTAATTACCCGACCATGCGAGAGCACCGAAGAAGACATCGCCCTCTTTTTCTGTGGCATTTTGTGAGAGGATGAAAAGGGGACTGTGGGTGTGGTTGCTTCCGCCCTTACGGTTTTCGTAGGTAAGCACGCCGTTTTTTACCTCGGTGCTTTCCTTACGGAATTCACCGCCCCATGAGCCGTTGAAGTTGAGTGAGGTGTAAGGCCTTTTTGAGGGGAAGTTAAACTCACCTGAGGCGATTTTTTTGAGTGTTATATTATTCTCGCCGTTATTTCTGATTTTTACAAAGCGCTCAATGATGTCCGTATTTTCTCTGAGTCTGTAAAAAAGAGATGCTTCGAGCTTGTAGGGCTTATCCTCGAGGATGATTTCAAGAAGGAAGGAGTCCTCGTCCTCAAAGGTAACATTGAAATCCTTGTAGGTAAGAAGCGCCTCTCTGCAGTTGTCCGCATAGGTGGCAACAAAGGCGGGTGTTCTGTAGCAGGTGCCGCCGTAGGGGAGATATTCTGTTTTTGCTACATCTCTTGCAGAATGATTGGAATTCCTTTCCCACGGCTTGCAGGTGCATTTGTAGTCCTCTATGTCGGCACATTTTCTGCCCCAATGCTCGTGGCAAAGCTCACCCTGCTGATTAACGGACATAACATAATGGGTGTTTTCGGTTTCGAGAATGAAAACGCCGTTATTTTCAAGTATAAGCATAATTATTCCCCTTCGTACATCATATAGTAGTTGTCGATGTTTTCTCTTTTCCAGTGGTCGTGCTTTATTACTCTGAAGCCAAGCTTTTCATAAAATTTCACATTGTCGGGATTCTGCGCCTCAAGACCTAATTTGTAGCCCTGAGGAACAAGGTCGGCAATGCCTTTTTTTATAAGCTCACTTGCAATGCCCTTGCCCTGATGCTCGGGATCAACAAAAACGGGGGAGATGATGTAGCAGTCTTCGGGGAAAACCTTTACATCAAGGTGACCGTAGGCCATAAGGGTTTTTATGGTGTTGGGAAGGTAAAGCGCAAGGAAGAAGTAGTTCGGGCACATAAGAAAATCGAAGATGTCGTATTCGTTATGTGCCTTTCGCCAGATGCAGATGCCTCTTTTTTCATCGTCCTGATAGATGATGTCCTCTCTGTTTGAGGTGGAAAGGCGTTCCATCATAAAGTGATAGACATATCTTTTCCTCATTTTTTCATTTTTCGTGGCGTAGGAATGAACGGGATCATTCACATAAGCCTCTGCTGCCATCCGGGCGTAGTATTTGAGCTCTTTTCTTGTAAGGGGGCGTTTTTTCATAAGCTTTCTCCTGTATTTTCAATAATAAAGTTCTTTATTGTGCTCCAGTAAAGGGTAGGATTTGTTGAGGCACATTGGGCGTGACCTGCACCGTCGATAACCAGCTTCTCCTTAGGACAGCCTGCATTGTTGTAAAGTATGTCGAGCATATAAAAGGGGACAAAGGTATCTGCACTTCCGTGAATGAACAGAGTGGGCGTGTGACTGTTTCTGACAGCATCGATACAGCTTGCGTCTCTGAAGGAGTAACCGCCACGCATTTCGCACACAACAGATGCGCTGTCAACTATGGGGAAATCGGGGATAAACGGGATATAACCTCTTATTGTGCAGCCTATCTGTTCATAAACACGACTGTAGGAGCAATCGGAAACAACTGCCTTTACTGATGCGGGAAGGTCGTTTTCTCCGCTTGTAAAAAGCACAGTTGCCGCACCCATTGAAAGTCCGAAGAGAATAAATTTTGCATTAGGATCGGATTTTGCAAGCTCATTTATCCACAGTATTATATCGCGTTTTTCAAGATACCCCATACCGATAAGGCTTCCGCCGCTTTTTCCGTGAGCTCTTGCATCAACAGCAAGGACGGACAGATCCATATCGTAAAGACACTTTGCAAAATATGACATATCCGTGGCTTTGCTTGTATATCCGTGACAGACAATGGCGTATTTTCCGTCGGAACGGGTGTTTGTGGCAAGGTATCCGTGAAGACTGATTCCTTCGTCGGAACTGATGTACATCTCTGTGCTGTTTTCTTCCAGCCAGGTTCTGTTTTCAGTCATACCGCCGCTGAAAGCAGAGTTATCTGTTTGTGAAGTTGTGCTACGTCCAAGTGCAATATTATAAATAATATTGCCGACAGCAAAGAAGCAACAGGTGCCGATAATGCACATTACAATATAAAAAGCCAGGAGAATTTTAAGAATTTTTTTCATTATTCACCTCGGTGTTCCGTATAAGTGCAGCGACTACATCTCTTTTGATTTTCACTTCTGTTACCTCTTTTTTCTTTTTATCATAATATAACATTTTGCTCCATTTTTGTAAATAGAATGAGCAAAAAAAACAGCTATGTGAAAAGTGTGATCACATAGCTGTTGATGTTAAACTCTCACCTGAACACCGAGGTTTCTTGATGACTCCGTTGTGATGGCATCAAGCTCAATGCACACGAAATAACGGTAATTATCGGGATCGTAGGTGAAATCCTCGTCTTCTGCCGTAATGAAGCAGGAGACGGCACCGCCCGAGCCCTTGACAAGGGTTGCGGATGCGTTGCTGATATAAGCACGTTCTCCCTCAAAGGTGTAAATGTAAATTTTGCTTTCGTCAAGGGTAAAATCTTCACCCGTAAGACCTTCAATTCTTATGGTAATGTCTCTTCCGTTAAAGGAGCCCTGGGGTGTGGCGGAAATTGAGGTGTACTCTCTTCCCTGAGTGTCCTGCGCACCTTCAATGATTCCCTGTGGAGGAGGTGAAATCAGGTTAGGATCTGTCGGCTCTGTCGGTTCGTCAGCCTCAGTTGTGTCCTCGGTGGGATCCTCTGAGGGATCTGTTGAAAGGGGAGCCGTGGTGTATTCAGTTGTGGTGATTGATGGCTGGGTAGCCTTTGTTGTGTTGGGATCGGTTGTGGTCACAATTGCGGAGGGTAGCTCCGTGGTTGTGGCGGTGGTTGATTCGGTTGTGCTTTCTGTCGTGCTCTCAGTCGTGCTTGCGGTGGTAGACTCGGTTGTGGTTGTGGAAGCCGGGTCAGTTGTGGGGAAGGTGCTTGCCTCCGAGCCGAAGGTAATTGCCTGAGTTGTGGTGGTTGTGGGGTCCTTTTCCTTGCCACCCTTTGCAACAACACCGATTACAACCGCGAGGATAATTACAAGAGCGATGATTATAAAATACCACTTTTTGTTTACCTTCTGGGGAGCCTCGTCATCCTCGGCTTCGTCAAACATTTCACCTAAGTCGTCCTCGTTTTCGTAAGTACCGTAGTCGTCGTAGCTGTCATAGCTGTTCTCAGCCTCGTAAAGCGGCACACCTTCATCGGGAGCACCGTAAGGCGGGGGAGAGGGCATAACGGGAGTGATGGGAGCCGGGGGCGCATAGAACTGAGCAGAAAGGGGTGCCGACGGCGGAGCAAAGATGTAATTCTTTTCAAGCTCGAGGGCGAACTCATAGGGATCGTTGTACCTCTGATGAGCCTGGAATGCAGTTGCCTTGAAAATGGTGTTTATAAGGCCTTGACTTGCGTTTGCCGGTATGGGGAAAATGTCACCGCGCATCCTTCTGTCAAAGGCATTTTCTCTGTCTGTGAGAGAAACGGGGTTGGGATAAGCAGGAAGGAAGGGGAGACGGTTGTTGTTGATAAGCTTATAAAGCAGGACTCCGAGAGAATAAATGTCGGAGCTGATGTCGATTGCGCCGTGAGCATAAAGCTCGGGTGCAATGTAAGAGGAAACAACCTTGTCCTCTCCGAAGCGTCCCTTGCACACACCGAAGTCACCGAGCTTGTAATCACCCTTGCTGTCAACATAAATGTTTTCGGGCTTGATTTCGTGGTGGATGATGCCTGCACTGCGGAAGCCCTCAAGAGCACGGCAGATGTCGGAGCCAATTTTTATAACTTCGTTCTGCGATACATTTTCTGATTTTATGTGATCGGAAAGGGGCTTGAGAAGCTCCATAAGAATTACCAGATAAAAGCAGGAGTTTTCTTTGATTATCGTATAGTTATCGAAACGGACAATGCTTTTGTTGCCTCTTAAAGAGAGCATCTTGTCCATATTTTTTCTGACGGAAAGCTCAACCTCATCAAGGTACTGCTGAACATTCTGGTATATTCCTGAAGAAATAACCTTACTGAGCTCGTCGTTACCTGATGGGAATTTTATTGTCTTAAGGCACTGATGGCGCACCTGACCGTCTTCTGCCTTTGCTACCTTGAAAACCTTTGAGTAGCGTCCTTCGGCGATTTTGCTCACAACTGTCCATGAGCCGAACAGAGGTTCAAAGCCCTTGAGTTTTTCTACGGTCATTTTTTCAACTCCTTTTGTATACTATATTTAATATACCTATGTCTATTATCATACCATTATTACATTCTTAAGTCAAGAAAAGCGGATTAAATTAAAAATACTGTAAAAAACGGGATCGGATTATAATGAAAAGCCGTCAGAGCACGAAACCCTGACGGCTTAAATTTTACTTTTATCAGTTTGCGGGACTTGTGGTTGCCTGAGCAATCAGACGCTTGATGATTGACTGTGAAAGTGAGTCAATGTAGGACTGTGTGGGGTCAGCACTGATTTTCTTTACCTTTGCGTCAACGGTAAGCTTTGTTGCATCGTCGCACTTGTTGTAAAGGTAATAGAAGGCATCTGTGTAAACGCCGTTTGTTGAGGAGAAGTTCTTTTTACCCCAGATGGTGCTTCCGTCAGCGCCGATGCCGGTGAATACGAGACTGCCTTCCTTAAGCTCCCAGTCCCACATAAAGCGGGGATAAAGCTTGTACTCTACTCCGTCAACGGTGAGCTTGTAATGGTCGCCGTCCTTTTTGAGAAGACCTGAGGTGTTGAGCTCGCTGTTACGGGCGATGTCGTTTGAGGTGATTACTGCGTTGGAGAAGATTGAAACACGCTGTGAAGCACTTCTTGCAACGGCTCTGTAATCCTTTTTGTCTGCTGAAGAATCAAAGACAACTATATCCCAGTTTCCGAGCATATCGGAAGCCTTGTAGTTTTTGGAGGCAGCTCTTCCTGAGAAGACCTCGGGCATTGCAATAGGCCAACCGGTGCTGTCCCATGCAAGCTCTCTGATGTCAAGGCAGGGCTCACTGTTGACAACCACCTGCTCGCGCTCGGCAAGCACGGAGCCGGTCACGATGTCGGAGCCGACCTTGAAGTAAAGCTGAGACTGACAGGCCATAAGGTAAGTTCCGTTGGCTGCCTTGATGAGCTTGGGACTTCCGATTGAAGCTCTGCCGGTGTCTGTATAGGACACACAGCCCTTACTGCTTGAGGTGAAGTTGTAGCCGCCGATGAGCATATAGCCCTTGTCGTATTGGTTGCCTGAGGTTTCAGACATTATGTTGCCGTCAAAGTCGGTGTAAGGACCGGAAACGCTTGATGAACGGGAAACTCTTATGTTGTAGTTAGTATCGTCCACACCGTAGGTGGTGAAGAGATAGTAATAGCCGGTTGATTTGTTATAAATGAGGTCGGGAGCACCTATAACGCTTGTGCTTAAGGGGCTTGTGCCGGGTGCTCTGCCGGGCTTTGCGAGAAGTGCGCCTGCATTTTGTGCATCGGAGCCGTGGATTGTACCGATTTTGTCACCTGAGGTGTTGATTGCACCGCCTGACTTGAGAAGTCCTGTACGGGGATCAAGCTCAAGAAGGTGGATTGCACCGTTGATGTCGGTATTTCCGTAATAACCGCCGTAAACCATATAAAGGTCGGTGCCGTCAAAGAGCACGGAGGGATGAACGGCATTTGCCTTGTCGTACTGTGCATTAAGGTCAGCCTGAACAATTGCGCCGTTTTCATCAACGGTCTTCTGTACACCCTTGTGATTACCGCAGCTACAGATTACCATACCGCCGTCAACCCATTTTTTGTTGGTGATGGAGGTTTCAAGATTGTTGGTTTTCACAACGAAGATTGCGGATTCGTTTGCACCTGCCTGCTTACTGAGTGAGAAGTACAGATAGTAGACCGAACCGATTTTTACAATGTCGGGAGCAAGGGGAGTTCTGTCCATCTTACTGTCGGAAACAGCATAAACATCGTCGTAGCCGTGAGCTTCGGACCACTTTCTGACACTTTCGAACTGTCTGAAGTCCATAATTGCGTTGGTGTTGGCATTTTCGGGAGTGCTGAAATAGGTCGTTCTGCCTGACCAGTTGACAAGATCCTTTGATTTGATAACAACATTGTCCGAGCCGAAGCAATAGTAATAGCCTGAAGCATCGTCACGGAAAATTGTGGGATCCTCAACGTCGTAAGCTGCATAAGCACCTACATACTCGTTGTCAAAATACTTGCTGATTTTCGGAGCAGTTGCCGTACCGGTCGCTTCTTCGCTCTTGAAGTCGTCGGGAGCTGTACCCTCTTCAAAAAAAGCGAGGATGGAAAGCTTTTCAGTTACGGGAGTTCTGTACTGAAGCATGCTGACCTGCTTTGTGACATCAACGCCGTTTACGACAAGCTTTGAAAGGTTATAGTAGGCGTCAGCAGTTCTTTCGGGATTGATGTTGATTGTGATTGTCTCATCACGGTCCCAGTAAACTCTGTATTTGTTGTCGGCACCCGTTGTTTCCGAGCTGTCAACTGTGAGAACACCGTGGTCGAAGCTTTCAAGAAAAACGGGGTACTTCGACATTCGCATATATCTCCAGTAAAGACCGAAAACGGCACCGAAGAGTACAACGGTTATTGTGAAAAATGCAAAAAATTTGGTTTTCATAATATTTTTACACTCCTTAATCAGATTTATTCGACGGTCAGCGAAGAGATGACGTCGGAATATATATCAATTGCATTGTTGTAGAAATTACGCTTGACAACCTCGATTTGCCTTTCGTCGCTTACATAAACCGTAATGCGAAGAAGCTCTGTTCCCATATCCGTAACAGTGAAGGTTACATGAAAGCCCTCGCCGCATTTTTCGCTTGTGACGGTGCTTTCCTTTTTAATGCGGTCACGCTGAAGCACATTGAGAGCCGCATTGACTGCCTTTTCACGCAGAGTACGGGGAAGGTCCTTTTCAATTATAGCAACAGAAAGCTCTGTTTTCGGCGTGATGGAGATAAGCTCGTCATCGTCGGTGGTTTCGTTTGTAACCTGTCCCGAGGTGACAAGGTCGCTTATTGCCGAGTTGATTTCAAAGTAATTTGCAATTGAGTCCTTCTGTAATATTTCAAGTATCTGTGTACGGGTCAGTGCTCTGCCTAATGCCTTGAGCAGATAGCAGACCATAAGCTTGATTTCTGCCCTGTCCTTGAGTCCGCCGGGAGCAACGCCCAGGCTGAATGCGTCGTTATCCATTTGTCAAACCGCCTATGCTCATAATTATTCAAATATAATTGTACCACAATAAAGAAAAAAGTAAATAGTTATTTCAAAAAAATTATCCGATTGACAGTTGAGATTTTCTTTAGTAAAATAGTCACAGAGTCAAATTTTATAAAAAGGTGAGTATGCAGATGAAAAAGATTACAACTCTGCTTCTTGATGCAGATAATACGCTTCTTGATTTTAATAAGGATGAGCATCAGGCACTCGTCAAGGCCCTTGAGCATTTTGGAGTGCCTGCTACGGATGAGAACACTAAAATTTATTCTGAAATCAATCAGGGAATGTGGAAGCAGCTTGAAAGAGGTGAAATCACAAAGCCTGAATTAAAGAGCACACGCTTCAGACTTTTCTTTGATGCAATCGGCTTTCAAAGCAGTGAGGAGCCTCTTACCGTAAACGAATACTATCTGAACCTTCTGGGCGAAGGAGGAAATACCCTTGAGGGTGCAGTTGAGACGGTGAAGGCACTTCATAAAGCAGGAATCGACCTTTATATTGTCACAAACGGTGTTGCACTGACTCAGGCAAGGCGCCTTGAAAGAAGCGGGATCCTGCCGTTTATCAGCGAGGTTTTCGTGTCCGAAACCGTCGGCTATCAGAAGCCGAGGAAGGAATACTTCGATTACGTGCTTGAAAAAATTCCCGAAAAGGACAAGGAAAAAATCCTTCTTGTAGGTGACTCGCTGACCTCTGACATAAAAGGAGCGATGAACGCTTCGATTAATTGCTGCTGGCTGAATCTCTTCGGCGAAGAAATGCCCGGGGAGTATGCGGCTGATTATGAAATAAGCAAAATCAGCGATCTTGTTGACATTGTACTCTGACTATCTGCAGAAGCGGTGTCTTCCGATAACGGTAATTACGGGGCGTGAATGCATAAAGGAGTTGCTGGTTTTTGCGGGATTATAATAGTATATGGCGCCTCCGCTGGGATCCCAGCCGTTGATGCAGTCCTGAGCCGCCTTGAGTGATTCTGCCGTCGGGGCAACGCTCCAGTTGCTGTCGTTTACGCAGGAAAAGGCCCCCTTCTGATAAATTACGCCCGAAATGCTGTCGGGAAAGGACGCGTGGGAAACACGGTTGAGCACCACGGCACCGACTGCAACCTGTCCCTTGTAGCTTTCACCTCGTGCTTCGGCGGCAATGAGCTTTGCAAGAAGCTTCACATCGCTGTTTGTGTATGGGGAAGAGGAGGATGAGCTCCCGAGACCGAGAAATCTGAGGGTTTTTGCACCTGCAATTCCGTCGGCGGTGATTCCACAGCTTTTCTGAAAGGCAGTAACGGCTTTTTTGGTTGATGTGCCGTAAATTCCGTCAACGCTTCCTTTGTAATAGCCAAGCTCTTTGAGCTTTTTTTGGATTTTTCTGACCTCGTCACCTCTTGAACCGAGCTTTGAAAGGGTGCTTATGCTTTCGTCGGCTGCAGAGGGCTGATAATAGGTTGTGACAGTTGCCGAAAGCATTATAACTGCAAGAAGGCTGAACAGTACAATTTTAATAAAGCTTTTGTTTTCAATCAAAATAATACACCTCGGGATTATTTTTTCCCGGGGTGTAAAATTTATACAATTATATGCGTTCCCAGCTGCCGTTCTTTTTTTCAAAGTAAGAAGGGAGAAGCGGAAGCACAAAATCGAAGGTATCGGAGAGACATTCTCTGCCCTTTTTCAGTATTGTTACAAAGGTCCAGGCGTGATTACCTGCAAGTCCGTCACCCTTGAACATACGGTAGGGGACATTGAATTTGCGAAGCTCTTTTACGAAATCAAAGGTATCAAAGCGCAGGGCGTCGTGATTTGACCAGGCAAGGTAGCAGGGCGGATAGCCTGCATTCACCTGAGGAATGAGGAGCTTACCCTCATCTGTTTTGAGGTAGTCCTGAAGCTCGTCGATGGATTTTCCCGAGAAGGCTTCAACCATCATTTTCATATCGGGAAATTTTGACTGAGGCTTGGTTCTGTCGCTGAGCCTTTCGGGACTGTAGCAGCCGCTGTGTGAAACGATGGCTTTTATTCTGAATTTATCACGGTTCCTGAAGTTTATGTTGAGCTTGTCAAGAGGAGTGGGGTCTGTTACGCAGGATGCAAGGTAGGAAAGGAAATAGCCGCCTGCACTTTCACCGGAAATAACGATGTTATCAGTGTCGATGTTATATTCCTCTGCCTTGTCAAAGATGTAATCGATAGCAGAATACACCTGACGAAGCTGAATGGGGAAGCAGCCCTTCGGAGCGTAGGTATAGCTTATTGAGCAGGTGAAAAAGCCCTTCTCTGCCCAGTTGAGGATGTAGGAGTTTCGCATTTCTGTGATGCCCGAAACCCATCCGCCGCCATGAATGTAAATAAACAGGGGCTTTTTCCGGCTTTCGTACTCCTTTAAGCAGAAGGTGTTGATGTACTCACGCTTGTCTGTGCCGTAGGGAATTTTCTTGCCGTAGGTGATGCTTTCGGGAATCGGTCTTCCCGTTATGATGTAGGCAAGGCCTTCCGTGAAGTTGTACCAGGGCTGAGCTATGAGCCCACGGTAGTAAATTTTTTTATCCATATTTTCTCTCTCCTTTAAAATGTAGTCTCAAAGAATACATTTACTTAAAAAGTGTAGCACAAGAAGGGCGTTTTTATCAATAAAAAACCGATTTATTTAAAAGTTTTTAAGTTTTGTGAACAAAAAATCAGCGAAACCCAATCTGAGCTCCGCTGATTTGCAGCTTTGATTTTTCGTTTACCAGGTAATGTCGTAAATTTTCAGGTCGTTGTAAAGCCTTGCTGAGCCCGCGATGTTTGCAATTGCAAGCTGAATGTCAGCATTGATGTCAATTACAACGTGATGAGTGATTGATGACACCTGATTGGTTTCGGGATTGTAAACGCACTCAAAGACACATTCTCTGTAGCCGAGGCTGAAGTCGTTGATGCCGATGCCGGGAACCTTTGAGGTGATCTTTTCAACCTCGTCAGTGATTGACTGTCTTGACAGAGGCTGCATAACAGCGCCGTGCTTTGAAACGGGAATGAGTGTGTCAGCAGGTGTGGGCTCTGCGTTCATTTCCTCCTTGAGGGAGAAGCTGATTTTCTTTGTGCCGTCGCCGACATCCTCGCATTTTGCCCATTCAACCGCATCGTAATCGGTGAGGAGACAGCCTACATCTGAGTCGTGGATAGGCATATCCCATCTGATTTCCTCTGCACCTGCAGCTCTTACAAGCTCCTCGCATTCTTCTTCAGTGGTCATATAGCCTGCGGCAATGTTGAGAACAATGTTACCTGCCTTACCAAGGTTGCGGAATTCTTCAGGGAGTGACTGGTATTCCTTTTTCTTGTAAGCGGGTCTTTCCTGCTTGAACTTGTTGACAAGAAGGGTGTACTGCTCGATAACTTCCTTATTGCCTGTGGGGTTTCCTGTTACGGCAGTTTCAACGCCGTCAGCAACATTCTGAACTGCTTCGGAAGCCGATTCAATAACGGAAGGAGCAGTTGTTGCGGGAGTGTTTGTTGTGGGCTCTGCTGTCTGTGCTCCTGCGGCAGTCGGTGCGCCGATTGCGGGGAGATTGCCGTTGACATTTACGGTAATATCCATAGGCAGAGCAAGAATAACAACAACACACACAACAATTGAAATAATAGCCGTGAAAAGTGATTTTTTATTCATTACCTTTTCCCCTTTGCTTTATTATTTTGAAAAGAGAGGTCTTGCAACGTAGCTTGTGTGAAGAAGCTCGTGTGCCTTATGACTGTTGGGCTCGCCGAGGTATTCAGCGTAGATTGCCTTTACATCCTCGTTGAGGTGGCTCTTTCTGAGAGGACGGTTTTCGTCGTTCTTGTAAAGAGCAGCAGCTCTGAGAGACTTGAGGTCATTGAAGTTGCGTACGGATGCAGGCTGAACGGGCTGACCGCCGCCGTTGATACAACCGCCGGGACATCCCATAATTTCGATGAAGGTGTAGTCGGCAGTGCCGTCCTTAACCTTATCCATGAGAATCTTAGCATTCTTTGTGCCTGATGCAATTGCAACCTTGACATCAAGATCGCCGAGCTTGTAGGAAGCTTCCTTAACGCCCTTCATACCGCGTACATCGTGGAATTCGGGATTTTCAAGCTCCTTACCGGTGATAACCTCAGCAGCAGTACGAAGAGCAGCTTCCATAACGCCGCCTGTTGTACCGAAGATAACAGCAGCACCTGTGCCCTGACCGAGAGGTGCATCGCAGTCCTCTTCGGGAAGGAGGTTGAAGTTAAGACCTGCTGTGTTGATCATTCTTCCAAGCTCTCTTGTTGTAAGAACATAGTCAACATCGGGATAGCCTGCGCCGTTTTCGTCGTCTCTGCCGCATTCGAATTTCTTTGCGGTACAGGGCATAATTGCAACGGAAACGATGTTTGCAGGATCAATGCCGTTCTTTTCTGCAAAGTAGCTCTTGATAACTGCGCCCTGCATCTGCATAGGTGACTTGCAGGTTGAAAGGTGGTCAAGCTCTGTGGGATAGTAGTGCTCGCAGTACTTGATCCATCCGGGTGAGCAGGAGGTGATCATGGGAAGAACACCGCCGTTCTTGACACGTGAGAGAAGCTCTGTTGCTTCTTCCATAATTGTAAGGTCAGCAGCAAAGTTTGTGTCAAATACCTTGTCAAAGCCGAGGCGACGAAGAGCAGCAAACATCTTGCCGGTTACGTCTGTGCCGACGGGAAGACCGAAGCATTCGCCGAGGGTTGCTCTTACTGCGGGAGCAGCCTGAACAACAACATACTTTTCGGGATTGTTGATTGCTTCGAATACCTTGTCGGTATCGTCCTTTTCATAGATAGCGCCTACGGGGCAGTTTACAATACACTGACCGCAGGAGATACATGATGTTGAGTTGAGGGGAAGCTCAAAGGCTGAGCCGATGTGAGTGTCGATACCTCTTGCATTTGCGCCGATAACGCTGATGTTCTGGTTGTCGCAGGCGGCAACACAGCGGCGGCAGAGGATACACTTATTGTTGTCTCTTACCATATGAGCTGCGGAGTAGTCAAGCTCGTAAACGGGCTTGTCACCGTCGTACTTGTCAGCCTCTGTCACGCCGTATTCAAGGCAGAGCTTCTGAAGCTCGCAGTTACCGCTTCTTACGCAGGTGAGACATTTTCTGTCGTGAGTTGAAAGGATGAGCTCAAGAGTTGTTTTTCTTGACTTACGTACCTTTTCGCTGTTTGTGAAGATTTCTGTGCCGTCTCTTTCAATGGGGAAAACACAGGCAGCAACAAGGCTTCTTGCCCCCTTTACTTCAACAACGCAGAAACGGCAGGCGCCGATTTCATTGATTTCCTTGAGGTAGCAGAGTGTGGGAATTTCGATACCCACCTGTCTTGCAGCTTCGAGAATTGTTGTACCGTAAGGCACGCTGCAGGACATACCGTTAATTTTGATGTTAAGCATTTTTTCCATTTTCACGTACCTCCTTATTTCTTAATAATAGCATCAAACTTACATGTATCAATACAAGCACCGCACTTGATGCACTTTGCAGTATCGATTACGTGAGGCTGCTTTACTGAGCCTGAAATTGCATTAACGGGACACTTTCTTGCACAAGCTGTACAGCCCTTACACTTGTCCTTAATGATTGAGTAGGAGAGAAGGTTCTTACAAACGCCTGCGGGACACTTCTTGTCAACAACGTGAGCAATGTATTCGTCACGGAAGAACTTGAGTGTTGCAAGAACGGGGTTGGGAGCTGTCTGACCGAGACCGCAGAGGGAATTTTCCTTGATGTAGTTGCAAAGCTCTTCAAGCTTGTCAAGGTCCTCGAGAGTAGCGTTACCGTCGGTGATCTTGTCGAGCATTTCACGAAGTCTCTTTGTACCTACACGGCAGGGGGTACACTTACCGCAGCTTTCGTCAACTGTGAAGTCGAGGAAGAACTTTGCGATGTCAACCATGCAGTTGTCCTCGTCCATAACGATAAGGCCGCCTGAGCCCATCATACAGCCAATGGCTGTGAGGTTATCGTAGTCGATGGGAGTGTCCATAAGGTGAGCAGGGATACATCCGCCTGAGGGACCGCCTGTCTGAGCAGCCTTGAATTTCTTTCCGCCCGGGATGCCGCCACCGATTTCTTCGATGATTTCGCGAAGGGTTGTGCCCATAGGAATTTCAACAAGACCTGTGTTCTTGATCTTACCGCCGAGAGCAAATACCTTCGTACCCTTTGATTTTTCTGTACCCATGGAAGCGAAGTACTCTGCGCCCTCACGGATGATTGTGGGAATGTTTGCGAAGGTTTCAACGTTGTTTTCTGTTGTGGGCTTGCCGAAAAGACCCTTTACTGCGGGATAGGGAGGACGGGGTCTGGGCTCACCGCGGTTACCTTCGATTGATGTCATAAGAGCAGTTTCTTCACCGCAAACGAAAGCACCTGCACCAAGCTTGACGTGAAGATCAAAGTCAAAGCCTGAGTTGAAGATGTTCTTTCCGAGAAGACCGAGCTCCTTGGCCTGATTGATTGCGAGCTGAAGACGTGCAACAGCGATGGGGTACTCAGCACGGACATAGATGTAACCCTCTGTTGCGCCTGTTGCATAACCGCAGATAGCCATAGCTTCGATAATGCAGTGGGGGTCGCCTTCAAGAACTGAACGGTCCATGAATGCACCGGGGTCACCTTCGTCGGCGTTACATACAACGTACTTCTGATCAGCCTGGTTAGCAGCTGTGAAGCTCCACTTGAGACCTGTTGAGAAGCCGCCGCCGCCTCTGCCGCGAAGACCTGAATCCTTGACAATCTGGATTACCTGCTCGGGAGTATATTCGGTAAGGCACTTTGCAAGAGCCTGATAACCGTCATAAGCGATATATTCATTGATATCTTCGGGGTTGATAACACCGCAGTTGCGAAGAGCAATTCTCTTTTGCTTCTTGTAGAAATCAGTGTCGTTGAGACCCTTGATCTTTTCGGGAGTAACTGTCTCTTCGTAAAGAAGACGCTTAACCATACGGCCCTTGAGAAGATGCTCTTCAACGATTTCGGGAACATCCTCAACCTTAACCTCTGAATAGAAGCAGCCTTCGGGATAAACGATCATGATGGGACCTAATGCACAAAGACCGAAGCAGCCTGTACGGATAACCTGAACTTCCTTTTCAAGGCCCTTTGCCTTGATTTCAGCTTCCATAGCTTCGATGATTTTCTGTGAGTTTGAGGAAGTACAGCCGGTACCGCCGCAAACGAGAACATGGGAACGATACATTTAACTTTCCTCCTTATTTTTTAATTGCGCCTACTGTGTATTCTGCAACGGGCTTGCCGTTTACAATGTGCTCGAGAACAATTTTTGCAACCTTCTCGTCTGTAAGCTGAATATAAGTAACCTTTTCCTCACCGGGAACGAGAACCTCTGCGATGGGCTCGTACTGGCACATTCCGATGCAACCGGTCTGTGCAACGGTAACATTCTTGAGGTTACGCTTTGCAATTTCGTCAACAAACTTATTCATAACAGGTCTTGCGCCTGCTGCGATACCGCAGGTAGCCATACCGACAACAATACGGGTAACCTCGCTTGAGTCATCTCTTGTTGTCATCTGTGCCTTTGCAGCATCTCTTAAAGCCATAAGCTCTTCAAGTGTTTTCATGGATATTACACCTCCGTGATTTGTTTAGTATTTTCATTGATATAATCTCTGAGCCAGGCGGAAATGGAGGGCTCACTGAACGGAACGCCGCCTAAGATTTCCTTAAGGCTCCTTGTGTCAAGGGTAAAACCTTTTTCGTCGAGGCTTCTCTTATAAAGAAAGTCTCTGTCCTCGTTCATCGTGATGAGGGTGACCATAGTCGACACCATATCGCCGATGGGAACGAAGTCGAGGTGATCGGTTCTGAACAGGGCATTTACCCTTGTGCCGACGCCGACCTCGCTTTCAATTGAGAGGTGACCTCCCGTCATTTCCGCCGCCATCTTGAAAAGGGGAATACCCATTCCGACCTTTCTTGTTGTACGGGTTGTGAAAAAGGGGTCACGGACAGCCTCAAGCTGCTCTTTTGTCATACCCTTGCCGTTGTCGTAAATGCCGATAAGAAGTTCATTTTTTTCTGTGCTTTCCTCAAGAACAATTTCAATCAGCTCTGCGTTTGCAGAAATTGAGTTCTGTGCAATGTCAAGCACATTCAATGAAAGCTCTCTCATTATGCGTATTTGGCAAGAATACCCTTGACATCTGCGGCGGTGATTTTGCCGTAAACATCATCGTTGACTGTAAGAACGGGAGCAAGACCGCAAGCACCGATACAGCGGCAGGCTGTAAGTGAGAATTTGCCGTCTGCAGTACATTCTTCGGGATCAATTCCGAGCTGAAGTGAGAGCTCGTCAAGAATTTCCTGAGCGCCCTTAACGTAGCAGGCTGTACCGAGGCAGACTGAAATTGCGTACTGTCCCTTGGGTGAAAGGGCAAACTGTGCGTAGAAGGTTGCTACACCGTAAACCTTTTCAAGAGGCACCTTCATTCCGTCAGCGATTTTCTGCTGAACCTCAAAGGGAAGGTAGCCATAGATGTCCTGAGCCACCTGCATAACATGCATAAGCATACTTACGTCGCCTGTGCATTCGGCGATTACAGCGTCGAGCTTAGCTGCCTGCTCAGGTGTGTCCTGGAACGGGATGTTGCTGATTTTCTTAAGCATTGACTTTATCCTCCTTTAAACGGATTTTCCGTTAAATTTGTGGAACTTTACACTCTTTTTTCATTTTAAGAATGCATAATAATCCATACTGCTTTATGATACCACAATAATGAGAATTTTGCAAGAATATGTAACAAAAAAGCCCATACCATTATATATAAAATTTGCAGAAATTTTTCGTCAAATTGACTATTTTGAATAAAAAAAGGGGATGCAAAAACTCGTTTTTTTGCATCCCCTTTTTAGGGGCTAGGAAAAAATGCGCAGAATGAACAAACCGAGCCAAAATAAAGCGTTCAGCTTTATTTTGGTTTACCCGACGGCGTACAAAGGTACTCCGAGGGCGAGGTTTGTTTATAGCATAAAATGCAAAAACCTTGTTTTTGCCTGCTTTTGCTGATTTTTACAGTTTTAAAGGGTTTCTTTGGTAGTTCAATACCGAAAGAAACCCTTTAGTTATCTTGTTTTATGCGGTCTGCACTTTTTTTACAGCCCCTTTTTGTGTCTTATTCGAGACCGAAAAGTTTTTTGAAGAAATTACCTACAAGAGTGAAGAAGTAGGAAAGATCCTCCCAGAACATAAGCACGCCCCAATCGGGTTCGGGTACTACGTATGCATCCTCGGGGATGTCGTTTTTCTTAGCCATTATAATTTCCTCCTTATGTTAAATTTGGTTACGGATTAATTATATACTTTCATTAACAGTTTGTCAACAATTTTACCGAGATTTACTTCTGCCAATGCGGTTTTGCATAAAAAGACTCAGAAGAAGCAGGGCAGGGAAGATTACTGCAAAAAGCAGACCTTTGCCGAGGTTGCCGTCAGTAAGAGCGGTGATTCTGCCGACAAGGGCAGGTCCTGAGGTGCAGCCGAGGTCACCGAAAAGAGCAAGCAGAGCGAAAAGTGCCGTGCCTCCCGTCGGGATTTTTTCTGCGGCAAGCGAGAAGGTAGCAGGCCACATAATGCCAACGGAAAGTCCGCAAAGCGCACATCCGATAAGGGAAAGCGCGGGAAGGGGAGAAAGTGCAGTTATAAGGTAACAGACAATGCAGAACACTCCGCTTAAGCTCATAATTTTTGTAAGGGAGATTTTCTCCGAGAATTTTGCATAGCCGATTCTTGCGCAGCCCATCAGTGCGGCAAAAAGGCATGGGCCGAGCAGGTCGCCGAAGGTTTTTGATACCTTGAGCCCCGATTCGGCAAAGACGGATGCCCACTGGCTCATTGCAATTTCGCTTGCTCCCGAGCAGAGCATAAGAAGCGCAAAAACATAAAAAAGCTTTTCCTTAATCAGTCCCTTTACACCGAGGCTTTCACCCTTTGAAAGCACCCCGGGTACGGGAATGAGGGTGAAAAAGATTCCGTTTACAAAGGGGATAAGTGCCCAGATGAAGGCAAGATAACGCCAACTTTCTGTTCCGAAAAGAACAAAGTAAAGGGTTGAAAAAAGCACAACAAGCATCTGTCCCCAGCAGTAAAAGGAATGAAGCAGACTCATCTGTGCCGATTTTCTTTCACCGGGGCAGGCTTCGACAATGGGGCTGATGATTACCTCAATAAGACCGCTTCCGACGGCGTAGATGACAACTGAAAGGATGATGCCCGTGTAGGGCTCAAGAATAAAGGGGAAAATGCCGAGTCCCGAAAGACCAATGAAGGCGAAAAGGTGGGCAAAGAGGGCGCTCTTTCTGTAGCCAAGTCTGTCAACAAATGCCGTTGAGGCGAGGTCAACAAAAAGCTGAACACCGAAATTTACCACAATAAGCAATGAAATTTTGTCGTAGCTCAGACTGAAGCTATTCTGAATTGTAAGGAAGAGAAGAGGCAGAAAATTGTTGATTATTGCCTGGACGAAATAACCTGCATAGCAGGCGTAGAAGGTAAACTTGTAGTTCTTTAATCGGGACATTGTGTTCTCCTTTCTGCCGTTCTGATTTTCAATAATATAACACAGTTTTGTCTGATGTTCAAGAAAATTTGACTTTTTTTAAACAAATCATTGAATTTGAAAAGGGATTGTTATATAATCGAATTAATAAAGACACAAGGAGGAAAATATAATGTCTGTTCTTAACAAAATTATTGCAGTAATGATGTCAGCCATTCTTTCAATTTTCGGTCTCATCGGCATCAACAAGGGTGCAGATGACGATTACGCCGAGGGAAAGTACAAGAATGTAATTCTTTTCATCGGTGACGGTATGAGCTTCAATCACGTTGACGCAACGGAAAAATACCGTGAGGTTGACCTTGTTATGAATGATATGCCCGTGGAGCTTAAAAGTGACATCGACTCATTTATGATTCCCGCAACCGACTCTGCCGCAGGCGGCACAGCCCTTGCGACAGGTATGAGAGTATGGATCAACTCCGTCGGCGTTTATCCCTTTGATCCCTTCTCACCAAATGATATTAACGTACCCATCAGCCTCGGTGAGCTTGTGAAGGCTGACGGCAAGGCAACAGGTGTTGTTACAACCGACAAGACCTCAGGTGCAACCCCCTCTGACTTCTCAGCACATGTTCTTTCAAGAGGTATGGAAGAGGAAATCTGTGCTGACCAGCTCAAGAACGGCTTCGATCTTATCTGGGGCGGCAAAACCGACAGCATCAACGAGGAAAACACCGCTGAAAACGGTTGGACATATATAAGCAACAGAGACGAAATGAACGCTCTTGAGGCAGGCTCACGCTCCTTTGGTCAGTTCAATTACAGCGACCTTTACAACTGTACAGATAATAACAATACTCCCTCAATTGAGGAGATGACAACAAAGGCAATTGAGCTTCTTTCAGCTGATGAGGATGGCTTCTTCCTTATGGTCGAGGGTGCCTGCATTGACAAGTTCTCCCACGATAACATTATGGACGGTGCGCTCAAGTGTACAGAGGAGCTCGATAAGGCAATTGCCGCCGCACTCGAGTTTGCAGAGGCTGACGGTGAAACCCTTATCGTTGTAACCGCTGACCATGGCACAGGCGGACTTACCCTTGATGAAAAGACCGGTGAATATAACTTTACTCACGGTACTCACGACATCACCGATGTTCCCGTTTTTGTTTCGGCAGAGGATGCAGGCTTCGTTTCCGGTAAGGAAATCGCAAACCGCAGCATTCCCACACAGATTGCACGCGTAATGGGCTACGGTGAAGACCGCTTCCCTGCAACAATCGCAAGCCTTAAATAAGAAACATTAACCGTCAATTCAATTAAACATACCAAAGGACACGACTGCTGCCGTGTCCTTTATGTTTTATTTACCCGTGTCGGGGAAAGTTGCGTTGTGTCGCCTTACGGCAAGGGTTTTCTTCTCACATGGGAGATGTCGTGTGAACTCCATCCGTCTTTTCCTTCGGAAAATCCACCTTCCTCAGCGAGGAAGGCTCGTTTGGCTCCCTCTTTGAGGGAGCTGTCACGAAGTGACTGAGGGAGTACAAATGCGTCGCAGACCCTTATCGTTTGCTCTGTAAGAGCAAATGCTTCACTTCGTCGAAGACGAAACTTCACTTGCCGTAAGGCGAACTTAACATCTGCGAAGCAGATACTTCACTGCAAAGTCGTTAAGTTAACGACTTTGCCTGCCTGCTTCAGTCCTGCTTGCCCTTTTGTCCGTAATAAACCCACTGTCCGATATTTTCGGGCTTAAGGAAAACCCGTGCTCTTTCCTTGAGGTCGTAAAGTGCATTGCTCTTTGCTTCGATTGCGTTTGCACACATCAGTGAGAAGCTGTCAAGCTGCTGACGAAGGTCGAGCTTTCCGTCGATTTTCATTGTAACAGTCTTGCTTTCACCCGGAAGAAGATCAAAGTAATTGTCCGAAAGAGGGAGGGTGGAAAGGCTGCTTTCAACTCTTACAAGTCTTGCAAAGCAGTCACTTTTAACGGTGATTGCAATTTCACCGTCTCTTGCCTCGGTCTGCATTGTGAATTCGGGCTTTTTAAGCTGAAGCTCCTTTTCAGGCTTGAAGAGGTAGGTTTTTTCGTTAATGAGTCTGCCGTTTTTGTAAAGCTCTGCTTTTATGCCGATTCTCGAAAGGTCAAGCTTCTGCCTGAGCTGCTTTTCGTAAATTGTGAAGCACTCGTAATTTTCAAGAGCGTCCACCTCAAAATCCTTGCTCTTTTCCTGGATGATGCCCTTTTCAAAGTCAAAGATTCTGCATTTGAGAGTAAGCTGCTGCTTTTTCGGTTTATCGTTGAGGATGAGAAGCCTCACCTTTTCATCCTTGTCCTCAATTGAAACTGAGACGGGAGCATTGAAATGCTTTGCGCGGTACTGAAGCGCCTTGTAGTTGCCGTAGTAGTCCATGCTTGACCAGGAGCAGATACCCCAGCAGTCGTTGAATTGCCAGTAAATTGAGCCGTTGCATCTGCCTTTGTTGCGTCTCCAGTGCTCAGTCGCATCGCTGATGCATTCAAGCTGAGTTACCTGCGAAAGGTAAACGAGGTCCTCAAAATTCTTCGGCAGACGGAAGCGGGATGCGATGTAATAAAGCATCTTGTCGTTACCGGAATTGCATTTCTGATGAGCCATGAAAACGGGGGAGTGAATGTCGTAATCCTCTTTTTCGGCAAAGGTGCGGATCGTCTTGATATCGGGAAGTGACTCAAAGCCGAATTCACTGCAGAAGCGTGTCATTCTCTTTCTGTAGTACTTCATATTCTGAAGTCCGTGCCACACTGCCCAGAGGTGAATGTCGCCGTAGTTGTCGCTGTCAACCTCCTTCATATGTCCCGTACCGCAGGGTGAGCCGGGAATGAAGGGAGTGTCCTCGTCGAATTTTCTGACTTCCTCGGGAAGAATGCTGTGGAAGAATTTTTCCGTCCACTTTATGTACTTCGGGAAGTTGAGCCAGCCCATTGCCATGGTTTCGATTTCGTTGTTACCGCACCAGAGGGCAAGGGATGCGTGGTGGCGGAGTCTTTTGATGTTGTATTCAATTTCCTTTTTTACATTGGCAAGGAAGGCCTCGTCAAAGAAGGGGTAAGCCTGACAGGCAAACATAAAGTCCTGCCACACAAGGATGCCTTTTTTGTCGCAAAGCTCATAGAAATCGTCGCTTTCGTAGTAGCCGCCGCCCCAGACTCTTATCATATTCATATTTGAATAAAGAGCCGCGTCGAGAAGGTATTCGATTTTGTCCCTTGTGAAGCGGGTGGGGAGAGAGTCACCGGGAATGAAGTTTGCACCCTTTGCAAAAACGGGCACGCCGTTGAGAATGAAGCGGAAGGTTTCGCCGAATTCGTCGGGGCTTCTGTCAAGCTCTATTGTGCGAAGACCGATCTGCTTTTCGACTGTGTGAAGATTTTTTCTGCCCTTTTTAAGCACGGCCTTAGCTGTGTAAAGTGCCTGCTCTTTTTTGCCGTTCATTTCGTGAGTCCACCAGAGCTCGGGCTCGGTTACGGTGAATTCACCCTCAAAGGCTTTGAGCTTCATTTCTTTTCCGTCGGGTGCGGTAAGAGTGATTTCTGCCTTTTCACCCTCAAGGAAATCACCGAGAAGCTTAACTGAAACAGTGAAGCTGCCGTCCTCATTTTTCTTCTGGCGGATTTTCATTTCGGTGATTTTTCCCGCGCTTCTCATTTCAAGAAAAATATCGTCACCGATGCTGCTTACGGGAAGGACGGGGCCCCAGTCCCAGCCGAAGTGACACTGCGGCTTTCTGATGCGGACAATACCGTTCTGTCCGTTGCTGTTGGGAGGTGTCTTTTCCCTTTCGTAGCGTTCCTTTACATAATTGACGGGAGATTCAAATGTTATTGCAAGGAGGTTTTCGCCCTCTATGAGATAGTCTTTTATGTCAAATTCATAAGCAAGGTGGCAGTTTTCGCCCTCGCCGAATTTTTTACCGTTGAGGTAAAGTGAGCAGATTGTGTCGAGTCTTTTGCAGATAAGGTTAATTTTTTCATTCTGCAGCTCTTCAGCAGTCATACTGAAGCTCTTTTCATAAGTCCAGTCACGCTCTGCAACCCAGTAAACATCCTTTTCGTTTTCACCGTAAAAGGGATCCTTGATGATTTTTGCATTCATAAGGTCAAGGTAGTTGCAGCCGGGGACTGTTGCTTCAAGGCTGTGCTGACGTGAAGCATCACTGAGATTCCATTTTCCGCAAAGTGATCTGATAATCATAATGCACCTCTCGATTTTATTTTTACCTTCCTATAATAGCATTAAAATTCCTTATAGTCAACATAAGGTGACAGTAATCAAACCCAATAAGGTTTAATGGGGTATATTTTCACCGTAACTGCGTTAAAAAGCCTTGAAAGGCGCGAGCCTTCCTGCGTTTTTTTGCCTTGTTACGATAAAAATCTCCTCCCATTAAACTTCGAAGAATCTTAAATGTTCAGGTTGTAGTGCATTTGGGATTTTCTTCGACGAAGTAATACTCGCGTATTGCGAGGAGAAAAAATTTCAAAGGTGCTGCAAATCGGACATTTAAGACTTGTTGGCTTCGATTG
>JAZSAM010000026.1:0-32337 GCA_045601905.1 Acutalibacteraceae bacterium | reverse complement strand
TTTTTCTATAGAAGATGTTGATGACATCATAGTTCGTGTGTTCACAAGACATAGATGGTTAGGGTTCCGAAATACAAGTGTAGAACTTTGGGATATGGAACAACTCATTTCTGCTATAAACAGTGGAAAATGCACCTTGGAGTTTATCACGCAATACAGAAGTCATGATGAACAAATGTGGCATTGTGTAATTCATTCCAAGAAAAAGCCGTATTATAGGGAATGCCAGCTGCACTTGCCGGAAACAGAAGCAACTTTCTTTTGGAATGATCTTCGTCCGGATCGTGAATGGTAGTCTGCACTACTTTTAGGCTTTTTTACCTCTATTCCTGCTCCGTTTAGGTAGTCTTTCGCATGTAAAAAGCCTCTTTTGTCTACTGACAAAAGAGGCTTTTTACAATGATATCCGTTCCTTGGCACGAACGGGTGATATGTCTTCGCTATGCTATCGCTCTGCGATCGATGATATATGCCTTCGGCATATAAAGGAACGGATATTATATCACACTTCCTTAACGATACTCAGCTTATCAAATATGCCGCCTACATAGCTGCTTCCGTTTCCTTCAAAGGTAACGGTGATTCTGTCCTTGCCGTCGGTAATCTCCTCGGGAATTTTATAGTAAGCATCGTAAAATCCGTTGGGATTTACATTCTCAACAACAACCTCCTGTAAAGTCTCACCATCAACAAGAATGCGGAATGATCTTCCCACATCGCCGCTGAAATATTTGACTTTGAGATAGTTTGAGGTGTTCTTTTCAACTGCCATATCGTAGCTGAAATAGCCGTTCGGTTCAGCGTGCCTGAAAATGAGTCCCATGTGATTGCCCGAGCCGGATTTATCACATTTAAGGTTGTGAGAAAATTCATACTGGTCATTACCGACGGGGAAGCTGTCGACAATGACATACTTATCCGCCTCATTTTTGGGAAGCCCGGTATCAGCATCCGCTAATCTGAAATAAATGCCGTAACGGTTCTGATGCTGCTTGTAATGAGGTGAAAAGGTGAGGTCACGGTCAGTTCCTTTAAGCGTGAATTCCGGCGTGTCACCCTTGCGGACAAGATTTTCTTCAATTCTGCCAAGCCATTTTTTCACACTTTCATCTTTGATAACAATTATGTCGCTGACAGAAGTATCAAGAAGCGGAACCGTTACATTTACACCGGTGGTACTCGTAGTCATTTCATTATTGCCCAGGTTTGCACTCAGAACCCAGGGGCCGTACCTGAATGCGGCAACGTTTTCGTTGTCAGGCAAGCCGCAAGCACTCACGGCAAGAGGAATTGTGTACTCAATTGTATCACCGTCCTGCCATTCACGTGACAAACGTATAAATCCGTCTTTTTCTCTCGCATCTGTTTCAGCTCCGTTAAATTTCAGCGTCGGCTCATCAGCACACCAGTCGGGCACTCTTAAAACAATGTCCCCCTGACCTTTACCGCTTATTTTAAAGGTAACATTAGGTAACTTTGCTATCTGCGTGATTTTCAGTCCCTTTTCTTCGAGCATAACGGAGGATGAGGTGTATCTGATAACATAAAGGCTGTTGCCGTCCTTATAGTATATACTGTCACCAAGCTTTGAAAAATTCTCCATACCTGAACCCGTACAACACCAGAAGTGCTCAGTTTCAGAGCTGTAAACCTTGAAAAATCCCGTTGCCATAGGCTGGAAATAGGTCGTCATTCCGCTTTCGGGATTCTGCGAGGAAAGAATCGCATTGATGAAGGTATTTTCATAGTAGTCGGCATACCTGACATCTCCCGTGATTTTGAAAAGCTCTCTTGTAAGCTTGAGCATATTGTATGTATTGCAGGTTTCACAGTTGCAGTTGGTGCGCTCGGCGTCAAGGATGTCCGGCTCACCGAAATGCTCCCACTCACTGTTGCCTCCGGTAATGTAGCTATGATTATTTACGACGATGCTCCAGAAATTCTCGGCAACCTTAAGATAATACTCCTCACCGAGAACAGTGTAACGGTTGAGAGCACCGATTATTTTAGGTATGGTTGTGTTTGCGTGCTTACCGTTGAGAACATCCTCTCCGTTATACAAACGGTCAAAAAGGCTGATTTCGTCAAAGCTTTGAGCCGCCAGAAGATGATTATCTTTTTTCGTGTGCTTGTAAAGCTCGTAAAGGCAGTCATTCATACCGCCATATTCAATGTTAAGCACAGTGTTCTGTGTGCTTTCGTCCCACTGCGAGGTACGGTTGTATACCCAATCACCGAGCCTTGACGCAACCTTGAGAGCCTCTTCGTTTCCCGTAAATTTATAGGCATTGATAAGTCCGGACAAAACCTTGTGCATAGTGTACCAGGGCACCCATGTGCCCGATGTGTTGCCCGACTCAAGCTGAATGTAGTGACCTTCGGGAATTGCGGAAAGATAGCCGCTTTCTTTGTTCTGGCAAAGGGAAAGAACCTCCACAACGTGATCTGCAATGTCCTTGAGCTCTTTATCCCCCGAGGTCCTGTAGGCTTGGGAAACGGCCGTGAGGTAATGTCCGAGAGTGTGTCCCTGGATGGCAGAGGTTTCCCATCCGCCGTACTTTTCTGCCTCGCTTTTTACTCCCCCGATGTCACAGAAGCCTCTGAGAAGCTTATCGGCATCAAGCTTTTTGAGATACTGCACCTCAAGAGAAAACGCGTTCATCTCGTAGTCATCAAGAAGCTCAATATCATTCATCGGAATGTCGTCAAGCGGCTTTTCAAGCACGGTATCCTTGTTTTTTGAACGGCCTGAAAACGTGGCAACAAGGACTCCGAATAAGGAAAATGTCGTAATTAACGAAAGGATAAGCGCAAACATTCTCTTAATATTTTTCATAGGTGCATTCTCCTTTTTATAAAGGCTCATAAATTCTTTAGTTGATTATAACATCTGAAAGCTTTGTTTTCAACATAAATACTTATATTTACAGCTACTTTACAACTAACGCCGCCTATGCTAAAATAAACACAATTAACGATTTGACCAAGGAGCTGAAAAAAATGGAAAAATACCTTATCAATCCCAATCAGAAAATCAGCAGAATAAATAAGGAAATTTACGGTCACTTCAGCGAGCATCTCGGCAGATGCATCTATGAAGGCTTCTATGTTGGTGCGGACTCACCTATACCAAATGTGAACGGTATGAGAAAGGATGTTGTTGATGCTCTCAAGGAAATGGGCATTCCCGTGCTTCGTTGGCCCGGCGGTTGCTTTGCCGACGAATACCATTGGAAGGACGGCATCGGAAACAAGGAAACAAGAAAGAAAATGATCAACACCCATTGGGGCGGTGTGGTCGAGGACAACTCCTTCGGTACTCACGAATTTTTTGAGCTTTGCGAGCAGCTCGGCTGTGATGCTTACATAAACGGTAATGTCGGCTCGGGAACCGTTCAGGAAATGAGCGAATGGGTTGAGTATATGACCTTTGACGGAGTTTCACCGATGGCAGAGCTTCGTAAAGCCAACGGCAGAGAGAAGCCCTGGAAGGTCAAGTACTTCGGTGTAGGTAACGAAAACTGGGGATGTGGCGGCAATATGCATCCCGAATTCTATGCTGATCAGTTCAGACGCTATGAAACCTATGTCCGCGACTATGACCATAACAGTCACATCTACCGTATTGCCTGCGGTGCAAACTCCTTCGACTTCAACTGGACAGAGGTTCTGATGAAAAGAGTGGGAAACCGTATGAACGGACTTTCCCTTCATTACTACACAGTTCCGAATGACTGGAACAAAAAAGGCAAGGCACTTGAGTTCACCAAGGAGGAGTACTATACCACCGTTAAAAATGCTTATAAAATAGAAGAGCTTGTGCGCCGACACGGTGAGATAATGAACCGTTATGACCCGGAGAAAAGAATCGGTATGATTGTTGATGAATGGGGCACCTGGTACGATGTCGAAGAGGGTACCAATCCGGGATTCCTCTATCAGCAGAACACCCTTCGTGATGCAATTGTTGCAGGTCTTACCCTTAACATTTTTAACAAGCACAGTGACCGCGTAAAAATGGCAAACATTGCCCAGACAGTCAATGTTCTTCAGGCAGTCGCTCTTACTGACGGCGAAAAAATGCTTCTTACCCCCACATATTACATATTCAAAATGTATAAATCCCATCAGGAAAACACTCTGCTCGGCTCATTCATCACAAGTAAAAATCTTACCGAAAAGGATGAGCTTCCGCAGCTTATCGAAAGTGCATCCGTAAGCGAGGACGGAAGAATAGTTTCTACTGTTGTAAACACCTCCCTTGACGAAGGTGCTGAAATTCACTGTCAGATTGCCGACTTTAAGGTGAAGGGAATTTCAGCTGAAATTCTTACGGGCAATGTTTACGCTCACAACACCTTTGATAATAACAGTGCTGTCGCAACCCGTGACTTCTCTGATTTTGAAATGACCGCAGACGGCTTTATAACGACTGTTCCGCCCTGCTCAGTTGTAAAGTTTGTGATTGAATAAGCTATGGAAAAATGTAAAAGATGCCTTCTTCGTGAAATGGCAGAGGATGATATTCTCGAAAGCATAAATGTAAGAATCGAAAGGCTTGATCCGAGTGAAAAGGCTGAGGAGCGGCTTTACACGCAACGGCTTGAAGAATGCAAGAATTGCGAGCATCTCATTTCGGGTGTTTGTATGAAATGCGGCTGCTATGTGGAGTTCCGCGCGGCTTTCAAAAGAAACAGCTGCCCCGATGTCAGAAACAGAAGATGGTAAAATGAATTGCGTATCAAAAATCGGGCAACGGATTTTCACCCTTTCTCTTGCAAAAGGAGCTTTGCTTATTATATAATCAAATAAAATAAAACACAGGAGAATACTTATGCATTTACTCAAGGTTGATAAAGATCATTATGTCGGTCAGGCTGACCCCTATATTTTAAAAAGCGGTGGCAAATACTACATCTATGTAACGGGACACGACGCAGTTTATGCCTACCATTCAGACAAGCTTTTTGAAGGCTGGGATTTTCACGGCAAGGTTATGACAATGGAAGGACACGGCTCCTTCTGGGCACCGAGTGTAATTGAGCTTGACGGAAGGTTCTATATGTACAACTCAATCGAAATTTACAACGATACCCCCGACAAGGGCGGTCACAGAGGCGCTATGCATGTTTCTGTTGCTGATAACCCCCTCGGGCCCTTCACAGACACGAGGCAGATTCTTCACCCCTTCTCGATTGACTCACACATTGTGAAAAATGAAGCAGGACTTTTCCTTTTCTACTCATCAAACAAATTTGAGGGTGAGAGAATCGGCACCTGCATTTACGTTGACAGAATGCTTGACCCCTTCACACCCGAGGGTAAGCCTGTGCTTGTGCTTGAGCCTACGCTCGACGAGGACATTTACCGCCGCGACCGTTACAAAAAAGGTCAGCACTGGCACACAATCGAGGGTGCCTTCTACTTCAGGGAGGGAGACTGGCATTACCTGATGTACTCGGGCAACTGCTTTGAGCAGCCCACCTATTACATCGGCTATGCAAGAGCAAAAACAGATGAAACCGACCTTACAAAAATCAAATTTGAGAAATATCCCGACGAAAACACCTACCATCCCATTCTCAAGGCAAATGAATTTGAGGAGGGCACGGGACACCACTCAATGATTAAAGAGGAGGGTCAGTGGTATGCCGTTTACCACGCACGTGATTACGGCAACAACAACGGAGCAAGTGCCTTCGATGCGAGAAATGCAAGAATCTGCAAGCTTCACGTCGAAGACGGCATCGTCACCGCAGAACGCTACGAAGATCATATATAAAATAATCCGCTGAGGTTTTTCTCAGCGGATTATTTTATATCACATCATAACTGAACTTAAAATCAGCGCTCTCCCCTGCAATGCGAAGAGAAACCGTTCCCTTTACCTTCTCAAGGGTAAAGGTCTCCATCAGCTCGTTAAGCCTGAACTCATGAACAATTTCATCGTTATAGACAAGCACAATTTTAAAGTTACCTGCATTAACCGTTGTGTTGTAAAGAGTTATGTCATAACGGTTAGCCGCAAGATTTTCGTGAAAGATTTCATAAACACCCGTGAACTTTTCCGACTTGTAGGTAGGAAGGTTATTGAAAAGCTCTTTTGACTTTGCAACATTAAGTGCCCCCGTGTCCATTTTAATTATGTTGTAATCGTTAATCTCCTGCAAGGAGTAATTGTCTGCTCCGTTGGTGTCCTCTATATGCTCAAGGTCGGAGCCAAGCATCCATAAAGCAAAAACCGCAAGAAAGATTACCACTCCTGCTCCGGGAAGAATTTTTTTGATTTTTTCCATAGCTACACCTCTTTATTTATAATACTTTCCGCTTTTTTTGAGATAGTCAATGAGCATTCCGGGCCAATCAGTCTGGATAAAGTCATAGCCCTTATCGGCAAGATGTCCCCAGCCGATGTCCTCACTTTGAGTCAATGCCGTATCATCGCTGTGGCCTCCCGCAAGCTGCTGCCTGTGATTGAAAATAATCGAATTTACCCAGAGAAGCTTTCCGTCGGCGTGAATTTTCTCTATAAATTCATCCCGGGCAACGGGAGCCCCATCTGTTTTAAAGCAGGTTTCAATGCCGATATAGTTGATATTTCGCTTCATAAGCTCCTCATGACAAGTGCAGCTTTCCTTTACAACAGGCATAAAGGGAAGCTCAGGGGCAAAGCTCTCCATAAAATCAAACACCTTTTCAGAGGGACTGCTTTTGACGAGAATCTGTTCTGTCATTCCGTGACGCTTGATTTCAGAATAAATCTTTTCAGGGTTTGACCAGAATTTGTCAATGTTTATGTAGCATCTGCCCTTGAACTGCTCAAGAAAATCCTCAAAGGAGGAAATTGTGAACTGTGTAGGGGTGTTGTCGGAGTTTACGTAGTGAAGCTTTTTTATAAGCGAAAAGGGAAGCGCCCTTAAAAGAAGAGGCTTGTTAAGATGGGCGTGCTCCATCAGCGGATGAAACAGAAAGAGCTTCCCGTCCGCACTAACGCTTACATCAACCTCAATCATATCCGCACCCTGCTTAAGAGCGATTTCATAAGAAGCAAGGGTATTACAGGGTATGTTGCCCCCTGCCGTGCCTCTGTGAGCAACGATGATTATATTCTCCCTCGCTTTTTCTCTCAGATCAAATTTCATAGACAGCATCACCTCTTATAAAAAAGTATATATATCCTCTACAGATTCTGCAATAAAATCAGCACCTGCTTTTTCAAGCTCGTCTCTGTCCCCGTAGCCGTAAAGCACACCGATTGAGTCAAGACCGTTTTCCTTTGCTCCGAAAACGTCGTGCTCTCTGTCACCTACCATTACGGTGCCTTCTCTTGTAAAATTGCCTTTTTCCATTGCATAGGCAATTACATCACCTTTTTTGTTGCGCTTTTCGTCCATCGATGCACCTGCAACAACGTCAAAGTATTTTATCCAATCAAAGTGTTCAAGAATCCTTACGGCAAACTCCTCAGGCTTTGATGTGGCAAGGACAATCTTTCTTTTTGAGTCCTTGATTTTTTCAAGAAGCTCTCTTACGCCCTCATAAACCTCATTTTCGTATAAGCCCTTGTCTCTGAAATACTCACGGTAGACGAAAATCGCCTCCATTGCCTTTTCGGGTGAAAAACCGTAGTACTTCATAAAAGAATCATTAAGCGGCGGCCCTATAAACGGATAAAGGCTTTTTCTGTCCTCAACCTCAATTCCGTAATGTTTCAATGCATAAGCCACGGAATTTGTTATTCCGAGTCCGGGATCCGTAAGCGTACCGTCAAGATCAAAAAGAATTACATTATACATATTATCACTTCCTTGCAACAAGCATTGTTGTGTTTTCTATTCTCATCACCGTTTCAACCGATTGAAAGCCTGCATTTTTCAAAAGCATTATCTGATTTTCGATTGTGCAGGGTGTATCGTAATGGTAAAATTCGTCTTCGCTTGTTCCCAGCTTTTGTCGGATTCTTCGGTTTTCCGAAAACCAGAAATCCTCCTCACTCTGCGTCTCCACCATATAATCGCATTCGACATACACTCCGTCATCGGTCAATGCTTCAAAGATTTTTCTGTAAAGAGACAGCTTCTTTTCGTGAGAAAAATGATGCATCGTCTGAAATGATACTGCACAATCAAAATCATTTTCAAAAGGCTCGGTAAAATAATCCGAGCAAATCAGCTTAATTTTCTTTTCCTTGAACTTTTTAGAAAGCTCCGACAGCATTTCGCCGCAAAGGTCAATTCCTGTAATCTGAAGGTCAGGTAGCTTCTTTAAAATTCCTACGAGCTCAAGTCCCGTACCGCAACCAAGGTCAAGAAGCTTCTTTGCCTTTTCGGGCACGAAATCAGCAATCAGCTGATAACCCTCCCTGCAGCCCTCAACATCATTTATCATATGCTCATCATACATATTAACACGAGCGGCAAAAAAGTCTGCCATTTTCTCGAGCTTTTCCACAAAATCACCTCTTTACCATTTCATTATATAAAAAAGGAATCCCCTTGTCAATCAAGAGAATTCCCTTAAAGGTTGTTTTACCAATCAAAAAGCGGAGTTGAAAAATATCTTTCTGCCGTGTCGGGAAGGACTGTTACAACAGTCTTACCTTTGCCGAGCTGCTTTGCAAGGCGCTTTGCGGCGGCAACGTTTGTACCACTGCTGATTCCGCACATTATGCCCTCTTTTACAGCAAGCTCCTTTGCAGTTGCAACTGCCTCAACATCTGAAACTACGCATACCTCATCATAAATGTCACAGTTGAGAATTTTGGGAATGAGTCCGTCACCGATGCCCATCTGCACGTGGTTGCCGATTTTTCCGCCCGAGAGGATTGCGGCATTTTCGGGCTCTACTGCCCAGACGAGAGTTTCGGGGTTTGCCTCTTTGAGAGTTTCGCCGATACCCGTAATTGTACCGCCCGTACCTATACCTGCACAAAATCCGTCAATTTTGCACTCTGCCTGGCGGAGAATCTCGACACCCGTAATGTCTCTGTGTATGGCAGGGTTTGCGGGATTTTCAAACTGTGAGGGTACGAAAGCCTTGGGATTACCCTTGCAGATCATATCGGCAAGCTCGCAGCATTCGGCAATGCACTTTCCGATGTCGCCCTCATCGTGAACAAGAATTACATCCGCACCGTAATGTGAAACAAGCTTTCTTCTTTCAATGCTGACGGAATCGGGCATAATGACTCTTACCTTATAGCCCTTAACGGCGCCGACAAGAGCGATACCGATTCCCTGATTGCCGCTTGTGGGCTCAACGATAACGGAATCAGGCTTGAGTACTCCTCTTTTTTCGGCATCAACAATCATATTATATGCGGTTCTTGTCTTTATCGATCCGCCTACATTAAGGCCCTCAAATTTCACGAGAATCTCGGCAGAATCTTCATCTGTCATATTGCGAAGTCTTATGAGCGGAGTGTTGCCCATCGCTTCAAGAATATTTTCACAAATCATTTTTATTTCCTTTCAGCCGCAATCTTTTATATCCGTGGTATTGTATCATAAGAAATGGCTTTTTGCAAGGAATTTCCAAAGAAAAAACGGAGACTTTCAGAATCCCCGTTTAATTTAATTATAAGGCTGAGAAAAACATATCAGCAAGAACATAGGCCTGCTTGCCGTCTTGTGAGATGTAAGAGCCATGGTTTGCACCCTGGATGATTGCAACCTTACTGTCCTTGATGCTTTCGTGAATGAAAACAGTATCCGAAAGCCACATTATATCATACTCACCTGCAACGATAAATGCGGGGCAGATAATTTTCGAAAGCTTTTCGGCATCGATATCGGGAAGAGTAAGCATCATATCATTGAGCTTATCGGGCTTGAAAAGATTCATCACCCTTACACCGAGGGGAAAATAAGGCTTGAAGGTACCGGGAACAGAGTTTGCACCGCAGGAAATGAAGCCTCCGAGCAGATCGGGATAAGTGTAAGCAACAGTAAGAGCATTGATGCCGCCGTCGCTGTGTCCCATAAGATAAGGCTTGCTGAGCTTCATTTTATCGCAGAATTCCCTGATATCCTTTGCCATAAGCTCATAGGAGATTTCACCGGGATCACTTGACTGACCGTGACAACGGCTTTCTATTACATAAACCTTGTAGTCATTTGCAAGGTAGAGTGCAGCTTCCTCGAGGGATTTTTTGCTGCCGCCGTTTCCGTGAACGAGTATCAGGTCGTGTCCCTTGTCGCCGTAAAGGGCATAATGCATTGTAACCTCGCTGAGCTGAACATCACTTTCTTCTGTTGCACCTGAAACGGGCTCGGGGATGTTACTTGTATCAAGAGTGATGAGGTTATAGTTTTTCGACTGCTGACGGACATAAAGCTGCCACACACCGAGACCTGCCACTGCAGTAAGTGCAACACAGCCGACAGCTGTGAGGATTTTAAGTGATTTTTTCATAGTGTTCTCTCCTTTATTTATTTCTGTCTTTTATTATATATTTCCAACCGCAATTATAATTCAAAAGCTCCGTAAAATCCCACACGGAGTCAAGGTCATAGTCAAAAAACTTCACATAAGCAATTTCTTTTGTTTTCTCATTTATTCCCACAAAATTCATTTCTGCAGGATATAACATATAATCGTATCTTCTTTCAAGCCTGAAATCAAAACCTTCCAAACTGAATATAGGCACAGGATCTGAACTAAAAAAATCAACACTCTGCTCATAAAAATACAGTTCATTACTTATTCTGTCAGTTTCTTTTTGAAAATTAACATCATTGTATTTGATTATTTTCGTTTCTGCCATTTGCCCAAACAGACCTATAAAACAATGATGATAATATGTTATATCCTCAAAATCACCGTAATTATCGGTTTCTACATAGGGTCTGTAAAAATCTCGGCTCTCCTCGGACGGAAGACTTTCATTATATGCATTTATGCTTTCAAGTCCTTTGTAAACATCGAATTCTATGTGACCGAGCATAAAATAAGAAAACAAAGAAAATCCAACTGTACAAACAAGAATAATTGAAGTGAACATGACCTTTATACCGCCGGGAATTGCCTTTATAAAAACAAAAATCGAAGCAAATCCGAAGGCAACCAGAGAAATTACAAAATAAAACATAAACTCACCTGGTAAAATTATATATCCGTTAACTATGCAGAAAACAACATAAGTCAGGGGTATTGCAAAAAGCAAAAGAGCCAAAGTGAGACTTATTTTATAAGTCGGTTGTTTTTTCATAGCATGACCTCCTTTTCTTCATTGTACTGCATTTGACATTGTCTGTCAACACATAAAAATAACGCCCCAACGGGACGCAAGCTCAAATGAAGTGCACCAAAGTGCATGAAGTATTGCCTTCGGCAAAGAACATTTCATAATAAATGAAATAACCCCCGAGGACCGATGTTTCTTCACACATCTTTGTTGGCCCGGGGGGTTACTTCTGTTCTGTCTTTGTATCTAACTTCATTTTGGTCAACCTCGCTTTCTGCAGAATGGTTGTCTTCTTTGCATTTTGCTTTTTGTTTTTGATTTTAAGATTTCAACAGTTTGTCTTTTGATCTACTGAATAATTTCCTTTGATTAAATCGTTTGTTTATTTTTGTTTTTTTTACTTCAAGCAAAATGTTTTTTTGAAGACTTTAGGTTTTTACCTGTTCATTGGTATCACCTTTCCCTTTCTGTGTCTATAATATACCATAAAAAATTCCACATTTCAATATCTTTTTTGTACAAAGTTAACTATACTATTTTTATGCAAGAGGGAGAAAATGTCTTTTTATTCCCAAAAAGCATTGACAACGGTATGTTTTTTCTGTTATTATAAAAAGGTAGTCGGGCTTAAAGCGCCCCTTAAAAATTAAAGTAAGAAGGGGCTGTAAAAAAAGTGGAGACCGCATAAAACAAGATAACTAAAGGGTTTCTTTCGGTATTTAACTACCAAAGAAACACTTTAAAACTGTAAAAATCAGCAAAAGCAGGCAAAAACAAGGTTTTTGCGTTTTATGCTATAAACAAACCTCGCCCTCTTAAGTACCTTTGTACGCCGTCGGGTAAACCAAAATAAAGCAAAAAGCTTTATTTTGGCTCGGTTTGTTCATTCTGCCCATTTTTTCCCAGCCCCTAAAAAGGGGATGTAAAAAAACTCGTTTTTTTACATCCCCAATTTTTTTATTTATCTTAATTAATCAGAAAATTCCCTGAGCCATCATTGCATCGGCAACCTTGATGAAGCCCGCAATGTTTGCGCCTGAAACAAGGTTGTAGCCGAGACCGTACTGTTCGGCAGCCTTTGCTGAGTTGTCATGGATGTCCTTCATAATTCTCTTGAGCTTTTCGTCAACTTCTTCAGCTGTCCAGCTGTATCTCATTGAGTTCTGGCTCATTTCAAGAGCTGAAACAGCAACACCGCCTGCGTTTACTGCCTTTGAGGGAGCAACTGCCTTGCAGTTTTCCTGAAGGTAGCTGAGAGCCTCGTTTGTTGTGGGCATATTAGCAACCTCAATGTAGTAGGGCACGCCGTTTGCCACAAGCTGCTCTGCTTCCTTCATGCCGATTTCGTTCTGGGTTGCGCAGGGCATTGCGATGTCAACCTTAACGCCCCAGGGCTTTTCACCGGGGAAGAACTGTGCGCCGAACTTGTCAGCGTAATCCTGAGCCTTGTCTCTGCCTGATGCACGCATCTCAAGAAGGTAGTTGATCTTTTCCTCGGTGACGATGCCGTCGGGATCATAAACATAGCCGTCGGGACCTGAAATGGTAACAACCTTACCGCCAAGCTCTGCAACCTTCTTTGCAGTACCCCATGCAACATTGCCGAAGCCTGAAACTGCAACGGTCTTGCCCTTTATGGTTTCACCAAAGTGCTTAAGCACCTCGACAGCATAATAAGTTGCACCGTAGCCTGTTGCTTCGGGTCTTATAAGTGAGCCGCCGAAGGAAAGACCTTTACCGGTGAGAACACCGTTTTCAAAGCAGCCCTTGATGCGTCTGTACTGACCGTAAAGGTAAGCAACTTCTCTTGCACCAACGCCGATGTCGCCTGCGGGAACGTCAATGTCGGGACCGATGTGTCTGTAAAGCTCTGTCATAAATGCCTGGCAGAAGCGGAGAATTTCTCCGTCGCTCTTGCCTCTGGGATCGAAGTCGGAGCCGCCCTTTGCACCGCCGATGGGAAGACCGGTGAGGCTGTTTTTGAAGGTCTGCTCAAAGCCGAGGAACTTCATAATGCCGATGTAAACTGAGGGGTGGAAACGAAGTCCGCCCTTGTAGGGACCGATTGCTCCGTTGAACTGAACTCTGTAGCCGGTGTTTACATTTACCTTGCCGTTATCGTCAATCCAGGTAACACGGAAAGAAATCTGTCTTTCAGGCTCAACCATTCTTTCAAGAAGAGCCGTCTTTTCGTATTCGGGATGCTGTTCAATGACGGGTACAAGAGAGGTGAGAACCTCTGTAACAGTCTGAACAAATTCGGGCTCGATTGCGTGCTTTTTTGCAACGCTGTCAATTACTCTTTCTACATAATTCATTAGGTATCATTCCTTTTCAGATATAATTGCAAGTGTTAATCTCATAATAAATTAAAAATTATACTTGTTATGGTGTAATATTTTATACCTATGAGTTAGAAATTGCAAGAAAAAACAGTAAAGATTTGAGATTTTGTTAATTTAGTTAAAAAGTTGCTGTTTTGAGTGGATTTATTCATAAAATTTGCATTAAAACTCACAAAATAAAAATTAACGCTTACTGTTAATTTTATGCAGTTTTTTGGGCAATATGACCAAAACAACGGTGAGTATTTACTCACCCTGAGATAAGTTTGGAAATGTTGCAACAAATCTGACTCAAAATAAAAACTGATATTTATGCAACAAAAACTAATAAATATACAAAATTATGCATATTCAATTAAAAGATGTAAAATCTGCAAAAAGACTTGATTTTCTTCCCGTTTTATATTATAATATTGCGAGTTAGAGTAAGATACATTGTTTTGGTCATGCAGTGCGGGTCCTGTGCGACAGAACACCCCGAACCATGTCAGGCGGGAGACCGAGCAGCATTAAGGGGAATGTCTGTGCGACACAGCTACGCCTGCACTGTATGACCGAGAAAAGGTGTCTTACTCTTTTGTAATAAAAGGAGGGAAATTCCGTGTATCAGGTTTTGTACAGAAAATACAGACCCCGCGTTTTCAGTGACGTTGTGGGACAGAATCACATTACAGAAACCCTTTCCAAGGAGATTGAATCGGGAAAGGTTTCTCACGCATACCTTTTTACGGGTTCGAGAGGAACGGGTAAAACAACCTGCGCAAAGATTCTTTCAAAGGCTGTCAACTGCCTTAATCCCGTAAACGGAAATCCCTGCAACGAATGTGAAATCTGCCGCGGAATCGATAACGGCACAATTGTCGATGTCGCAGAAATCGACGCCGCAAGCAACAACGGTGTTGAAAACATCCGTGACATCCGTGAGGAAATCAACTTCACACCTGCCTCGTGCAAGTACCGTGTTTACATTATCGACGAGGTTCATATGCTTTCAATCGGAGCCTTCAATGCACTTCTCAAAACTCTTGAAGAGCCTCCGGCACATGTTAAATTCATTCTTGCCACCACAGAGGTACACAAGCTTCCCGTAACCATCGTTTCACGCTGTCAGCGCTTTGACTTCAGAAGAGTCACACCTGAAGCAATGATTTCACGAATGAAGCAGATTGCTTCTCTTGAGGGCTTTTCTGCTGATGATGAGGCACTGAGCCTTATTGCAAGAATTTCCGACGGCGGTATGAGAGATGCCCTTTCACTTCTTGATCAGTGCACAGGTCACGCCGAAAGCATCACATCTGACATTGTCTGTGCCGTTGCAGGTATGGCAGGAAAGGATCACCTTTTTGCTCTTGCCGATGCCGTTTGCGAAGGCAATTCTGCCGAGGCACTTCGTATAATCAGCGATCTTCATACCAATTCTGTTGATATGGAGCGTCTTTGCTCAGATATGATCAACCATTTCCGTAATCTTATGATTGTCAAGACTGTTTCAAGGGCTGATGGGTTTATTGTCTGCACTGACAGTGAGCTTGAGCAGTTCAGAAGCCAGAGCAGCCGCTTCACTCTTGAGGGATTACTCAAGAGCATTTCCCTTCTGCAGAGCTGTATGGCTGAAATCAAAAAGGGTGTAAACCGTCGTATAGAAATGGAAATGACCTTCATCCGCCTTTCTTCGCCGAAGCTTGACACGGACAATGAGGCAGTGCTCAAAAGGATTGCCGACCTTGAGTTCAGACTCGCAAGCGGTGAGATTGCCCTTGCTTCAGCTCCACTGAAAAAGCAGGATGAGCCGACGGAGCACAGAATGATTTCCGATTATGTAAAGCCCGAGGAAAAGCCTGCGGTTGAAGCTCCGGCAAAGGTTGAAGCTCCCGTAACCGAAGCTGCTGCAGATGATAAGCTTGCAGTTTCAACTGTTTTCGATGCTTACACCAATGCAAACGAGCCTGTGCCTGAGGAAAAGCAGGAAAACCCCTTCCTTGAGGAAGTACCTGCAGAGCCTTCATATACAAACGAACAGCAGTATAACGATGCGCCCTCTCCAACCTATGAGGATGCAGGGGAGTATCTTCCCTGGGCAGAGGTGCTTTCGGAGCTTGCAAAAATAAATATGCCCTTGTGGGGTGTCCTTCATGATTCGGAGGCGTCCATAAACGGTGACTTTGTGCTCATCAGAAGTACAAATCCAACACTTAACGCCTTCATTAGGGCAGGTACAAACTCGAGAGATGTCAAGCAGGCTGTTTTCCGTGTGACGGGTAAGAAGTACAGACTCGGACTCAATGCACCGAAGGGTGACGGCACTTCAGCAGCTTCGGCGGGCAAGAAGAGAGACCCCCTTGAGGATCTTATCAGTCAGGCTCGTTCAATGGACATAAATGTTGACATAAAGCCGTGAGGAAGGTATACTTTTAGTAGTAAGCAGTAAGGGTTGAGGTTCGGGAGAAAAGGACTGAGGCTCTGTATGAGATATAATAAAAATCAAAGGAGACAGAAACTATGAAAGCAAGAATTCCCGGTCAGGCTGCAGGTGGCGGTCAGATGGCAATGATGAAGAAAATTCAGGAGATGCAGGCTCAGATGGAGCAGAAGCAGGCTGAAATCGAAGCAAGCGAATTTGTTGCATCAGCAGGAGGCGGAGCAGTTGAGGTAACTGTTTCGGGTGCTCACGAGGTAAAGGACATCAAGCTTCAGCCCGATGTTGTTGATCCCGAGGACATCGAAATGCTCACAGACCTTATCATTGCCGCAACAAACGAGGCAATGCGCAAGGCAGACGACGCAATGAATCAGGCAATGCAGGCAGCTCAGGGCGGTCTTGCAGGTCTTAACCTTCCCTTCTGATGGCAGGTTACGCAGTAAATTCCCTTTCCCGACTCATCGAGCAGTTTGAGCGAATGCCGGGAATAGGTCACAAAAGTGCACAGAGACTTGCATTTCACGTGCTCAACTTAAAAAAAGAGGAGGCCGAGGCATTTGCCAGGGCGATCCTTGACTCCCACGAGAAAATCAAAAAGTGCAGCTGCTGCTGTAATCTTTCCGAGGACGAGCTCTGTCACATCTGCAAGAGTCCCTCAAGGGATCAGAGCATCATCTGTGTCGTTGAGGACCCGAGGGATGTTATGGCATTTGAGCGTACTCATGAATTTGACGGGGTTTATCACGTGCTTCACGGTGTGATTTCACCGATGAACGGTGTAGGTCCTGAGGATATCACCGTCAAAGAGCTTTTGAGGCGTATGGGTGACGGAACTGTCAGGGAGGTCATTATGGCAACCAACCCCACTGTTGAGGGTGAGGCAACTGCGATGTACATTTCCCGTCTTCTCAAGCCGATGGGCGTTACGGTCAGCCGTCTTGCTTACGGTGTACCCGTCGGCTCTGATCTTGAGTATGCTGACGAGGTTACGCTGACAAGGGCGCTTGAGGGCAGAAGAAGTCTGTGATATAAAGGAGAGTGTACTATGAGAATTGATGCAAGAGCAATGGAGTGGACACGTCCGCCGAAGCAGTATAGCGTGTCCGAGGATAAGGTGGAGATAATCACCGAGCCGTTTACTGATTTGTGGCAAAGAACCTACTATCATTTCAGAAACGATAATGCGCCCGTTTTACAGCTTGAAACAAAAGAGAAATTCTTCTCATTTACAATAAGAACAGCTTTTGACACCAAGGTACGTTATGACCAGAGCGGTATTGTAATGTATCTTGACAGCGAAAACTGGCTTAAAGCCTCTGTTGAATATGAAAATGAGCAGATACAGCGTCTGGGTAGTGTTGTGACGAATAACGGATTTTCTGACTGGGCATCGGTTGATGTTGATGCTACGATAAAGTCGGTGTGGTTTCGTCTCAGCCGCAGAGATGACGATTTCTGCATAGAAAATTCCACAGACGGCAAGAATTTCAAGCAGATGCGCATTTGCCATATGTTCAACGTCAAGGGTGCTGTTAAGGTTGGTATATATGCCTGCAGTGCTGAAAACTCTTCCTTCAGGGCAGACTTTACCGATATGGAGCTTACCGACTGTAAATGGCAGGCGCACGACGGACAGCAGCCTGATGAGGACTGATATACTTATTTACAAGCAGATACAAGCAAATTTATACGGAGTAATCAATTAAAGAAAGGAGTGTCTTGCTGTGGCAGTATCGGCACAAGAGGAAAGACAGATTGTAGCGCAGAACAAAAAAGCAAGACACGACTATTTTGTTCTTGAAACCTACGAGGCAGGAATTGAGCTTTTCGGCACAGAGGTAAAGTCCATCCGAAAAGGCAGACTTAACCTCAAGGATTCCTGGTGCAGCATTGATGAAGGGGAAATCTTTGTCAACGGTATGCACATCAGCCCCTATGAGCAGGGTAACATTTTCAACCGTGACCCGATGCGCGTCAGACGCCTTCTTATGCACAAGCGTGAAATCAACCGGCTTTTAGGCGTTACAAAGCAGCAGGGACTGACGCTCATTCCCTTGTCCGTTTACTTTCTCAAGGGCAGGGCAAAGCTTGAGGTAGGACTCTGCAAGGGTAAAAAGCTTTATGACAAGCGTGATGTTGCGGCTGAAAAGTCAGCAAAGCGTGACATGGAGCGTAATTTCAAGGAGAGGTATTAAGACTCAACCGTCAGTTTAGTGTATTTTTCAAGAAAATCAACTGACAGTTAAGAGGCTTAACCGACAGTCGCTTCAATTCAACTTTATTCTCCTGTAATATGAAGTTACAAAGTAATTCAGAAATGTGAAAGGAGAAATACTATGTCAATTACCAACAATAACGAAAAAGCGGCAACTCTCGGTTTAAGAATTGCTCAAAGACGAAAGAATCTCAATCTTACTCAGGAGGAATTTTCGCAGCTTCTCGGTGTAACTGCACAAGCAGTTTCAAAGTGGGAAAACGATGCTTCCTGCCCTGATATAATGTTGCTTCCTAAAATATCAGAGGTGCTTGATGTTTCCATTGATGAGCTTATGGGCGTTGAGAGAAAGAAAGGACCTGAAAAGGAGAAGAACATTCCCGAGGTTGAAGCAGAAAGGCTCAGCGAGGGTTATTTCTTTGAAAGCAGAAAAAATACGGATGTTTCAAAGCTTAAGCTGAGAATAAATATTATCGACAGCAGGAGCAAGCCGATAAACATTGCTCTTCCTATGCCTTTCGTTATGCGTATGGCAAATATGGGAGTAAAAATTTCGGGAGTTCTCGGTACAAGTGCAATAAATGATTCACAGCTTGAGCAGATTCTTGAGCTTGTAAGAAACGGCGTTGCGGGTGAAATTTTTGACTTTACCTCTGATGACGGCACAAAGATAAAAATAGAAATAAGTTGAGCAGGAAAAAATTACTTGTTGATTTTACAGGAAAATAGGCTATAATATAAGTTAGATTCGGGGATGAAAGGATTTCGACGGGGATACTGAAGCATAATAAGCGGGTAGTGGAGTGACACCACTTTAAAAGTCACAAACTTAAAAATAAACGACAATACTACAGTATTAAAGGCTGCTTAATGCGGCCCGTCTGAGTTAAGAGTACTGCGGCTTAACTTAAGGCGTCGACTTAGCAGTGAACGTGAACGGCAGAGCGCCTTGTATGCCGTCATGCATCAAAGGCTACTGATCCTTCAAGCCTGTCCTTCGGCGTGAGGGTGAGGGAATTTTAAAAGACTGACTGCACCCGGAGAAGGTTGTGTGGATGGATTTTCGGACGCGGTTTCGATTACCGCCATCTCCACCAAACAAGAACAATCCGAAACTGTTGCCGATTGGTGACGGTTTCGGATTGTTTTCTGTTCATTATATCTGACACATAAAACAGATCTCCTTCAGTTTGTACGGTTAAGTACAGAACCGGAGGAGGTTGTTTTTGTTAATCTCTTTTAAAAGACAGATTTATGTCTCATCAATACAGCACTGAAGTGCCTTGGTATCATCGTGAAAATCGTCAGCGTAAACCTTTTTGCAGGCCGTAACCTTGATAAGCTTCATTTTAAGCTCCGTTTCATTTCCATTCCTTGTTCATTACAACAAAGGTCATTCTCTCCTGAATGCTTTCCTTGCCGTGGTCGGTACCCTTACCGCCGTGGTCGGAGGTAATAATGATGAGCCAGTCCTCTTTTTCGTAGGTTTCTCTTGCCTTGATTGCCTCAATGGTTTCAAGGGCGCAGGCATCTGACTGCTTGTAGGCCTCCTGATACTTGGGGTTGTTGATTGTAAAGCCTAAATTGTGACCTGTGGAGTCTGTGTGCTCATAAATTACAAACACAAAATCAGCACAGTCCTCTTTCTTTACTTCCTCAAGAACAAACTGATGAGAAGCGTCGTTGTTGTCACATTTGTTGAAGCTTACTGCTAGGTTGTTTTCTTCACAGTACTCCTTCTCAAGAAGGTAGGTTGCATTTTTTCTTGAAAAGTGACCTGCCCATTTTGTGATGAAGGATGCGCTGTCAATCGTTTTTTCTTCGGTGAGGGTTGTCATAAGAGTCTTGGTGTCAAGGCTCTTTGTGATGTCATTTCCCGTAATTCCGTGCTTGTCAGCCCACACGCCTGTCAGAATCGAGCACCAGCCGGGTGCAGTTGAGGTGTCCTGGGTGTTGGGCTCGGGATAATTCACGCCGCCGCAGTAAAGAAGGTTAATTGAAGCGCCCTCCTGAAGCATAGCGTTAACGGCACTGTTTTCCTTCTGCATATTTGTAAGCGCGTCGGCACGGCAACCGTCAAAGCCGAGAATAATTGCTTTCTTTTCGGTTTTTCCTTCGGGCAATTCTGACTTGAAATGCTCGTTGATGATGTTGTAAAGCTCAGTCTGGGGGTAGGCTGTCTCCACGGTGTTTTCGTAATTTACCGCTGCGATGTTTTGTCTGTACAATTCTTCGGTATCGTTTTTGTCCTTAGCATATCGCTTTATGTAAAGCCCGATACCGCCGCCGATAAGGGCGATGACAAGAATTACACAGATAACAGCTTTTATGGTTTTCTTTTTATTCTTCATTTTTTTCACCTCATTAGTTTTTTGTCGGCATATTGGTCGGATTTATATTCAGCAACATAAGTCATTCCGGCTTATGAAAGCTTAAATAACATTTCAATATCTGTAGTTAAAGTCTTGAAAGCAACTTAAAAAGCTTATTTAAAAGCGAAACTATCCATTTTAAAGCCCGGATAAAGAAGTTATCTTCCTTTTCTTCCTCATTTTTGATTTCAATTTCCGTGTCAAGAACATCGTCATTTTTTTCATCGGCAGCTACAAGATAAAAATCAGTAATACTGCCGTCGGAAATACCGTCACAAAGCTGATTGAATGTGATTTCAACTCTGCCTGTTTCATAGGAATCAAGAAATACACTGAAGCTTGCATTTTCAAGAGTGTTTCCCTCTATGGGTACATAACTGTAGTTAGCCTCATCGTAGCGGTAGAAGGTTATATCTTCGCAGGTGAATGAGTTGAATTTCATATATCTGATGTCATTGTACATCAGATCCATTGCGGTTGCAATGTCAAAGAAGGTGTAAGAATCAACAGAAACATCACCTGCAAAGCTTATTGAATTTTCACTGTAGGTGAAGGGAATTACGTTGCAATTCTTAATCTCGGGCTTTTCCAAGCCTGAAAGAAAGAGCTGAATACTGTTTCCGCAGTTTCTGAATGCTTCGGCGCTGTAGGCTTCATCCGAAAAAGAAATTACGGTTTCAAGAGAAGGACAATCGCTGAAAGCACCGTCGCTGAAGGTTGCTCCGGGTGAACTGATAAGAACGGTTGTTACATTCGGAAAGCTGTTAAAGACATTTTCCTCAATTGAGGTAAAATCACCTTCAAGCATAATAACCTCGGCTTCGTCAGAGTACTCGTTCCAGTAATGCCAGTTGTTGTTCGCATTCTGAAGGGTGCCCTCACCGACAATGTTTACAATATTATTTATCATATATGTATCAATGCTCTTATAAATAGAGGCATCAAAATTGAAATGCTTTCTGGCGGCAAGAAAATAATTGTTATGGCTGTTGACTGTTGTGCTGATGTTTATCGCATTCCATTCATCCTCGGTGCCCTCAAAGTATATATCTGTCAATGCGGGTGAACCACTGAAAGCCATGTCGTGGATGCTCGTTACGGATTTGGGTATATAAACTCTTTCCAGCATAGGACAGTCACTGAGAACAAGCAGAGAGACTGCGGTAATGTTTTTCGGGAAACGGAAGGTGCGAAGAGCGTTGCAGTATGTAAAAGCTGAGGATTCGATTTTTGTAACAGAGGAGGGGATTTCTGGATCGTTAAGATTGTAGCAGTATGCAAAGCAATTCGGCCCGATTGTTTCAAGCGTGGAAGGAAAATCAATTTTTTTGATTGTTGTCGCACCCATAAAGGCGCAGTTTGGGATGGTTTTTACTCCCTCTGGAATTGAAACATAAGAAAGGCCAAATTGACAGTACTGAAACGGTCTGCCGTAAAACTCTGTTACAGTTGAAGGAATTTCATAGATCTCCTCCTGACAAAGGGCGGGGTAACGGATGATCTGTGTTTTTTCCTTGTTGAAAAGAACACCTCTTTCATCATTTGAAAATTCCGGATTCTTGTCGTCAACGATTATTTTTTTGCACCACATATAGCTGAGTGCCTCATCATCTATAAACGTAATACTTTCGGGAATTTCGAGAGTATCGATTGATTGACAGTCAAAAAAACTTTTCTCTGCAAGAGAGGTGACAAGATAACCACCGAGTGTTTCAGGGATAACAACATCACCGGTTACGGTTGCGTCAACATAGGTTATGGTTGCGTAATCATCGGCTACGGTATAAGTAAATATACCTTCTGTTTCAGCTGATGCCGCAAGGGTAAACAGCATAAAGGAAAGGACGGTTAAGAAGACCGTTAAAACTGATTTAAGAACATTTTTCATTTGAATTCCTCCTTTATATTAGAATATCATTTTAAAAAGAAAAATTCAACATATAAAATACTTTTGTAACAAAAAAACAATCCGTTCACTCCAAAATAACTGCCGTTTATTCTTTAGTTATTGAAAAAGAGATGAAAAAAATATATATTTTTGTAGAATGCAGAAAATTAATGTGTTATAATAACTTACAAGATAGGTGAGGTTTGGTAAATGAGAATTGCAATTTGTGAGGACGAGAAAATAATAGCTGACGAGGTTTATAGCTCGGTTGACAGATGCTTTCTTAAAACTAACCATGCATATAAAATTGATGTCTATTACGATGCTTCAGATTTCGAAAAATCAGCAAATACATACGATCTGGTGTTCCTCGACTATAAATTTCCCGATAAAAACGGAATTGACATTGCGCGCGGTCTCAGGGAAAGATCAGAGGATGTAGTTATTGTTTTTATTTCTGCTTATAGTGAATATGTTTTTGAAAGCTTTGAGGTCGGTGCATTCAGGTATCTTCTCAAGCCTATAAAGGAAGTAGAGCTGATAAAGACACTTGACAGCTTCATTGCTTCAAGAAAGAGGAACAGCCCGGTTGAGGTGCCGCTCAAAAACAAAAATATATATGTGAAATCTGACGAGATTCTTTATATTGAGTCATACGAAAAGCATTGTATAGTGAGAACAATGGACAAATCCCATACTACTACAAAGGCTCTTTCGTCCTTTCAGGCTGAGATAAGCAACGCGGCCTTCTTCCGTACCCACAGAAGATATCTTGTGAATATGAAATACATATCGGAAATTGAAAGAAACATTATAACTCTGACCAACGGTGAAAAGGTTGAAATCAGCAGACGCAATCTTATGAACTTCAATAAAACCTACATGAACTATCTTAAATACTATATATGATGTTGAAATGAGGGATGCATATTGAATCTTGTAACGGCCTTAAGCTATATTTTTAAGGATGTTGCGGCTATAACAAGTCTGATGATGATTATGCATTATGTGTTCCTTGGCAGATTTAAGCTTAAACCGGGCAGGGCAATTTTAATTTGTGCCGTTATTATAGCCAATGCTTTTGTCGGTATTTTTGTTCTTATGAAAGCATATGAGGACACGGCTGATTTGATGGATTTTGTATCAAATGTCCTCTGTATTGCTTCTGTGAGATTTTTAACCGAACAGAAGAAAACCGTAAAAATCATCTGGATAACTATGCTGTATCTTATGACGGTTGAAATGATTTTTTCGTTGTTTTCACCGTTTGTCGAATATAATCTTTTTGTTGAATGCCTGATAATGGGTGCTGTCTTCTCAGCTGTCGGCTTGTTGATTTATATGTTTTCAGTCAGAACCAGGCACAATTTCCTTCCCGAGGTTTTTGATGAAATTCCCCGTTGGGTGTTTGTTGCCGTGCTTTTGTTTGACCTTGCCTGCTATTACAAGGAATTCGGTATATCTGAGCAATGGTACAGCTTTTTCTATACTGTTTCAAGTATAATGGTAATATGCTGTGTTCTGTATCTGTTTTTCAAAATTTTCAATATGTCTTATCAGCAGAACCAGATTGTCCGACAAATGGAAATGCAGTTAAGTCATTCAAAGGATTTAGCTTCAGGTGACAGCAGGCTCAGAGAATTCAGGCATGACTATAAAAACCATCTGATTGTGATGAATTCGTATCTCGACAACGGTAAAACCCGTGAGGCGAGAGAATACCTGGAGGGCCTCAATGAAAGCATCGCGTACTCACTCAACAGGATTTCAACGGGCAATTTTGTTGTTGATGCAGTGATTAACAATAAAGCACATTACGCACAAGGCAAGGATATAACAATAAGCTTTTCAGGAAATGTTCCTGACATCAGCGTAAGCTCCCAGGATTTATGTCTGATTTTCTCTAACCTTATTGACAATGCCATTGAGGCTTGTGAAAAGACAGGTGGAAACAGGTATATTGATGTTGAATCGGGATTGCGGCAAAGCTTTTTTGTTCTCAGCATCAGTAATCCCTGTGCTTCGGCACCTGTTAAACGAAACGGAATAATCAAAACCACAAAAAAAGAAAAATCGCTTCACGGCATCGGTCTGAAAAATGTTTCTGTAACTGCTGAAAAATACGGCGGTGCATTGATTACGGATTATAGCAACGGAACTTTCTGTGCCGATGTAAGACTTCCCGTTAAGCAAACTTTAGAACAAAGATAAATATTAAGTGTTTAAAGACAGACTGTGCATTATTTGTGCAGTCTGTTTTGCCGTTTAATCCGTGAAAGTGACCGTTCGGCGGTGTAATATTGAAATGAATAAAAAGAATTAGGTATAATTATTACATTATCAAAAAGGAGGATAATGTAATGAAAAAAACATTCAAAAAAATCTTGTGCACATTACTTATTGTTGTGATGTGTGTGATGAGTGGTATTGTTTGTAACGATATTGATAATTTGTTTTCAATCAATACACATGCGGCGACAACTCAGTATGCAATTATGCCTTTGAAAAAAATTTCTGTTTCACAAAAGGCGGGAGGAAACTACTCTCATGCAGGTACGAAGAATGTAGATTTTGAAATAAGCCAGAACCTGTATGCTCCATTTGATTGTAAAGTAGTTAATAAGTCAACATCTTATAAGGCTGGTAACAGAATAATCATAGAAAGTACAAGCAAGGTTAATTATTCCAATGGAACATATGACTATATGACGGTTATGGTTTGTCATGATAACAACATTAACGATATGTCGGTGGGTAAGAGTATTAAAAGAGGCGATGTTTTTTATCATACAGGTACATACGGTGATGTTACGGGAGAACATGTTCATATGTGTGTTGCAAAAGGCAAGTATGCAGGTATGGTACAGCGTTCAACAGGAAAATGGGAATTAAAGAATTCTATTTTGCCTTCAGATGCTTTTTATATAGATAGTTCAACCAAGGTATCTAAATCGGGTGGGTATACTTGGAAAAAACTACCCACGGTATCCGTGTCCTTTAATGCTAATGGCGGTACAGTGTCGATGTCTAGTGGACTTTTTGCTGAAGGTGAAATCTACGGCAACACCATGCCTTCTGCAACCAAAAACGGTTATACCTTCGACGGCTGGTATACATCGGCAACAGGCGGCACAAGAGTAAACCGCAGTTCAACTGTTACATCAGGAAACAAAACTCTTTATGCTCAGTGGAAAGAAAATCAGACTGATGTATTAGAGGTTGGTCACATATATAGAATATATAATGAAAACAGCGGCTTGGTTTTAGCTGCAAACGGATCGGGAAATCAAGCTCATATCACACAAAGAAATTTGGGTGAAAAAGGAAATGCGGAGCTTTGGAGAGTAGTGAGTGCTGATAGTGACGGATATTATAAATTTGAATCGTTAAACGGCGGTAAAGGTATTGATCTTGATGTAGGTGACAATAAATGGGCATTCGGAGCAGCTTTGCAAATATATCAGCAAAAGGATCACGACGCGCAGAGATTTTCTCTTATAAAACGCAAAGAAAAAGACGGATATAGTGGTTTGTATTCAATTCACTGTAAGAATAACGGTAGAGCTATAGATGTTTCGGATAGCTCCAAAAAATCCGGAGCAGAATTGCATTCATGGGATTATCACGGCGGAAACAATCAATTGTTCTACTTTGAAGAAGTGACAACGCGAAAGGTCGAGTTTTTCAACAATCTGAACGATAACTATATTGTGTCACCTGAAGAAGAATGCATTCGCGTTAATTCTTCTGCTCCGAAAGATCATTATTCTTCAAGAGCAACCGATTACGTTAATGTTTCTTTTAAGCCTTATGAAAACAGCATTGTTATCAATTCACTTAAAGCAGGCTCCTCAGGCAAGGATATGAAGTTTTATACTCTGCTTAACGGCTCGTATAACTCTGATTTCTATGAGTTGAATAATGCCACAATGGTATTAAAATTCAGAGCCAAATCAAGCGTGTCAGGTGCGAAAATATATTTCAGATGGGGTTATGAGACAACATTCAAATCGGTTGAGCTGACAACAGAATGGAAGGATTATTCAGTAGAGTTATCAAGAACAAAGGCAAGCGGAAATAATATTCATCCGTATATTGATAAGGTTTGCACTGTAGAAATGGCTGATATAGCTTTATATGAAAAAGGGACAGAAGGCTCTATAGGCAATACCGATGCATATACCACACAATCAATAACAGCAGACATATATGATCCCTACAGTTGTGAAGCTCCTATGCCTTCTCAGGAAAAAGAGGGATATACGTTTGACGGTTGGTACACAAGACGTGTGGGCGGTACAAAAGTAGCGGATGCAGGCGATTATTATGATGTTTCAGCTCTTGCGGGCACACAGAGACTTTATGCCCACTGGATTGAAAATCTTGAACCCCACGTACACGATTATGCCGCAACGGTTAAGGGTGCAACCTGTACCGAGGATGGATATACAGAGTATATATGTTCGGACTGCGGTGACAGTTATATAGGTGATATTGTTCCTGCTCTCAATCATCCGAACACCATTGAAGATCCCGGTAAAGAGCCAAACATCTCAGAAGAAGGTTATACTCCGGGTGTGTATTGTTTGGATTGTGAAACCTGGATTAGTGGTCATGAGCCTATTTCTCCCTTGATGGAATATCGCTATAAGGTTAAGGAATACCTGACTTCGAACAACGAATACGAAGAGGGTTATACACTTGTTGACAGCGATTGGTCACCCGAGCCGACAAAAACGGAAACTGTTACATACGCCAAGGCTTGGCCGAGTGGCTCAAGCACTACCAAAGGCTTTAAGACAGACAGCGCACTCTATAAAAAGTATAACACCAAACCCACAGAAACTGAAACAGAGACAACAAAAACAGTTCTTGGTGACGAAAGCGGGGCTGAAGTGGTTGGTTACCTCTATTGGCACTGGTGTTATACCCACGATGCTGATGGTCCTATAAATTGTGTCATTGGTGGATATAAAGGACATAAGGTTAATACTTATTCAACAAATAATTTCCATGCATTATACTTATCAAGTGCTCTTACATTTGATAGTGGTGCGACGGCTTATAAGAAGTCATCATCTGCAACCTGTCCGTATACTTATTGGTGGAGTGCACTCAAGCACGGATCTAAAGGAAATATTGAGGTCATAAAAAATGAACTTTACACATATGAGAGAGAGTATTATCATTACAAGTGGTCAGAGTGGTCAGAGTGGAGCTCAGAACCTGTTGAAGAAACAGATGACATTATTGTTGAGAAAAGAATAAAAGGTGAAGCATTTAAGGAAGGTTACTGCGGTGAAAATGTAACTTATAAACTCACATCTGATGGTACATTGACCATTAGTGGTGAAGGTCCTATGTATGATTATTGGTGGGATGACGAAGATCCGGAAACAATGCCTCGTTATATGACCTGGGAACGTAATGAGTGGGGCGAAATTGTAGGTGAAAATACAATCAAGAAGATTATAATTGAACCCGGCGTTACAACCATAGGTGATTATGCTTTCAATGGTTGCACTTCCCTTGAAAGTATTGAAATCGCTGACACTGTTATCTCAATTGGCGCTACTTCTTTTGACTATTGTATCAATCTTAAAAACATCAGAATTCCCGGCAGCGTAAAAATAATCAAAGAGGAGGCTTTCAGCGAATCAGGTCTTGAAACAATTGAAATTGAGAATGGGCTTGAAACAATAGAGCAGATAGCATTTTTATACTGTCAAAATCTTAAAACAGTTGTTTTACCGGAAAGTGTTACAAGCATCGGAGATTTTGCATTTATTTTATGTGATAAACTAGAAACTCTTATTATAAACAATAAAGATTGTGAAATCGGGCAGGAAATTCTTTTGACAGCTGAATTGGATGAAGAAGGTTATCCTATTGTAGATGAAAACGGAAATTATGTTCCGATAGAATGTCCTACCGTTTTAAAGGGATACGCTGGTTCAACTGCTGAAGAATATGCATCCACTAGGACTGAAGCAGGTTATCCGATTAAATTTGAAGTAATAGGGCATTCCTATGTTGCTGAAAATACAGTTCCTGCGACATGTACATCAGAGGGATATACCGAGTATGTCTGTTCATTATGCGGTCACGAAAAGATTGATGATGTAGTTGATAAGCTGGATCATAATTATACTGAAAAGATAATTGACAGTGAGCATTTGGTATCAAAGGCTACTACTGCAAAGAAAGCGGTTTACAGATACGACTGTACAGGATGCGATTCTATAAGTGCAGACAAAACTTTTGAATACGGTGAAAAGCTCAATGTTTATAACTTTGGAGAAGAAACCTACAGCTTCAGAAACTTCGGTAATCATAATTCTTGCAAAAAGTTTTCCGGTGGTCATTGCTTTGGTATGTCCATTACAAGTGCGGCATATTATTTAAAGAAACTGGATATTTCCAAAGTCGGCGGTACATATCCAAAGGTTAACGGACTGAAAAAGAATGCCACAACAACGAAAGTAATTGATATTTACCAGGGATTGCAAGGTTCACCTGCCAACAAAGCAATCGTTGCGGGTGGTTCATGGTATTTAACAGGTAAATTTAAAACAGAAAGCGACTGGAAGGCAGTTGTCAACTATGTTAAGAATCATAATTATGATAACAAGGGTACCTTGCAGCTCAGCTTCAGAACAAGCAGTGGAGGACATGCAGTTAACTTCTTATATTATAAGCAAGTTGACGGACAAGACAGATTGTATCTCTATAACAATTCTTGCACAGCCAATGAAACATATTTATATATGAATTCAAAGGGAAAGATTCGTGAAGGCGGATATACAACTTTTTCAGGTGAAATAAAATGCGTTGCACTCAGAGATGTAAACAAATATCTTAAGAATGCAAGCGGATATGATACCCGAATTGCGTATTATACCTATGCCGATACAGTTATGATAGAAGGTGCTGCAGCATACTATATGGATTGCGGAGATGAAGAACAGCTTATTATGTATGAGATACCGGAAGGTCAAACAACAGTAAAGATAGTTCCTTTGGTTGATAATGCAACATTCACACATATGGACAAAGAGTATACTTTTGGTTTGGTGGATGAAGACACTTATGCAGAGTTTACAATACCTGAAATAGGCGAAGATGCAAATGAAGCTGAATTTGAGATATTCAATGAGCACGAGCATTCATATATATCAACAACTATTCCTGCATCATGTATTGAAAATGGTATGATTATTTATGATTGTGCTTGTGGTGACAGTTATACAGAAAGTGTAGCAGCAACCGGACACAACTTCAATGAAGGTGAAACTAAGTGTTCTAACTGCGATTATGATAAGTCAGATGATTGTTCCTGCAATTGTCATAAATCCGGACTGTTTAATTTGATCTGGAAAATACTAAGGTTTATCTTCAAGCTTTTCAAAACCAATAAAGTTTGTGAGTGCGGAGTAGTACATTATTAAGACACAACTGCATAAGCTTATCGCCGGGGACATAAAAATCCTCGGCGGTTGCTTTTAGTGTTAAGTCTTGTTTTATGGTGCCCCTTGTTTTGCAGAATAGCCAGTTCCCGTTATCAAGAGTCGTTACACTTCTTCTCTTGACAACAAAAACATTCTGCGCTCTTTTGTGATTACGAGGGTGATACCCTCACCATATAACCGTTAAGGTTAGCCGTAGAATATCTCACGGCATAACAAAAAAGAGCAGGCTCAAAACCTGCTCGATACATAACTAATTATACTAAATTTAACTATGAGGAAATGTAAAAAAGAAAAGTGAGTATTCACTTGTGTTATGAATACTCACTATGGTGCACCCGACACCTTCAAATCCGAACCCAATGCCGACTTTTCGAGGTCGGCAAAGGTTATGGTTTCAGTACCGTCTTTGAAGTTGAAAGTAATTACCATTCTGTCTTCAAATAAGAATACTGTGTTTACAAAGTTATTGATTAAGGTCCTTCTGTGGTCAAGCTTCTTGGGATTAAGCTTGCGGAACTTATAGAACCAATATAGAATCTCCTCACGAGTAAGCTTAGGTCTTGACATTTCCTCTTTCATAATCCTGATTGAAAGCTCACTCTTTTCTGCTTCAAGCTCTTCCATACGCTCTTTGGTAGTAGGTGTGATGATACCTTTCTCCATAGCTGTAATAAGATTATTGATTGCCGTAAGAGTCTGTGCATATTGCTTTTGCAGTATGGGAAGAACAGTGCTTTCCTTATTAAAGGTTTCAAGTGCCTGGTCAGTTAAATACTCAATGGTTTCATCATTCATAATGAGTCTGCGGATACTGTCAACAACAATATCCTCAATCCAAGCCTTTTTAACTGTTTTCTTGTCACAGCCTTTGTGATTTTTTACACTCACACATTTGTAGTATCGGTGCACAAACTTTGTTCTGCTTGTCCCGCTTTCACCTACCATAAGACACTGACACTTGCCGCAATAGAGCTTTGTAGTTAAAAGATATTCATCTTCCGCTTTGTGCTTTGCAGGGGCTTTCTTATTCTGCTTCATTTTTTCCTGTACCAATTCAAACAACTCCTTATCAACTATTGCGGGAATTCCTCCCGGTGTAATAACATCCTTAAATTTGTATTCACCGATATATTTTCGGTTGTGCAGCATACGGGCAACAATGTCAACATCCAACTTGGTTTTCTTATGGGTGCGTACACCTTGATAGTTAAGCATGTTTGCAATATGTTGCATTGACATACCTTCGGCATAGCTCTTGAAAGCTAAAACTACCGCAGGTGCAGTAACCTCATCAATCAAATAATTCTGCTCTTTATCTACCTTGTAACCAATTGGCAAGGTACCACCGTTGTATTTGCATTTAAGAGCATTTTCCATCATTCCTCTTGTAACCTTTTCTGCAAGCTCTACTGAATAATATTCAGCCATGCCTTCAAGCAAAGATTCAAGCAGAATACCCTCTGCACCCTGAGAAATGGTTTCTGTAATAGATACAACCTTTACACCATTTTTTCTCAGCATATTTTTGTAATGAGCCGAGTCATATCTGTTACGGGCAAAACGGTCAAGTTTCCATACGAGTATTACTTCAAAATGCTTTGAAGCACTGTCCTTTATCATCTGCTGAAATCGAGGTCTGTTATCGGTCTTGGCAGACAACGCTCTGTCAATATAGGTATCAACTATTTGAATACCGTTCTTTTCGGCATAGGCTTTACATTCACGGAGCTGACCGTCAATACTTTCTTCTTTCTGATTGTCGGAAGAGTATCTTGCGTAGATAACGCCTATCATATATATTTACCTCCTTTAATTTCTGTAAATATTGTAATTCATATACTTGTTTTTGTTAAATGTGCGGATGCGACTTTTACATCGCACCCGCCGTTTCTTTATTCGATTTCCTTTAATTTATCCCAATCCTTGTCCCATGCCTCGAATTCTTTTCTGCCGTTTTCACTTTCAAAGAATGACACTATATCGGGAAGAAAACATCTGACAAGAGATTCAGCGGCATCCTCTGAAATGAGAACACCGCTGAGAGTATCGGATTTAACCTCGCTTTCATTAAAGTTTATCTTAACATCACCCATAGGCTACCTCCTTATCTCGCATCTCTGTCACGGCTTCGCATCAGATGTCTGTAGTAATACTCACAAGATTTCAATATGAAGTCTTCTAAATCTTTTTCCTTGATTTTCGGAGCAATTTTCTGTATCTTTTCTGTGGGCATTTTTATCATAGGCTTCTGATTTGCTTTTTCCTCAGCCAAGATTTCACCGATATGCTCAGGAGTCAAACCTTCCTCTCTGCTGATGGCACGAAGCCTTTGTGCCTGAGATAGGTTTGGAGTAGCATCACAGACACGGATTTCTTCAACCAAATCCGCCTGCTCCACTTCATTCAGATAAGAAAGCTCTACTGCAGGTGTAAAGGCTATTCGT
>JAZSAM010000025.1:0-13037 GCA_045601905.1 Acutalibacteraceae bacterium | reverse complement strand
CATAAAACGCAAAAACCTTGTTTTTGCCTGCTTTTGCTGATTTTTACAGTTTTAAAGGGTTTCTTTGGTAGTTCAATACCGAAAGAAACCCTTTAGTTATCTTGTTTTATGCGGTCTGCACTTTTTTTACAGCCCCTTTTTATGCTTATTAATTCATTTCAAAGCTTCCGGTGTAAAGCTGGAAGTATTTTCCGCCCTCATCGATAAGCTTCTGATGGTCGCCGCTTTCGATGATTTCGCCCTTTTCAAGAACAACAATGTTCTGTGAGTTTCTTACGGTTGAAAGTCGGTGAGCGATAACAAAAACAGTCTTGTTATCCATAAGCTTGTCCATGCCGATTTCGATAAGACGCTCCGTTCTTGTGTCGACAGAGGAGGTTGCCTCGTCGAGAATGAGAAGCGGTGCACCGGCAACGGCGGCTCTTGCGATGTTGATAAGCTGAGCCTGACCTACTGAAATGTTTGTGGCGTCAGCCTTTATTTGTGTGTCGTAGCCGTCGGGAAGCTTTTCAATAAATTCGTGTGCATTGGCAAGCTTTGCCGCAGCGATGATTTCCTCTTCTGTTGCATCAAGCTTTCCGTAGCGGATGTTGTCTCTGATTGTACCCGAGAAGAGCTTGGTGTCCTGAAGCACCATTGCCATTGAGCGTCTGAGATCGTCCTTTTTGATTTCCTTGATGGGTATTCCGTCGTAGGTGATTTCACCCTTGTCGATTTCGTAGAAGCGGTTGATGAGGTTTGTGATGGTGGTTTTGCCTGCACCTGTTGAGCCTACGAAGGCAATTTTTTCGCCTTCCTTTGCGTTGACATTGATGTCCTTTAGCACCTCTGTGCCTTCAACATAGGAGAAGGTGACATCCCTGAGCTCGATGTTACCCTTAAGAGGAATATATCTGACACCGTCATCTGTGGGCACCTTCCAGGCAAATTCACCCTCGTTGCCGTCGCTTTCTGTTTCCTCGCCGAGAGCGTCCTTTATAAGACGGACAAGAGTTGCCTTGCCTTCATCGGTTTCGGGGTCTGTATCAAGAACGGCAAAAACACGTTCTGCACCTGCGAGAGCCGCAACGAGTGAGCTGTAGCAGCCTGCAAGGGAGGCAATGGGTGAAGCATAGCTCTTTGATTTGTCAAGGTAGGTTACAAGAGCGGGAACTGTCATTTTTCCGTCGAGAACAAGGAAAGCGCCGAGAAAAACAACAATTGCATAATTTACTCGGGTAATCATCGACATAAGAGGCCCCATAAAGCCGCCGATGATGTTTGCCTTTACACCTGTCCTGCGGTAGTTTTCGTTAAGCTCGCTGAACTGAGCCTTTGTACTGCTTTCACGGGAAAAGAGCTTTACAACCTTGATGCCCTTGATGTATTCCTCGATATAGCCGTTGCATTCGGCAATTGCCTTCTGCTGTTTCTTGAAAAGAGGTGAGCATTTACTTGTGATGAACATCACAACGGCAAACATAAGCACAATTGCAACTGTAATTGTAAGGGTGAGTCTCCAGCTCATAATTATCATAATTGCAATGGTAAGCACTGCCTGAATAGAGGAGGAGATCAGAGTCGGGAAATTGTTGCTTACAAGGTCACTGACCTTGTTTACGTCGTTGGTAAAGTGGCTCATAATTTCGCCGGTTTTTCTCTTGTCAAAGAACTCAAGGGGGAGAGTCTGGATGTGGTTGAAAAGGTCACGGCGCATATTCATCAGCGTGTGTGATGAAATGTGCAGCATAATTCTTGTGTAAGTGAGGTTGAAGGCTGCTGAAAGAATATAGCTGAGAGCCATTATTGTAAGCCATTTGAGGATTTCCTTCGGTGCTGAAGCAATGTCGCCCGTGCCCTTTATGACACCCTCGAGAATTTCGTAAACGGGCATCATAAAAAGAGAAGCGATAACGCTGATTACCGTTGTCAGCACAACGAGAAAGGCAACAAGGATGAGAAGCAGCTTGTATTTTGCAATATAAGAGAAGAGCCGTTTTGTAGCCTGCTTTATATCCTTGGGCTTGGCTTTTTTCTTTGCCTCTTCCTTTTTTTCTCTTTCCTTTCTTTCTTCCTCGGTTTCGTTTTTGGGGATTTTCTTTTTGCTGCGCTCGGTACGGCGCTTTTCTTTAAGCTCCTTTTTAGTAAGCTTCTTTTCTTCTGCGGAAGTCTCCTGCTTTACTTCGCAGGCGGTGGAGTTACTATCCTTCACTGTGCCAACACTCCTTCCTGCTGTGAAACAAAGATTTCCTTATAAATTTTACTTGATTTTTTAAGCTCATCGTGAGTGCCGCAGGCGTGGATTCTGCCGTTGTCCATTACGATGATTCTGTCAGCGTCCATAATCGATGTGATACGCTGGGAAATGATGATTTTTGTAATGTCGCTGAACTCATTGCTTCTGATGGCACGGCGGATTTTTGCATCCGTTGCTGTGTCAACTGCGCTTGTTGAGTCGTCGAAGATGAGAATTTTCGGCTTTCTTATAAGGGCACGGGCAATACAGATTCTCTGTCTCTGACCGCCTGAAACCGTGTTTCCGCCCTGACCGAGCTCGGTATCGTAGCCGTTTTCAAATTCGCTGATGAAGCCGTGAGCCTCTGCCGCCTTTGCTGCTTCGATGATTTCCTCATCCGTTGCATCAAATTTACCCCAACGGATGTTTTCCTTGATTGTGCCTGAGAAAAGAAGGCTTTGCTGAAGCACAACGGCAATTTCGTCTCTGAGATTGCGGAAGGCATAGTCCTTGACATTCCTTCCTCCGACGAGGACCTCGCCCTCATTGACGTCGTAAAGACGGGGGATGAGTTGAATGAGTGAGGATTTTGATGAGCCGGTACCGCCGATGATTCCGAGGGTTTCACCGGGATTGATTTTAAGGTTGATGTTTTCGAGAATATTCTTTTCTGCATCCTTATTGTATTTGAAGGAAACATTTCTGAATTCGATTTCGCCGCTTTCAACCTTAAGGCTGCCGTCAGCAGCTGTGTCGGTAACAGCAGGCTCCTCCTTGAAGACCTCGCTGATTCTGTCAATGGATGCCTTTGCCATAACCATACTTACAAAGACAAGAAGAACGGTCATAAGTGAGGAAAGAACTGAGGTTATGTAGGTGATGAAGGCAGTGAGATTGCCGACTGTCAGTCCTGTTTCGTCAAGGGCTGCGGCGGGATTTTCAATGATGATTCCGCTGCCTCTCCAGAGGGAGAATACCATACAGCCGTAAATGACAAACATAATAAGGGGAGTCATATAGAGAATCATGCTCTGCGACTTGATTGAAAGCTTCATTACTGCCTCGTTGACAACGGCAAAGCGGTCCTTTTCATAGTCGTGGCGGACAAAAGCCTTGACAACACGGATTCCGTTGATGTTGCCTCTGAGCACGCCGTTGAATTCGTCGGTTTTCTTGAGCATCTTTTTGAAAATCGGAACTGCCATAAAGCCGATTGCCGTAAGAATGATTACGATTGCAGGAAGTGCAGCATAAAAAACAACCGAAAGCTCACGGCTGATGTCAAGGGCATAGGTAAGGGCGCTTACAAGCATAATGGGGCCCTTGATGAAGGTGACAATGGTGTTTTTGTAAACACTCTGTACCGAGGAGACGTCACTTGTCATTCTTGTGATAAGTGACGAGATTTTCAGCTTGTTGATGTTTTCAAAGGAGAGATCCTGAGTTTTGTTGAAAAGCTCTCTTCTCAGATTTGCACCGAAGCCCATGCTTGCGATTGCACTGCAACGTGATGCAATGTAGCCGATGACGAGGGTGGCAGCACAAAGAAGAAGCATAACGATAACTTCTCTGAAAAGCTCATTTCTGATGATTTCGACGGTTGCGCCTGTCTGATCAAGGGTGTAAATAGCGTCGATTATTCTTGCCATTGCCTTGGGAATTTCAAGCTCAATGAGAATATCGATGAAGATCATAAAGGGGCAGATTACCGTGAGAATTCTGTAGCCCTTTGTGAATGAAAAGAAACGTTTAAGCAAGGTGTACCTCCTGTTTTGATGCTCCGCATTGAAATTGCAAAATGCAAAATTGAGACTGCGGTGGGATATGGTTGTTTTTTTGTTCCGAAGAGAAAAAGTGTTGACTAAAAACAGATTTGTTACATCGGAATGAATGCTTTTGCAAGAGCAAAGTAAATAATAAGAGAGATTGTGTCCACAAGCGTGGTGATAAGCGGACCTGCCATAAGTGCCGGGTCGAGCTTTAAAATCTTTGCAAGAATCGGAAGGCTACAGCCGATTGTTTTGGAAACAATAACAACTGCCGCAACGGAAACGGAAACTACAAGAATGACGCCGTTTGTGGTGTCGCCTCCCGAAAGAGCTCTTACAATGAGCATTCTTGCCACATTTGCGAAAGCAAGGGTGATGCCGACCATAAGAGAAACACGGATTTCCTTCCAGAGAATTTTGAAGTAATCCTTGATTTTGACTTCGCCCAGGGCGAGACCGCGGATGATAAGTGTTGAGCTCTGGTTGCCCGAGTTACCTCCCGTACCCATAAGCATGGGTATGCAGGCGGTAAGTCCTGCAATTGCCGCAAGCTGTGCCTCGAAGCCCTCAATAATCTGTCCCGTAAAGGTGGAGGCAATCATAAGAATGAGAAGCCAGCCGATACGGTTCTTTGCAAGGGAGAAAACTCCTGTTTTAAGGTATTCATCCTCCGAGGGGGTAAGTGAAGCCATCTTTTCAAAGTCTTCCGTTGCCTCCTCGTCGATGATGTCGACGATATCGTCAATGGTGATGATGCCGACGAGTCTGTCCTCCTTGTCCGTTACGGGAACGGAGAGAAGGTCGTACTTTTTAGCCACGGAAGCAACCTCTTCCTGGTCATCCATGGTTCTTACGAAAATGAGCTGCTCGTCGTCGCTCATAATTTCCGTAAGAGGCGTATCTTCATCGTTGAGAAGCAATCGTCTCAGAGGAAGCGTACCAACAAGGTGACGCCCGTCGTCGATAACATAGCAGGTGTAAATTGTCTCTTTGTCAATACCGTTTCTCCGGATGCTCTTTATAGCCTCGGCAACGGTAAGTCTGTCGTGAAGCTCAACCATTTCGTTGGTCATCACGCTGCCTGCAGAGTTTTCGGGGTACTTGAGGAAACGGTTGATGGTATCTCGGGTTTCCTTGTCAGTATTTGCAAGAACCCGTCGCACGATGTTTGCGGGAACCTCCTCGAGAAAGTCAACGGCGTCGTCAACAAACAGATCGTCCATTAGTCGCTGGATTTCACTGTCGGTAATTGACTGCACGATTGCCTGCTGATTATCAAGGTCGAGGTAGGCGAAAACGTCTGCGGAAATATCCTTCGGAAGGATACGGAAAAGCCTTACGGCAATTTTGTCATCGTCAAATTCCATAATGAATTCGGCGATATCAGGATAAGCCATATCGGCAAGCTCGTCTCTGAGAAGCTTGAGGTTGTTGTTTTCAAGCAGGTCTCTGAGATATTCGAAATCCTGTTCGTTCATTTTTTCACCGACTTTCCTTCCCGTCGGCTTTTACAGATAAGAATGAGCCGTCGGGAATAATATTACATTGCACCCTTTAGGTCGACTGTCACTACTATCCAATTCAGGCTCACTTCCTTTCTTGAAATAAAAAACATAAAATGCTTTTGTGCCACTGTTCCTATTCTTATTATTTTACATTTTTGAACAGATAAAGTCAACAATATCATAAAATAAAAAATTATTATAAATAGCTTGTAGGCTGCAATTCACAATCTTTTTAATTTATTTACCCTTGTTATGAGCCTTTTATACTTGATTTAAGGTGGACTGTTATGATATAATAGTTTAGTTTTTTAAATATACAATATTATCCGGATTTACATAATATCGAATTTGAGGAATTTTTGAGGTGATTAAACTGAAAAGCTTGAAAATAACAAGAAAAATTCTCGGAGTTTTTCTTTCAGTCTTAATTGTACTTTTCAGCCTTGCTCCCATGAGCTCTGCGGTGGTGACCTACCCTGCAGGAGTAACAGCCGAGCAGGCAGATAAGGCAATGAAGCAGACAGATACCGTCATTAAGGCAATTGTTGAAGCAATGGAGGGTAAAAGCCTTTCCGATGTTGTGCTCTCTATGCTCTTTTCCGATGCTACATTGTCCTCTCTTGCAAAGACAATGTATTCAATGAGTGAGGAAAACAGTGAGACCTTCGCAACCATCGGCCTTGATTTTTCTCCTGCTACCGTTTCAAAGCATCTTGCTGATTACCCCTCGGTGCAGACTGCAATGGCATCGGCAGCCTCCTGGAGCACTCTCGATCTTTCCTCTGCAGAGTGGGGAGTAAGCTCAACGGCTGAGTTCATTGAAGCGGCGGTTGATCTCTTCACTCCGATGAATGACCTGCTTTACACAATCCTTTGTGCAGGCTCATATTCCGTAAATCCCCTTGTGGGACTCAAGGGCGCGAAGGGATATGCAAATTCCGTTGTCCGCATTTACACCAAGTGCGGTATGGATGTTTACACTGACGCTGCAACCTTTGAATCCCAGGCAGCTCAGGATAAGAGCTCAATGATTTCAAACATCATTTCAGATCTTGCACGATATGTTACAAGAATCTGCTCTGCACCTGCCACAATGCTCAGCACAAAGCTTCCCGGTATTGCTTACTTCATCCACAACGGCGGACTCGATGAAGCAATTACAAGCCTTGTTGATCCTCTGAGGCTTCAGGTTCTCGGCATCACAACTCCCTTCAAAATAGGAAGCATTATGGACATCGCTCTTCAGGGACAGGAGGGCATGAGCTTTGATTTCAGCCTTGATCTCAACAGCTTCTCTGCTTCGGGCACACTCAAAACTGCTCCCTTCGAGCTTGAAACTCTCGCAGCCCTCGCTTTTGACGATATCGATACTTATGTTGTCAACACCTCTGACAGCTTTATGTATATTCTTCGCTGGATAATTGAAACAGTGAAGCTTAATGCGGACAGCCTTCCCTCAATGCTTTCGGGTACAGAGACCCCGATTGATAACGCTCAGCTTCAGAAAACAATGACAAACCTTTTCTCAAAGAGCAGTGATGAGCTTATCACAATATATATAGGACTTCTTTCACAGACAAACGGAAAAGTCAATCCCTTTATCTGGAGCTTCAACCCTGTAACCCCGATGACAATAACCTACACACCGAATCTCGGTCAGGAAAAGTATCAGCGTGTCCTTGACGGTATAGATGAGCTTATCAGTCAGTTTATCAAAGAGGGCGGAGAGGCTGAAAGCATCAGACAGGCACTCAAGCCGCAGATTTATTCAAACAAGCTTGTAACAGAGCTTGTTGTGGGAATTTACGGTGCCTTTCAGGGTGAAGAGATGGGAAGCCTTATTTCCCTTCTCGGAATTGACATGAGTCCTGCCGGACTTGCAAAAACACTTACAGAGAGCTCATATGCATCTGCAAAAGAAGCACTCGGTAAGGTGACAAGCTTTGAGAAGCTCAAGGAGCTTAATGTAAGCTGGGGCTTCAAGGACGGAAGCAAGGCCGGCTTCGGTAAAGCAGTCTGTGCAGTGTTCAGACCACTTGATCCCATCCTCAGAATGCTTCTCTGCGGTGAAAAGGCAGAAATTTTCGGAGGAATTCCTTTTTATGGAAGTGACGGCTACAACACGGCAGTTATTCCCATTCTTGAGGCTCTCGGCTGCACCTTCAATTCAATTCGTACCTATGACGAATTCTGTCAGCAGATAAAGGGCACCGATGTTATGATTCCCATAATGAAGGCAATTCTCAGCCTTACTGAAAGAATGCTCGATTATCCCGTTTACACTCTTACGGGTATCCTTCCCAATCTTATGTACTTTATCAATAACGGCGGTATGGAAATCTGCATAAGAAATCTGCTTTATCCTGTGACAAGCACTCTTGCAACTCTCGGACTGAGCGATCTTCTTGACCTTACTCAGATTACAAACATCGACATACAGAAGGTCGTCGGTGACCTTGCAGGCGAGCTTGACCTCGGTGTCACACTTCCTGAGCTTGACATCAGTCAGTTCGGCTCAATCGGTACACTTGTTCCCGCGCAGACCAAGCGTACTCAGGCAGGTCAGCCTATGACAATACAGTATCTTCAGTCGGACAGAACGGGTGTGCTTATCACCTTCTTAAGATACATTGTCGAGATTATGAAGACACCGGGCAATGAGGGCATCGTTGATTCCTTTATGAATTCCTCGGGTGCTGACAATGAAATGTTTGCGACTTATTCCACGGGCATCGGCGACGAAATTGCAAAAATGAGCGTGGATGAAACTGTTGAGTGGCTTTACAAAATCTTTTTCCGTGAAAGAGCAACTGTTGAGGAGGCTGATCCCGACTATACACCCACAGTAATCTATCAGGAGAAAAAGAGCATCAACTGGACAGCGGTGGCAGGTATTTCCTTCATGGTTCTTGCTCTTGCGGTTATCGTTGCACTTTTCAACAGAGACAGGCTTGCATCTTTTTTCAGCAAAAGAAAAAAGAGCGAAGCTCAGAATGAGGAGGCGTAATTTATGCTGATTTTAAAGAATATCGTAAAAGATTATATCACGGGCGACACTACGGTAAGAGCTCTTGATGATATAAACATCAATTTCAGAGAAAATGAGTTTGTTTCAATTCTCGGTCCCTCAGGCTGCGGTAAAACAACACTTCTTAACCTTATCGGCGGTCTTGACAGATACACAAGCGGTGACCTTGTAATCAACGGTAAGAGTACAAAAACCTTCACAGACGAAAACTGGGACACCTACCGTAACCATTCAATCGGTTTTGTCTTCCAGAGCTACAACCTTATTCCTCATCAGTCAGTTCTTGCAAACGTTGAGCTTGCTCTTACACTCTCCGGTGTAAGCAAGGAGGAAAGACGCAAAAGAGCAATTGATGCTCTTGAGCAGGTGGGACTCAGTGAACAGATTTACAAAAGACCTAACCAGATGTCAGGCGGTCAGGTGCAGCGTGTTGCAATTGCACGAGCACTTATCAATAACCCCGACATTCTTCTTGCCGACGAGCCCACCGGTGCCCTTGACAGTGAAACAAGCGTACAGATTATGGAGCTTCTCAAGGAAATCAGCAAGGATAAGCTCATAATTATGGTTACCCACAACCCTGACCTTGCTTACGCTTACTCAAACAGAATCATCCGTTGCGTTGACGGTAAGATTGTTGATGACAGCAATCCCTACGTGCCCGTTGAAATGGACTATGTCAAGGAGACAATAAAGGCAGAGGAAGAGGTCAAAAAGGGCAAGAAGCCTTCAATGAGCTTCAAAACAGCCTTCGGTCTTTCACTTCGTAACCTCGGCACAAAGAAGGGGCGCACCATTCTTACAGCCTTTGCAGGTTCAATCGGTATTATCGGCATTGCCCTTGTTCTTGCACTTTCAACAGGTATTCAGAATTATGTTGATAAAATGCAGAGAGACACACTTCTTGCTTTTCCGATGACAATCGAAAAGGAAAGTATGGATATGAACAATCTGGCAAGCACGGTTATGGGTATGAGCCCGGTAGGTTATGAACGTGACCATGAGCTTGATGCAATTTATGTAAACGGCATTTTTACCGATATGGTGCAAAGCTTTATTGCTCAGTCAAATTCAAACAACATCGGTGCCTTCCGTAAGTACATCGAAGACAACCGTGAAACCTTTGATGAGCTTTGCAATGACATTCAGTATAAGTACACCTCGCCCCTGAATGTATATAAGGCAGATACAAGCCGCAAGGTTGTGCAGGTTAACCCCTCAAATGTTCTCGACACTCTCGGTGCGGGCGGTATGATGGATATGATGTCAGGCTTTATCGGCGGCGGTCTGAGTCTTAATATGTGGATTGAAATCATCGGCGGAAATGAGTTCGTTTCAGGACAGTACGATACGGTTTACGGCAGACTTCCCGAGGATAAGAACGAAATCGTTGTACTTGTTGACGGCAACAACGAAATCAATGAAACAATGCTTTATGCACTCGGTCTTGTCGACCAGGCTGATTTCCAGTCGAACCTTATGAGCAATCTTTCAGGTGGAGAAACAAAGAGTGAAGCAAAGGAAATCTATTCCTTTGAGGAAATCTGTGAAATGAAATTCAAGCTGGTTCCTTCTTTTGAATATATGGTAAAGAACAAAAAGACGGGACTGTGGGAGGATAAGAGAACAGATCCGAAGCATCTTAAGAAAGTCGTTGATAACGGACTCGAGCTTTCTGTTGTAGGTATTATCCGTCCCCGTGAGGATAATGTGCTTTCAGTAGGTATGGGCGGTATCGGTTATACAAGCGAGCTTATGCAGTATGTTCTTGATGCAACGGCAAACAGTCAGGTTGTTCAGGAGCAGCTTCTCAACCCCGACAAGGACGTGCTGACAGGTCTTGAATTTATGAATCTTTCCGTCAATGACTTCGATCTTACAGACATTGACCTTCAGAAGATTGATATGAAGTATCTCGACATCGGTCCCTTTATGAGCATGGCCGGAGACATTGACCTTTCAGAAATTGACATCACCGACCTTTCAAGCCTCTTCAGCTTCGGTGATATGTCTGACCTTCAGAAGAAGCTTATGGAGGGTTACCTTGACGATTCGCAGGTGCTTGCCCTCAAGCAGGCATACATTGACACCATCAATGCACAGTGCTCCTACGATAAGACGATGACTGCCCTCGGCTATCAGGCTGTGGAGTCACCTACTTCAATTTACTTCTATCCCAAGAGCTTTGAAGCTAAGGAAGAAGTGATGAATATGATTGACTTTTACAATGAGCAGGTAACTGCTGACGGACATCCCGAGTATGAAATCGCACCTACGGATGCCATCGGCGCTCTGCTTTCCTCAATCACGAAGATCATCAACATCGTAACCTATGTGCTTGTTGTTTTCGTTGCAATTTCACTTGTTGTTTCCTCGATAATGATCGGTATTATCACTTACATTTCCGTTCTTGAAAGAACAAAGGAAATCGGTATACTCCGTTCGATCGGTGCATCGAAGGGCGACGTTTCAAGAGTGTTCAATGCAGAAACCATAACCATAGGACTGGCGGCGGGTATAATAGGTATACTGACAACTCTTGTGCTTGAGATACCGATCAACATCCTTCTTGAGTATCTCACTCACAGCGGAGCAAAGGCAGTTCTGCCCGTTCCCGCAGCACTCATCCTTATCTGCATCAGCGTGTTCCTTACCTTTATTGCAGGTCTTGTACCTTCATCAATTGCAGCAAAGAAGGATCCTGTTGAGGCACTGAGAACCGAATAAAAAAAGAAAGCTCTGTACGAAAATGTGCAGAGCTTTTTGTATGGAAAGAAAAAACGGCAAGTTCTTTGGGTTACCTTTCTTTCAAGAAAGGTAACGGCACGCGCCGAGCGAGAGATTACTCCATCCGTCAGACCTTGCGGTCTGCCACCTTCCTCAGCGAGGAAGGCTTATGAGGCTCCCTTTTGAGGGAGCTGTCTTTTTTGAATAAAAAGACTGAGGGAGTAAAAAACTACTTGCAAATTTATTTCTTTAGTGGTAAATTAGTATTATAAATTTCTTGGAGGGATAAAAATGAAGAAAAACATCAGAAAATTATTTTTACTTTTTGCTGTTGTTACAACAGCCTTTGTGTGCTTTGCCGTTTCAGCGAGTGCACTTTCATCAAGCGGACAGTGCGGTGATAATGTATCCTACACCTATAACAGCACCACGCGTGAGCTTATCATCAGCGGTACAGGTCCGATGTGGGATTATGAGGAGGGTGATTCACCGTTTTATTACACCGGCAGCAAATCAGTTGTTATAAACGACGGTGTAACGTCCATCGGTGATTTTGCTTTCCAAGGCTGTAGCAGCCTTACGGAAGTCACCATCCCTGACAGTGTAACAACCATCGGTGATTATGCTTTCTATGACTGCGACAGCCTTACGGAAGTCACCATAGGAAACAGTGTAACAACCATCGGTGTTGGTGCTTTCTGTTCCTGCGACAGCCTTACGGATATAACTGTTGATGAAAACAATCAGTATTTTTCAAATGATGAATACGGAGTATTATTTAATAAGGATAAAACAACACTTATACAGTATCCTATTGGTAATAAAAGAACAGCTTACACCATTCCTGACAGTGTAACAACCATCGGTGATTCTGCTTTCAATGGCTGCGAAAGCCTTACGAAAGTCACCATAGGAGACAGTGTAACAACCATCGGTGATTTTGCTTTCTATTACTGCGACAGCCTTACGGATGTTTATTACGGCGGAACACAGGAGCAGTGGAAAAAAATTAAAATCGGCTCATATAATGGTGATTTAATCAATGCAAATATCCACTATGAAATATCAGCCACCGAGCCCACACCTCCTAAGAAAATCACCGCCACTCAGACCACCTCAACAATCACCCTTAACTGGTCAAAGAGTGAAGGCGCAACGGGCTATCGTGTCTACCAGTACAGCCCCTCAAAGGGTAAATATGTAGTAATCGCCTCCCTCAAGGGCAAAACAACCTACACAAAGTCAAAGAACCTCAAAGCAGGCTCACAGTACAAGTTCAAGATTAAGCCTTACATAAAGCTTTCTGACGGAACGGTAATCTGGGGCAGTGCTTCCGATGCTTTCACAACTGCAACCAAGCCTCTTGCTCCCACAAAGGTGACTGCAACGACAACAAAATCAACCATCTCTCTTAACTGGTCAGCTTCCGCAGGAGCAACAGGCTACAGAGTCTATCAGTACAGCCCCTCAAAGGGCAAGTATGTTGTGATTGAGTCGCTCAAGGGTAAGACAAGCTACAAGAAGTCAAAGAATCTTAAGGCTGGTACAACCTACAAGTTCAAGATCAAGCCTTATGTGAAGCTTTCTGACGGAACAGTTATCTGGGGCAGTGCTTCGAGTGCCTTTGCATTCAAAACTAAATCCAAATAAAACTTTTTAGGGGCTAGGAAAAAATGCGCAGAATGAACAAACCGAGCCAAAATAAAGCGTTCAGCTTTATTTTGGTTTACCCGACGGCGTACAAAGGTACTCCGAGGGCGAGGTTTGTTTATAGCATAAAACGCAAAAACCTT
>JAZSAM010000024.1:0-3835 GCA_045601905.1 Acutalibacteraceae bacterium | reverse complement strand
GTGTAAAATAACAGTAAAAGGGATGTAAAAAAAACGAGTTTTTTTACATCCCCTTTTTTTATGTGGAATGAAGATTTCGGTGACGATGCCGACATTCGCCGCCACTACAAAGATGTTTCATCTGCTCGTGTCGGGGTAAGTTGCGTTGTGTCGCCTTACGGCAAGGGTTTTCTTCTCCCGTGGGAGATGTCAGCCAAGCTGACAGGGGGTTCTTACCGTCCAAGACAATTTCTTGCCTCTCCCCTTGGGAGAGGTGGCAGACCGTAAGGTCTGACGGAGAGGGTAATTCCGAATTCCGAATTCCGCACTCCGAACTCGGCATCTTTTACCGATAGTCTCTTAACTGCTTTTACACCCCGGACGCCTCGTGGCGGCGTGCCAGTTACTTTGTCAAGAGCGACAAAGTAACCAAAGCGCTCTTTTTAAAACGTGGAGGGCCGCAGTGGCGGTGACGTTTTTTCGTCGGCACTTTTGTCGTGGCTGATACCACAGTTACGCAAATTTACTTTGTAATATACTAAACTTCCTCCCTGCGAAAAAAGTCACATTACTACAGCTCTATTCGAGGATAATAAGAGCGTACTGCTCTGTTTAAAACTACTTTATACAAATGAGTCCGCTACTTAAGCCTTGTTCCCGTTCTTGCGTTATGGTCTCCGCACTCCCCGTTTTCCAACAACGAATAGTCCGACAGTCGCCTCCGCTACAGAGTCGTTTCAATTGCCCGTGTCGGGGTAGGTTGCGTAGTGTCGCCTTACGGGCGACTAAGGCTGAACTCTGTTATTTGGCGGCATCACACTTTCAGTTGCCCGAAGAGCTCCCCGCAATTCCGAATTCCGAATTCCGCATTCCGAATTCCGAATTCAACCTCCTCCACAGTTGCCCTCACCCGAGCATTTCTCTGATTTTCTTTGCTCTTATAATGTCTCTCTCGTCGCGTGAAAGGTTTTCACCCTCAGTCTTTTTCAGCGTTGCGGGTAAAAGGAGAATCATCTGTGAAAGAAGCTTTTCCATGGGAGCCTCGATGATTTTTTCCTCTGCGCCGAGAAGCACAACCGAGGAAAGATTGATAAGCTCCTTCGATGTAAGCTTATATGCACTTTGCAGAATTCCCTTTGAACGGTAAATCATATCAATAAATTCACTGTCTGTAAGAAGTGTTGCACGGGCCTGCTTCTCTTGGTCGATAATCTGCAGAGCAATCGAGCCGAGGTTTTTAAGTGCCGCTTCCTCGCTGATTCCGAGGGTTACCTGGTTGCTCAGCTGGAAAATGTCACCTGCCGCCTCAACACCTTCGCTATAGGAGCCTCTCAGAGTAAGTCCGAGCTTGGCAACCGTTGAGGAAAGGCGGCGGATTGCGCCCTTTCTCACAAGGGCGGGCAGATGTAAAATCACTGACACTCTCATTCCCGTACCGAGATTTGTAGGGCACTGGGTAAGATAGCCGAGCTTTTCGTTGAAGGCATAATTGAGCTTTTTCTCGATGGCTCTGTCAATTTTGTCGGCCTTTTCGAAGGCCTCCTGCTGACTGAGCCCCGGAAGAATCACCTGAATTCTGATGTGATCCTCCTCCGAAAGCATAATGCTTACCTCTTCATCGTCACTTATGAGCAAGGCTCTGCCCGTACTGTCATAGGCAAATTCGGGGCTGATGAGGTGCTTTTCAGCAAGGGAAACGGCTTCATTTCCCGAAATTTCCTCCATATCAATATAATTAAGCTTAGTTTCAGTATAGTCCGAAAGGGCGTTTTTTACACATTCGGAAACCTGTTTTTTGCCGTCACGGTCAAGTCTCACGGGGAAAGGAAAATCCTCGAGGTTTCTCGCAAGTCGCACCCTTGTGCTTAAAACAACATCGCCGTGTTCACCAAGTTTATTGTACCAGCTCATATTATTTCTCCTCCTTCAGCTTTTTGATTTCGTCGCGGATGATTGCCGCCCTTTCAAAATTCTGCTCATCAATTGCCTTCTGCATTTCCTTCTGAAGCTCCGAAATCTTTTCTTCCGTTGTTTTTTCCCTTGCCGTTACCTTGACTCCGTGGGTTTCGGGAATCTTTCCCTGATGGGTTGCCTTGCCGTGAATTCTCTGAATTGACGGCTGAAGCTTCCCGTAAAATTTCTCGTAGCAATCGGCACAGCCGACCTTACCGGTTTTGATGATGTCGTCAAAGCGGCAACCGCATTTCTCGCATCTCTCGTTCTGTCTTTCTCCGAGAGAGAAGACGCTGTCTCCGAAAAATGATGAGAAAAAGCCGGGAAGATTCAGTGAGAAGTCATCGAAAAAGCCTCCCACATTCATGCTCTGCGCACAGCTCTGGCAAAGGTGACTTTCCGTCGCTTCGCCGTTGATTACTCTTTTGATGTGCATTGTTGCTTCGTTTTTCTTACAGTTCTGACATAACATTTAAGTTACCTCCTCATTATATATAGTATGATTGGTTTTCTGCTGAATTGTTATTGCGGTTTTCTCGGGTAAAAAATGGCGGTCGAAGGGACTTAGCTGCATTACGATTTATTGCCGGACATTCAGTAATTACCCTGCTTTGCAGACCAAAATTTCAGATTTCCGTTTATATGTCACCGCAATTCTGCGTTCTGCATTCTGCGTTTTACTCACCTTACCGCCGTGAGAAGCATCTGCTTGAAAATTGCGGCTCTCAGTCTGTCTCTGTACTCATAGGGAAGACCTCTTAAAACATTGTCCCCTGCCGCCGCAAGAATAAGGGCTGCATCACGCTCGGAAATGAGATTCTGATAGATCAGATTGATAAGATAATTTCTCACCGTAGCCTCATCGATTCCTTCACCGACGGAGGAAAGAATCTCATCGGTCAGCGTACCCTTGTTATAGTTTATCCTCGTTATGCGGATACATCCGCCGCCACCTCTCCGACTTTCAACAATGAAGCCCCTTTCGGGAGTAAAGCGGGAGGAAAGCACGTAATTTATCTGACTTGGCACACATCCGAGATCCTGCGCAAGAAGATTACGCTGAAACTCAATTTCACTTTTCTCCTCAAGCATACTGAAAATCATTTCAGCAATTGTATTTGAAAGATTCATACCGTCACATCCTTGTTTGATTTTGACTAACTTTGACCTTTGATTATATTATAGCCTGTTTTTGTGAATTTTCAAAGGTCAAAAATAGTCAAAACGAAGCCTTGATTTTTCAAAAGCTCTGTTTTTCTTTGATTTTCTTTAGTTTTCTTCGATTTTTAGTTTTTTTGATCTTTTTTGACCTTTAGATTATTCACAATTCACCGTACCGCAACAAAAAAACAGCCACGGATTTACCGTAGCTGTAATTCTTCACTCATAAAAGACCCGCCTCAGCGCTTGAAATCCTTAAGCGGACGAAGCTCTGCCTTTACGGAAACATTGTTCTTTGCGCATTCCTCGCAGATGATGATGTCCTCCTCGACCTCAAGCTGAACACCGTCCGTGTCACCGAAAACCGTTCCGAAAAGTGAGCCGAGAACACCGGCACTTTCCTTTTCCTTGTAGTATCCGCTGCCGACAAAGGTAGTGCCGCAGTCATCACACCTGTGAACGGTAAGGGCAACAACGCCACCGATGATAAGTACAACTGTGAGAGCAATCGCTATTACGGGCACAAGGGATTTTGCCTTCTGCTTTTTCTTTATTTCATTTCTTCTTTCCTTGGACATATATCTTTTCTTCCTTTCATTACTGGTTAGGTTGACGAGTATAATCCGAACCCGTTTTTTACAGGCGGATTTTCGTCAATCCTTTGTTAAAATACTCGCAAATCCGAAAGGATTTACTGCGTTTTGTGCCTTGTCTTGACAAAAATTCGCTCTGTAAAAAATCA
>JAZSAM010000023.1:0-12381 GCA_045601905.1 Acutalibacteraceae bacterium | reverse complement strand
GCGTAGCTCCCGGCACCAATTGGGAAGATGTTCCCGAGGATTGGGTTTGCCCTGTTTGCGGACTCGGCAAGGACGTTTTCGAAGAAGAATAAGATAAATGCAATAAAGTTGCCCACGGAGAATTTTCCGTGGGCTTTTGTTTAATTCAAGGGCGCGGGTTAGGTTGGCTCAGGCGGTGGGGTGAGCACCGCCCAAGGCGCCGTGGTTATTTGTTTTCAGTCAACACATAGAACCGTCCCCTGTGTTCTATTAAGAAAATCAATGTAGCATATTATTAAATTATTTAAAGTTACTGCTGACACCTCAGGAACTTCTTTAGAATCATTTAAAACTTCTTCAATATATTCATTTAGTGAATACCTTAAATAATCTGAAAGTTTTTCCAATTTTTCTCTATCAATATATTCCATACAATACTTCCCCGCAAACCGAACAGAAACACAGGGGACGGTTCTCTGTGTTGAGGAATTTTTACTTCTTCCGTCACCCTTACAGGCGCCACCTTCCTCAAAGAGGAAGGCTTTTTTTGGCTCCCTCGCTGAGGGAGCTGTCACAAAGTGACTGAGGGAGTCATTCAACCGTCCCCTGATTGATATGTTCCTGATTGGCAAAAAACTAAATATTTAGATTCCTTAGCATAAACTATAATACCATTAAAAATTTCTTCTTCGAAATGTTTTGTAGTTTTTAAAACAACAGGATTATTATTTTCATCATAAATTAAAATCTCTTGAAATCCCGAAGAATCAAATTTACTGATAGCACTTGAAAAAGAAACATTCTCCATTTTAACAAACGCATTATTTGTTATATCTTTATACAGTGGAATAAAAGTATTAATTGACAATATTATCATTATGAAAAGAAACAAAACAGATACGAATAATAAAACCTTATATGTTTTATCATTTTTTAAGATATAACATACAATAATTGCTATAAAAACAAGTGTAATAATAATTACATGGTTAAATACTTCTAAGCGCAATATTTTTATTAACTCTTGTTTATAAAGTTCCATATACGACTCCTTTATGCAAATAATAACTTTTTTATATTAGCACCCACTGTTTTAGCATAACTAATTGAAAATCGTTTTAAAAACACAGGGGACGGTTCTGTGTGTTAATAATGCTTTCTGACCAAGCCGAAACTAACACCCGTCAACCTGCTGACTTGCCGTATTGACAAGCCCCTGTTTTTTAATTCTTCAATATTTTTCTCTTGCTCTGCCTTTGACAAAGTCTGAAATTCAGTTGCGTTGCTGCAGCCTGAACACAATTTGATTATAGCTCTCGCCTGCTCAACTGTCAAGCGACATTAACCTTTTGTGTTCCTTTACTCACCCTTGTACTTTCTGCACCTGTATCTTCTCTTGCCCTCACTCTTTTTTCCGTACTCAATTGCCTCCTTCGGGCAGTAGGAAATGCAAGCCATACACTGAGTGCAGCTGCCGAGCCACAAGGGCTTGCCGTCCTTCATTTCAATGTTCCCGAGAGGGCATTTTTTCTCGCAAAGTCCGCAGGAAACGCAGCTGTCCTTTACATAAAACTTTTTATCTGTGAGGTAGTATTTGTTGAACATCTCATTGACTATCCCACTCAGAATATTGCCGATTGCACCCTCTTTTACCGCAGGAAGATTTTCATTTTTCATAATGAGCCTGACAGCATTTTCAAGCTCCTTGTCAGCCTCAGTCATCAGCTCCTCTTCACGTTTTTCGTCGGTAACGTCAAACATTGCAAGGTAGTTTTCAGCCATTTTCACCTTGAGGGTACCCTTGTAGGTCTTGCCGAGGCTGTAACAAAGTGCCTTGTTGTACTTTTCTGCCTTGCCGATTTCTCCGCCGCAGGTCATCACAAAATAAACATCCTTGCTGCCCTTAAGCTCTGTTTTGACAAGAAAATCCGTAACAACTCTCGGTGCTCTCCACGCATAAGTCGGCACACAGATGATGTAGCTTTTTTCGCTTTCAAAGGGTGTGAAATCCTTTTTCTTTATCCTTTCGGAAAGGTCGCAGACCTCATCACCGAGTCTGTGACCGAGAAAATCCGCACAGTATTTGCTGTTGCCTGTGCCCGTAAAATACAAAACCATAATTATCTCCTTTTCTGTACAGAAAAATCCCACACTTTCGCATGGGATTTTTTTATTTAATTACATACCTGCAAGAGCCTTGATTTCCTCAACCTTGTCTGTCTTTTCCCACTGAACATCTAGGTCCTCTCTGCCCACGTGACCGTAAGCGGCAAGCTGACGGTAAATGGGAGCACGAAGCTTGAGGGTGTCAATGATTGCGGCGGGACGAAGGTCAAACACCTTGTTAACGATTTCGGAAATCTTCTCTTCATCAATCTTTGCAGTACCGAAGCAGTCAACAAGCACGGAAACGGGCTTTGCAACGCCGATTGCGTAGGCAAGCTGAACCTCACACTTTGATGCGAGACCTGCAGCAACGATATTTTTTGCAACGTATCTTGCGGCATAAGCGGCACTTCTGTCAACCTTTGTGGGATCCTTGCCTGAGAATGCACCGCCGCCGTGGCGTGAGTAGCCGCCGTAGGTGTCAACGATGATCTTTCTGCCGGTAAGGCCGCTGTCACCCTGAGGTCCGCCTACAACAAAACGGCCTGTGGGGTTAACGTAAATCTTTGTGTCGTCATCCATAAATTCTTCGGGGATAACAGGTCTGATTACGTGCTTTTCAATGTCCTCTCTGATTTGTTCAAGAGAAACATCAGCACTGTGCTGCGAGGAAACAACAATCGCCTTAACCTTTGAGGGCTTGCCGTCAACATACTCAACAGTCACCTGGCTCTTACCGTCTGCACGAAGATAAGCGAGTGTGCCGTCCTTTCTTACATCGGTAAGCTTCTTTGAAAGCTTATGGGCAAGTGAAATGGGAAGAGGCATAAGCTCGGGGGTTTCGTCGCAGGCAAAGCCGAACATCATGCCCTGGTCGCCTGCACCGTGAAGGTTGTAGGCATCCTCTTCGCCGCCTTTAAGCTCAAGGGACTTGTCAACACCCATTGCGATGTCGGGTGACTGCTCGTCAAGAGCGACAAGAACTGCACAGCTGTTGCCGTCAAAGCTCTTTGCACCGTCGTCGTATCCGATGTCACAGATAACCTGTCTTGCAATCTTGGCAACATCAACCTTTGCAGTTGTGCTGATTTCACCCATAATGAGCACCTGACCTGTTGTTACTGTTGTTTCGCAGGCAACTCTTGAATAGGGATCCTGAGCGTAAATAGCATCAAGGACAGCGTCGGAAATCTGGTCACAGATTTTGTCGGGATGTCCCTCTGTTACTGATTCTGAAGTAAAAAGAAACTTTTTCATTTTCATAACTCCTTTATTTTAAGATAATCTTTAACAATTTAAAATCAAGCCTTATAAAAAAAACAAAAGCGGTCACAGTATGACCGCCTTGATGCAAACCTCATCTTCCGGTCTTACCGCAGGATTTAGCACCTTGCTTATGCAGGTTGCCGAGCTTCTCAGGGCCTGTCCCCTCCGCTACTCTTAATAAGGATGTATTTACTTTTTTGCAGATAATATTATATCAGCAACCGACAATAAAGTCAATAGCTTAGACTGTTAACTTATTATAAAGTTGCGGAAATTGCCCATATTCCCTTGATCTGTGAGGCAATGTCAGCAAAGAGCCAACGCTTTTCGGAATTGATTTTGCTGAAGGGATCATTTATGAGAAGATAACCCTCTTCAAAGGCGTGAATAACAACATAATGTCCCTTTGTTGTGAAGCTTCCTGCCGCAATGTAGCAGATAAGAGGACTGCCGTTCTGAAGGTTGGCAATGATGTTCTCGCTTGAGGGTGTAATCTGAACACCCGTAAGTCCCAGCTCTGCAGCACCGTCTGTCATCATCTTCGGAAGTGTTCCGGTGCCCTTTTTGTAAAACTTCTTTTCCGTAGCAAACTCAAGCATCTTATCCGGTGAAAACTTTTTGTCACCCGTAAGATGATAACCGACCATTGCAAGGCACATAGGGCCGTCACCCGTTACACCCGCAAGCTCACCGCCGTAGGTACGGTAACCCCACTGCTTGTCCCACTGAAGGAAAAGGGGCATCTTATTTTTCTTTTTGTAGCCTCTTAAGGATACGGATCTCTGTTTTTCTATTTCCTTATCATAGGACAAAACAAAATCCTCTGTTTCGGGATTCAATTTATAAAGCTTCTGAAGGCTCTCCGGATAAGCTGAAACATCAGCAGGCTCCTTCGTGGTTTCCTCCTGCTTTTCAGTTGTTTCTGAAAAAACCTGTGTATCAGCTTGTGTGACGGGCTCGGAAGGAATTTCAGGACCCAGACCCGCAAGATCAAAAATCGCCATAAAAAGGCATATAACAACAGCGACTGCAACAGTTGCATAAAGCACCATGCTTCCGCCCTTTATTACGGGATTACCCGGCTTTTTACTTCCGAGAAGAAGCTCCTCAAAGGCATTGAATGAAGCCTCTGAAAAATCATCCTCATTTTTTTTGAAAAGTTTCATTTCCACCCTCCTGAAAATTCTCTCCCTAAATAATACTACATTTTTCTACATACTTCAATATTTTTTTGAAAAAATGGGATGTAAAAAAACTCTTTTTTACATCCCATTATATTTATTTACCACTCATGGATTACTTCGGGATTTTCAAAAACCTCCTTGAATTTCTTAACAAGAGGAATAACATCACCGAAGCCGCCGAGTCTGTGGTCAAAGGCAAGTGTGATGGGAAGCACCTTCTTTGTTCCGATATCAACCACACCGTCCTCATTCTTATAGGCATATTCCACATCCTTGATATTGCTGATACCGAGCATAAACACCTGAGGATAAAGAAGGGGTCCGTAGGAAATATGTCCCGTAAGATTACGGTCAAGAGTACCTGTATTTGTAAAGCATACTGTACCCTCATTGAAAGCGTACATATCAAGACTTTCGGGATCCTTTTCCTTCTTTGTGAAAAGGTCCTTAACTGAAGTAACACTGTATTTGCCAACAAAGCCCGACAGAATCTGCAGGGAGGTTGAATACAACTTACCCTTGAGCATCCAACCGATCATTCTCTGCTGAATAAGATCAAACATAAGTCCGTCAACATCGGTCTTTTCAAGTCTTCTCTTAATGTCGCAAATCTGCTCGGAAATCTCCTTAAGACTCTTATCCTCAATACCGCGTACCTTTACCGGAAAGGTGATGCCGCCGTCCATAAAAATAGGCATTGCAACATCAATATGCTTTTTGACAATGAGTCTGCCTGCTGACGCAGTATGGTTATACTGAATGTGAGCATTGAGTCTGGGAGCAACCTTGAGACCTTCAACGAGAAGACGCATCATAAGAGTGTTGAAGGAAAGAGGATAACCGCACTCTTCCTTGAGCTTTTTATACTCATCGTAAAACTTTGTGACATCTGCATCATAGATGTACACAGGTGTGGGGATGTTTTTTTGTGCATTTACGAGCACATTGCTCGATATTCTTGCCTTGAGGTTAAAATATTCAATTCTGTCTTCATCCTCAGGCATATCGAGTGCCCTTTGCATGTAATACTTGAAACTCATGATTCTCTACTTCCTTTGCTTTTTTCCATATATTACTGTCCGAGACAGTTAAAGCCTTTCCTATAATATATCATTATTGAAAAAAAGTAAACATAAACTGAAATATTTTTACATATTTTTCAATTTATTTATCATAGGACATTAAAATGCACCTTCTTTATATTGATTTTTTCTGCCTTCATTGGTATAATAAAATGAAAAATTATATTCTGAAAAATATACTTAAGAGAGGTTTTTATTATGATTAAGATATCACCGTCAATTCTTTCCTGCGACTACTCAAAAATGGGAGAGGAATTTGAAAATATGAAGCGTTGCGGAGCTGACTGGCTTCACATAGATGTAATGGACGGCCACTTTGTGCCCAACATCACTCTCGGTGCTCCCCTTGTAAAGTGCCTGAGAAAATGCTCCGATCTCGTCTTTGACTGCCACCTTATGATAAGCGAGCCGAAAAAGTACATCCCCGATTTCATCAGCGCCGGTGCAGACCTTATCTGCTTTCATGTTGAAAGCGACTCGCCCGTAGATGAAACAATTGACCTTATCCGTGAAAGCGGAAAAATTGCCGCTCTTGCAGTAAAGCCCGGCACTCCGATTGAAGCAGTTTACCCCTACCTTGATAAGCTCGGAATGGTGCTTGTTATGACTGTTGAGCCCGGCTTCGGCGGTCAGTCCTTTATGGCTGATATGATGGATAAGATTGTTGCTCTTCGCAAGGAATGTGCAAAAAGAAACATTGAAATGGACATTCAGGTTGACGGCGGAATTTCCCTTGCAACCGTTGAAACAGCTGCAAAGGCAGGTGCAAATGTGCTTGTTGCAGGCTCTGCAATTTTCGGAAGCGAGGATCCCGAAAAAACAATTTCCGAGCTTCGCAGCAAGGCGGCAAAGTATTTTGACTAAAAGGTGACACCGATGAAACTGAAGAACTTTTTCAAAAATAAAAGTCCCTACAACGCCAACAAAACCCGTGTCAGGAAAAGCTATTACACCTTTTCAAGAGAGTACCCTGCAGGTAACATCCCTCTTGAAAGAAAAATTCATCTGAGATTCAAGTCTGATTTTTCAAAAAACAGCCTTACTGTCCTTTTGATAATTCTGCTTTTGTGCACATCATTTTTCACGGTACGTCTCGCTCTTGACATTTCCCATAAGACTCCACAGACCGAAAATGTAACCGAGACTGAAGAGCCCGAGGAATCATTGCTTGCGGCAAATGACTTCAGAGCACTTTATATGCCCTATGAAAAGCTCGGTGACACCTCATATATAAAGAGCTTTATCAAGAAGGTCAGACGCTATGACTGTAACAGCGTCATCATCGATTTCAAAACCGAAAGCGGCAAGCTCTGCTACAGCTCTCTTAACAGCTATGCAATCAACGGAAAATGTGCAATTTTTGACAACAATACCGTAAGGCAGGCTCTTTCTTTTTTTAAAAAGGAGGACATAACCGTTGCGGCGAGAATCTTCTGCTTTCTTGACAATACCGTGCCCGAAAGCAATCCCGAGCTAGCAGTAAAGTATATGGACACGGATGTAAACTGGATTGACACCGCCGCCGACGGAAAAACCTGGCTGAATCCCTGCTCGAAGAAAACCTTCGGCTATCTTCTTGACATCGTAAAGGAGCTTCAGAGCTTCAACATAAAGGGCTTCATCCTTGAAAACTGCCACTTTCCCGACAGCCGTAACACAGGCGGTGCCACCTTTCCCAGAGAAAAAAGCTTCAAAAACAAAAACACCGTAATCAGACAGTACATCACAAAAATCCGTCAGCAGCTTCCGACAGACGGCTTCCTTGTCATCACACAAAGCGCAGTCGATGCCCTTAACGGCAACAAGAGAATCTACTACGGCTCCATCAACAGCGCCGACTTTGATGCAGTTGCCGCCTACACTCTTGAAAGACCTGACGACTACTTTTTCGACAAGAGAAATGACTTTGCGGATATGATGGGGCTTTTCTCTTCAATCAGCGCAAATTACACAGACCGCACCTTCATTCCCGTCATTGATTTCAGCGAGCATTCACGCAAATATATGAGAACAATCCGTAAAAACGGATACACAAGCTACATCATTATGGACACCGAAGGTGAATATTAAGAAACCTAAAAGGTTTTCCAAGGAGTAACACAAATGACTAAAACAGCTTTTATTGCCATCGTCGGCAAGCCCAACGTTGGTAAATCCTCAATACTCAACAAGGTTCTCGGGCAGAAGATTGCCATTGTTTCCGACAAGCCGCAGACCACCCGTACAAGAATTATGGGCGTGCTTACAAAGGGCGAAACCCAGCTTGTTTTCACTGACACACCCGGCTTTCACAAGCCTAAAACAAAGCTCGGGGAAAAGATGATAAAGGCCGTCGGCGACAGCATTTCGGGCGTTGACGCCTGCCTTCTCGTTGTTGAGCCTACAGGTGAGCTTACGGAAAGCGAGCAGGAGCTTCTTTCCAAAATCAGAAAGAGCAGAATTCCCGCAATTCTTGCCATAAACAAGATTGACACACTGGGCGACAAGTCAGTTCTTATGGAAAGAATCGCAGAGCTTTCGGCACTTCACGATTTCACCTCGGTTGTGCCCGTTTCAGCCGTAAAAAATGACGGCATTGACCTTCTTGTCAGTGAAATGGAGGCTCTCGCCTTCCCCTCCGAGCATTACTTCCCCGACGACACACTCACCGACCAGCCCGAAAGAGTCCTTGCCTCCGAAATCATCAGAGAAAAGATGCTCCGGCTTCTCGACAAGGAAATACCCCACGGCGTTGCAGTTTCCATTGAGAAAATGCGTGAAAGAAGCGACCGTGAGCTGATGGATGTTGAGGCCATCATCTACTGCGAAAAGGAAAGCCACAAGGGTATCATCATCGGCAAAAAGGGTGCCACTCTCAAAAGAATTTCAACATACGCAAGGAAGGACATGGAAAAATTCTTCTCCTGTCAGATTAACCTTCAGTGCTGGGTTAAGGTGAAAGAGGACTGGCGTAACCGCGAGGGTCTGATACACAATTTCGGACTGGATTAAATCTTGCACAAAAAACACACCTCAATTTTGTAGACAACATAAAAATAAATTTCATCGGTTTATTGAGACCTTTTTCTGCAAAGTATAATGATATAAAGAGGTATTCTTTATTCAAAAAGCAGATGAGGTGACCAAGATGAATAAAAGAGATTTGTGGGATAAATTCATTCAGACGGGGAAAATCTCCGACTATCTGGAATACCAGAGGGCAGAAAGTATACCGGAGGATGATTCCCCTGACTTTGAGGCAAGTGAAGAATTTTTCGTTGAATGCCCCAACGGAGAGGATTTTGAATATGACGATGAGGACGGACGGTATAGTAATCCGTGAACAGAATACAGGTGAGCAGGACAGACTCATCACAATTCTTACAAAAGAAAAAGGCATAATAAAGGCTTTTGTCAATGGTGGAAGAAATCCGAAAAATAAAAATGTTTCCTCCACCGGCTTGCTTTGCTATTCCGATTTTTCCGTTGATAAGACAAAAAAGGATGTCTATTTCATAAAAGAAGCCACTGCAAAAAAGGTTTTCTTTTCTCTCAGGCAGGATATTGTCGACCTTACCCTTGCTCAGTATCTTTCGGAAATTGCCGGCGAGCTTGCACCGAGAGAGGAGGATGCAGGGGAATTTTTGTCACTGCTTTTAAACAGTCTGCACCTGATTGCAACCAAAGGCAAGGACAAGCTTCTTGTAAAGGCTGTAGCCGAGCTTCGGATGCTCACCCTTTCAGGCTATATGCCTCAGCTTGTTGCCTGTGCAAAATGCGGAGAATTTGAAAGTGAAAAAATGTACCTTGACACCTTCACGGGTGAGCTTTTCTGCGAAGGCTGCCGCCCTGCAGCTAAAGTGAGTGAAATGAGTGCGGGAGCAGTAAGAGCAATGAGGCATATCTGTCTGAGCGAGCCGTCAAAAATTTTCAGCTTCAGCCTTCCGCCCGAAAGCCTTTACACTCTTTCGGAGGTTTCGGAAAAGTACCTGCTTAACATTACGGGCAGAAAATTCAAAACTCTGTCCTTCTATAAAAAAATGACTGAATTCTGATACAGACACATCCCTTTTAAAAGGAGTTGATATAAGTGAACAAGCATTATAAAGCTCTTGAGCTTGACAAGATTTTAACTAAGCTTGCCTCATTCACAAGCTGTGAGGATGCCCGCTACGAGGCTGAAAACCTCACACCCGAAACAAACCTCAGTCTGGCAAAGGTTCTTCTTCAGCAGACTGACGATGCATATATGCTTATGGCAAAATTCGGCGCTCCCTCCTTCGGCGGACTTAAGAACATCAACAACTGCTTAAGCCGTGCAAATGCAGGAAGTGTGCTTAATATGCGTGAGCTTCTTGATGTTGCCGAGGTGCTTCGCGTCATCCGTTCCTTAAGCGAATGGAAAAACAGAAACAGCGGCGTCACCACCTCAATTGATACATATTTTTATTCTCTTATGCCCAACAAATACCTTGAGGATAAGATAACCTCTTCCATCATCAGCGAGGACGAAATGAGCGACAATGCCTCCCCTGCCCTCCATGACATAAGAAGAAAAATCCGTGTTGCCACCTCAAAGGTGCGTGATCATCTTGACAAAATGACACGCTCACCCCACTTTCAGAAATTCCTTCGTGACTCCATTGTCACAATGCGAAACGGAAGGTACGTTGTACCCGTCAAAATCGAGCACAGAGGTGAGGTAAACGGACTTGTACATGACACCTCCTCAAGTGGTGCAACCGTTTTCATTGAGCCTGCGGCTGTTGTTGAGGCGAACAATGAAATCAAGGTGCTTCAGGGTAAGGAAAGAGAAGAAATTGAAAGAATCCTCTTCGAGCTTTCCGTTGAGGCAGGCTCATTTTACCAGGGAATCAAAAGCTCCTATGAATGTGCGGTCGAGCTTAATCTGATTTTCGCAAAGGCGAAGCTTGCCTACGAAATGAAAGCGACTCTGCCGATTCTCAACGATGAAGGCATCATCAACCTCAAGGGTGCAAGGCATCCTCTCATTGACCCGAAAAAGGTTGTTGCAACGGACATTAATCTCGGTAAAAGCTTTGATACCCTCGTCATAACGGGACCCAACACGGGCGGTAAAACTGTTTCAATCAAAACCGTGGGGCTTCTTTCCCTTATGGCGATGTGCGGACTGATGCTTCCCGTAAGAGACCAAAGCGAAATTTCCGTTTTTGAAAAAATCCTTGCCGACATCGGTGACGAGCAGAGCATTGAGCAGAGCCTTTCAACCTTCTCATCACACATGGTTAACATCATTGACATCATTGAAAAAGCTGATGAAAAAAGCCTTGTACTCATCGACGAGCTCGGTGCAGGAACAGACCCTGTTGAGGGTGCGGCACTTGCGATTTCCATACTCGAAAAGCTTCACGAGAAGGGCGCAAAAATTGCTGCCACAACCCACTACGCAGAGCTTAAGGCTTATGCCCTTGAAACGCCGAGAATCGAAAACGGCAGCTGTGAGTTTGATGTTGAATCCCTCAAGCCTACCTACAGACTTCTCATCGGCACCCCGGGACGCTCAAATGCTTTTGCGATTTCGCTCCGCCTCGGAATGCAGAACGACATAATAGACAGAGCAAAGCAGCTTGTTTCCAAGGAGAGCGCACAGTTTGAAAATGTGCTGGAAAACCTCGAAACAAGCCGTCAGGAATTTGAGAAGCAGAAGGAAATTGCCGATACTCTTAAAGCTGAAGCCGAAAAGGAAAAGGCAGAGGCAAGAAAGCTCAAGGAAGGCATTGAGGAGCTTCGTCGCAAAGAGCTTGAAAAGGCACAGAGTCAGGCACTAAAAATTGTTGAGCAGGCAAAGCGCAGTGCACTGGCACTTACAAGCGAGCTTGAAGAGCTCAAAAAGCAAAGCGACAAAAATGCCGACAAGGCTGAGCTGCTCCGCCGTGCGAAGCAGATGATGAAAAAGGGCTTTGCAAGCTTTGACGACATCACAAACCCCGTCGTTGCCGCAGTTATCGAGGATGAGAATTATGTGCTTCCGAGAGAGCTTAAAATCGGCGACGAAGTGCTTGTTGCCGACATGGGTAAAACTGCAACAGTCACCGCCCTCAGGGACAGAAAGGGTAACGTTGAGGTTATGGCAGGCATTATGAAGATGCGCACCCCCGAAAGCAACTTAAGACTCATTGAAAAGAGCAAGCAGCACAAGAACAACAGCAAGCCCCGTAATGTTCCCAACAAGACAGAGAGAGTTTTCTCCCCGGGCACAGAGGCACAGACACGCTGTGACCTTCGCGGAATGAATGTTGAGGAGGGTGTTATTGAGGTTGACCGCTACATTGACCAGGCATTGAGGCTCGGTCTTGGTGAAATCACCGTCATTCACGGCAAGGGCACGGGTGTGCTTCGCAAGGGCATACACGAGTACCTCAGGAAGAACCGTTACGTGAAGTCGTTCCGGCTCGGTGTTTACGGCGAGGGTGAAACGGGCGTAACTATAGTAACACTAAAGTAAGAAATGCTAAAGTTCTTTGGGTTACCTTTCTTTCAAGAAAGGTAACGGCACGCGCCGAGCGATAAATAAAGTTAAAGGGGCTGTAAAAAAAGTGCAGACCGCATAAAACAAGATAACTAAAGGGTTTCTTTCGGTATTGAACTACCAAAGAAACCCTTTAAAACTGTAAAAATCAGCAAAGCAGGCGAAAACAAGGTTTTTGCGTTTTATGCTATAAACAAACCTCGCCCTCGGACTACCTTTGTACGCCGTCGGGTAAACCAAAATAAAGCTGAACGCTTTATTTTGGCTCGGTTTG
>JAZSAM010000022.1:0-18149 GCA_045601905.1 Acutalibacteraceae bacterium | reverse complement strand
GTAAAACAAAAAGCTGCCGACAGAGTCTGAACCTATCGGCAGTTATTTTATTATTTATTGGCTGAGGCTTAAACGCCGCCGCCTACTGAACCGTCCCATGTATCAACAGTGGTAGCCTTCATTTCTTCTTCGTCGAACCAGCGTGTTGTAACAGCCTTGGTTTCTGTGAAGAATCTGAATGCGTCCTTACCGAGACAGTGGAGGTTACCGAAGAATGAGAGCTTGTGTCCGGTGAAGGGGAATACACCTACGGGTACGGGAATACCAACGTTAACGCCTACCATACCGCCGTCAGTTCTCTTTGCAAATTCTCTTGCATAGTAACCGCTCTGTGTGAAGATAACGGAGCCGTTAGCAAAGGGATTGCGGTTCATAAGTGCAAGACCTTCTTCAAAGTTCTTTACTCTCTTGATGCAAAGAACAGGGCCGAAGATTTCCTGTGTACCTACTGTCATATCCTCTGTAACATTGTCAAGGATTGTGGGACCTACATAGAAGCCCTTTTCATAGCCGGGAACAACTGCATCGCGTCCGTCAAGAACAACTGTTGCACCCTCCTCGATACCCTTGTTGATCCAGTTGATAACTGACTGCTTGTGTTCTGCAGTTACAACGGGGCCGAGGGTTGAGTCTGCCTCGTAGGCAGGGCCGAGCTTAAGCTCTTCGGCAAACTTCTTGATGTAGCCTACAAGCTCATCAGCAATACTTTCCTGTGCAACTACAACGGGAAGAGCCATGCAGCGCTCACCTGCGCAACCGAAGGCTGAGTTGATAATACCTCTTGCACTTCTTTCAAGTGCGGCATCCTCAAGAACAAGAGCGTGGTTCTTTGCTTCACAAAGAGCCTGAACTCTCTTACCTGTAGCAGCAGCTTCCTTGTAAACATGAAGACCAACCTTTGTTGAACCAACGAAGGTGATACCCTTTACATCGGGATGCTTAAGGAAAATGTCAGCTTCAACTCTTGAGCAGGTTACAAGGTTAACTACACCCTTGGGAAGACCTGCTTCAACAAGAAGCTCATTAAGTCTCATTGCTGTCATCGGAGTCATTGATGCAAGCTTGAGAACGATTGTGTTACCTGAAGCGATACAGCAGGGAACCATCCAGCCCATGGGAATCATACCGGGGAAGTTGAAGGGAACGATACCTGCGAAAACGCCTACGGGCTCGTAATAAAGAGTGGTGTCGTAGCCGTTTGAGGTGTCTCTCATTGCATCGCCTAAAAGTGACATGGGAGCTGTAAGTGCAAGCTCAACGGGCTCCTTGACCTTGAGAATGTCACCCTTTGCTTCGGAAAGCACCTTACCGTGCTCGAGAGCGCAGAGCTTTGAAAGCTCATCCATGTGCTCGATAAGAAGCTCACGGAATTTATAAAGAACCTGTACTCTTTTCATTACAGGTGTATTTGACCATGCGGGGAAGGCTGCCTTTGCGCTTGCGATTGCTGCTTCAACCTCTTCAGCTGTACAGCAGGGAGTTTCTGCGATCACTTCACCGGTGCTGGGATTGTAAACAGGCATATATTTTTCTGTCTTTGACTCTACCCATTCGCCGTCGATGAAACATTTAAGTCTTTTGATTTCACTCATGTTTATGTACTCCTTTTATTTCATTTTTCTACATCATATATTAAGCCACAAAAATAAAAATAAATCAAGAGAAAAAAGTAAATTTCCCCATTATTCACAGTTTAATTTTCTCTGCGGCGGCATAAAGCATATCTTTTGCACAGTGCTTTATTTCATCGAAGGGCAAATGCAAGCTGTTCGTTTCGACAACCTCGCAGATGCCTGCCTTCATAAGCTCCTCTTTTGTTGCCGTGCTGATGCCGACCAAAGCAAGAAGCCGTCTGCCCTTACACCTTTTTGCAACACCAAAGGGCACCTTTCCCATAAGGCTCTGACTGTCAAGCCTACCCTCACCAGTTATGACAAGGTCAGCATTTTCGCTTTCCCTTTCAAAATTGCACAAATCAAGCACACAGTCGATTCCGCTTTTTATTTCCGCCTTTAAAAATGCCCTGAGGGCAAAACCAAGACCGCCTGCTGCACCCGAGCCCTCACAGAATGAAAAATCCTCACCAAGGATAGCCTGTGCTTTTCCGGCAAAATTCATCAGTCCCTCATTGAGAAGCTCCACATCCCTTTCTGTTGCACCCTTCTGCGGTGCAAATATGTAAGCGGCTCCGTTTTTTCCGTAAAGGGGATTTTTAACATCGCACAGAACCGTTATTTTACAGTCTGTGATTTTTTTGTCCAAACCCGACAGATCAATGCTCTTTATTCTTACAAGATTTTTCCCGCAAGGCTCAAGGGGATTTCCTTCTTTGTCAAGAAATCTTGCACCGAGAGCCGCAAGGCAGCCCGTACCGCCGTCGGTCATTGCACTTCCGCCGATACCGATTACAAGCCTTTTTGCGCCCTTAGCCAAAGCACCCTTTATAAGCTGCCCGGTACCATAGGAGGATGCGAAAAGGGCATCATTTTTCTTTTCGACAGTCAGTCCCGAGGCAAGGGCCGACTCAATCACCGCCGTTTTATCACCGAGAAGAAGAAAGTAAGCATCAATCTCCCGACCGAGAGGGCTTTTTACCCTGAGGTAAACCCTTTCGCCGCCAAGTGAATGATAGATAGCCTCAGCCGTGCCCTCACCGCCGTCAGCGACGGGAATTTCTTTTATAATAACATCGGGATATTTTTTCTTAAGCACCTCGGAAACAACCGTGCAGACCTCCCTTGAGGAAAGCGTACCCTTGAAGGAATCAGGTGCAATTAAAACCTTTTTCATCTCTTCACCGCTTCTTTTAAAAACTCCAGGCTGTCATAAACGGCACAGCCCGTCCTCTCAAGCCTTTCACGGCTGTTATGCCCCCTTGCAACAAGGACACAGTCACAGCCGATTGCCCTTGCCGTTTCGGCATCGTGAAGAGTGTCACCCACAAAAAGTACCTGTGAGGGATCAAAGGACCTCTCTCTCACCCATCTTTTTGCAGTTTCGATTTTACTGCTTCCGAGGACATTTCCCGAGCCGAGAACATCAGTAAAAAAGTGCTCAAGCTCAAAGTATTCCACCTGCTTTGTAAGGTAGCCCTGCTCTGTTGCAGAGATGATAATCTGTTCCTTTCCCGAATGCTTGACGAGTGAAAGAACTTCACGGGCATCGTGAAAAATTTCTGCACGGGGATAGCTTTCGTTGTAAAGACCTGCGTACTCCCTAGCCACAAGGGTAAAGTCCTCATTTTCAAGGTCAAACCCGACCTTAACATAAAAATCGATGACAGGAAAATCAAATTCCCTGAGATAATACTCCAGACTTTCAAGAGGCTTTCTGCCCCTTTTTGTAAGAAGTGTGTTCACGATTTCCATGTTAAGGGGAACATCGTCAAGCAGAGTACCGTTCCAGTCCCATATAATACATTTGTAATCCTTCATTTTTATACCGTCCTTTATTACTGTCCTCCCTCAATGAAAGCCACGAGGTCACCGAGGTTTTCCATCCGATAAATGTCATCGTCGGATATTTCAATGCCGAACTCATCCTCAATTGACATCACGATTTCAACAACATCAAGGCTGTCCGCATTGATTTCCTGCCAGGAGGTTTCCTTTGTAAACTCAAAATCAGAGGAAAGTCCAAGCTGAGAGGAAATGATTTCACAGGTCCTTTCGAAAGTCTCCATCCTAATTCACCTCTTGTAAGTATCAGTTTAATATTAATATTATCAAGTGCCGTTGTCAATAGTCAATCTTATTCTTCCAACTGCTTTTGCATCTATTCACTACACAGGTTAATGTATAAATTTTCCGTTTCAGTGCAATAATCAAAGCAGAAAGAAGGTATAACAATGAAAATTTTAAAAATCGAGCTTGCCGCCCTTTTTGCTTTCATTATATGCATAATACTGTCTACATATAATCTCGACAGACGATGTGACGGGGTGCGTGAGGGAATTCTGCGTCTTCATATTATTGCCGCCTCGGATTCAGCAAGTGATCAGCAGATAAAGCTCCTTCTTCGTGACGAGATGCTCGAAAAGGGCAAGGAGATTTTTTCACAAAGCACTTCAAAGAAGGAAGCTGAAAGCAAAATCGGTCTTGGAATAAACGAGCTTCAGCGCCGGGCGGAGGACTTTCTTGAAAGCATCGACTGTCCCGATACGGTTTCCGTAAGCCTTGAAAAAGGCTTCTTTCCCACGAGAAAATACGAGAACTTCACCCTTCCTGCAGGCTATTACGATGCGCTCAGGGTTGTAATCGGAAAGGGCGAGGGCAAAAACTGGTGGTGCGTGATGTTCCCTGCCCTTTGCCTTCCTGCGGCAAAAAGTAAAAATCCCGACTTTGACGGCATACTGACAGAGGCCGAGCAGAAAATCATCACCGATGAAAGGTACGAGGTCAGGCTCTGGCTTGTGGAGAAATGGCAGGAGGTGAAATCTTTTTACAATAATTAAAAAGTTTATATATGTATTGAATATTTCAGGCTAAAGTGATAAAATTAGGTGAAATAAAATTAAAGGAGAGAAAATCTATGGAGAAATATGATATCCTCGTTGTCGGCGGCTCCACAACGGGTGCCTGGTTTGCAAAAAAGATGGCCGAAAAAGGCCACAAGGTTCTTATGATTGAAAAAGAGGAGAAGAAAAACATTTCCCGTGCTTATGACATTTTCCACATGAGCAAAAAGGAAATGGAGGAATTCGACCTCACAATCCCCTCTCCCGAGGATAAGGATTTCGGCTTCACCTTTGAAGGCTCACCCGTTATGTCCCCCTTCGGCAACTACGCAAAAAGCGGAAAGCCCGCAACGGTTGTCGGCTGTCACAAGCACGACTACATACTCAGAATGCACGAGGAAGCAAAAAAAGCAGGCGCAAAAATTGTCTGCGGTGCGGCCTTCACCGACCTTATCTTCGACGACAACGGCAAGGTGATCGGTGCCAGGTACAAAACTGCAAAGGCTGAAAAGGAGGTTCAGGCATCCCTTGTTGCCGACTGCTCAGGCATCCCCGCAGTTGTAAGAAGAAAGCTTCCCGACTCCTCAACAATCGAAAACTTCAGACTGACAAACCGTGACGTTTTCTTTGTTGTGCTTTACTATGTAAAATATCTTGACGAAAAGGTACGCGCACGTGACCTTGATGGATCCTTCCTTAACTACAAGGTATGGTCAGCTCCCTCCGGTGACGAGCACGGTGCAATCCTCGGTGTCGGCGGAAACTACGGCTACGATTACGCCGAAGAAATTTTCAAGACCCAGTTCAGAAAGAATGTGAAATGGCCCGATTACAAGGTTGAAAAGATTGAAAAGGGTCTCACTCCTTACCACAGAGGAATATACTCCTTCGTTGATGACGGTGTGATTGCTCTTGGTGACACAGCCTGCCTTACAAAGCCCACCTGTGGTGAGGGCTGCACATCATCACTCGTTCAGTGTGAAATCGCCGTAAGGGTAATTGATGCTCTTCTCAAGGAGGGCAAGACACTTTCAAGAGAAAATATGTGGCCAATCAACACAGAATACATCAAAAAGCAGGGAATTGCCTTTGATTCAATGCGTCCTCTTCTTATGGGCGTTGTGTGTTGCAGTCCAAAGGAGGCTGAATATCTGTTCAGAAAAGACGTAATCTTCAGCAGAAAAATCCTCGGCAATCAGGGTGAAGACCTCGACCTTAACGGCAAGGACATTGCAGACATCATCGCCGGCATAGGTGCAGGCATTGCTACCGGAAAAATCAAGCCCTCGACCGTTGCAAGAATCGCTACCGGACTTCTTCAGAGCGGTGAGGTCACCAAGCTTTACGGTGAGTACCCCGAAACTGCCGCCGGCTACTTCGAGTGGAAGGAAAAGGCTGACGCCCTCTGGGATAAGATCGGCTCAATGGCTGACAGATGCGACAAGGATATTCTCAGAAAGCTCGGCTACTGATAAAAAAATCTTCCGGGATGCAGACCGCATAAGATAAATAAAACAATATAAACAAAGGGTTTCTTTCGGTATTAAGCTACCAAAGAAACCCTTTAAAGCTATAAAAATCAGTTTTAATTTTTGTTTTCGTCCACAATCACATTAAGCCATATACCCTTTTTCATAAAGATATAGCCTACCAATCCCTTGACTATGTCTATAGCCTGAATGCAAAGGAAAAGCTGTTCAATGGGAAGAGCTGTGAAACGGCTCAGACAAAAGGCGAGCACCGCTGAAACACCCCACATAAAGCCGCTGTCAAAAAGGAAGGTTATCATTGTTTTTCCGCCTGAACGCATTGTGAAATAGCAGGAATTGTTGAATGCCTGAACGGGCATAAACATGGCAATTATAAAGAGGATCCTCGTTGAAAGAGCCTTGATTTCATCGGTTGTGTTGTAAATTCTCGGGAAGAAGGGAGCAACGCACATCATAAGAGCAGCCACAAGCACAATAAGAATAACCGAAAACCACAGCAGCCTCATTGAAGCCTTACGGGCTTCTTCCTTTTTACCTGCACCAAGGGTCTGACTTAAAATGATTCCTATTGCACTTCCGAAGGAAATGAAGGAAACATTGAAAACATTATTGAGCGTTGAAACAATGTTGATTGCCGCCACAACATCAAGTCCCCTTACGGAATAGCACTGATTGAGAAAAGCCATTCCGCCCGACCAGAGAGCCTCATTGAAAAGAAGAGGCAAGGTTACAACTGTTATTCTTCCGATGAGTGCAGGCGTAAAGGTAAACCTTGTGAAAAGACCCTTTACAAAGGGGTATTTTTTCTTTGCCGTGTGAGCACGAACAACAAGAATTGCACACTCAGCAAATCTTGCAATAACTGTAGCTGTAGCCGCACCCTCTATTCCCATTTCAGGGAAGCCGAAGTGACCGAAAATCAGCACATAATTGAGCACGAGATTGACAAGAACAGCCGAAACCGTAGCAATCATCGGTACAACACGGTCATTTGTCTCGCGAAGAGACGATGCGTAAGCCTGTCCGACGGCAAAGGGTAAGGTCTGGATGAGCATTATTTTAAGGTAGCTTTTGCTGTATGCCATTACCGCCTGAATGTCCTCAGGTGCGGCATCCTTCTGAATGTACGCAGAAATGAGACTGTCACCAAGAAGCAGGAAAACACCTGCACCAATCAGCGTCAGCACCAGCGCCGTAATGATTTTGTACTGAAAGGTGGTCCTTACACCGTCGTTGTCCTTTTTACCGTAAAACTGTGCGGTGAAAATTCCTGCACCGCTCATTGCACCGAAGATGCACAGATTAAACACAAAAAAAAGCTGATTGACAATGGAAACTCCCGTCATCTGCAATGTGCCGACCTGACCGACCATTATGTTATCAAGCATATTTACAAAGTTTGTAACACCGTTCTGAATCATAATCGGTATCGCTATAAGAAGCATCCTTTTATAATAAGGCATACCTTCCTTAATGTATTTTTTCATTGCCGTCTCCTTTTTAATCTGAATTTATAAGGGCAGAAAAATCCCTCTTAAGAAAAGCTTAAGAGGGTTAAGTTAATCAAAGCTTAAAGTATGTCGCCGCCAAGTAAGCCTTCACCGAGTGAACCGCTGTTACCGAGCATACCACCCGCAGACTGGAAAATTTCGATGATTTTGTTAATGAGGTTTCTGAAGGTGTTGAGAATTTCTGCCATCATCTGGCTGAAGCCCCTCAGGGTATCTCCCGATTCCTTAAGGTCTTCACCGAACATATCGGAAACCATACCCTCAACCTCTTCCTCAAGGCTTGAGGTAGCAGGTGCTGTGGGAGGAACGTATGTAAGAGGATCGGTTGTGCTGACTGATGAGCCTGTTGTGTCGGCAGCAACACCGGGTGTGATGCCGAGAGTGAACATTGCAATGAGAATTGCAACAAGAGGAATAATTAATTTGCCTTTGATTTTCATTTTCAAGTCATCTCCTTATGAGAAAATTCAATTGCATTTCATAACAGCTTCATAACTGTTTTATTTATTATAACAAATCATTCGGAAAAAGGCAACAGTTTAAGAAAAGAAATTGCTCCGTCGGGCGACCTTCCGCATTGACCGCCAAGTGTAAAGCCGTTACGGAAGGTGCCCTTTAAGGTATTTATGCAAAACGAAGCTATATAAAGCAGCAAAGGCAAGCGCACTACCGGCTTTTCACGGACAGATTCTGCCACCGATAACTCTTACTGCAAAAGCGAAGTGCTCACAGTTTCAGTTTATGCAGAAATTCCGCAGTTGACATAAACGGGGCTTAAGGGATATAATAGAGAGGACAAAAAACACGCAAATGAAAGGAAGTAAATTATGGAGCTTGTTATCGGAGCAGTTTTTGCCGATTCAATGGAGTACGCACCCTTTCTCGACTGGGCAAAAGCTCAGAGCGGAGTAAATGAAGGTGTGCTTTTCGGTAATGACTGTGTTGAAATCCCCCTCGAAAAAAACGGAAGAAAAATCAGAGTAATCGGTGTCAAATGCGGCATCGGCAAGGTAAATGCCGCCGCTGCAACGGCTTACCTCATTGCAGACAAAAAGGCAAAAATGATTCTCAATGCAGGTCTTTCGGGTGCCGTTTCGGGACTTAAGAGAGAGGATATGGTTGCAGGTGAAAGCTACATCGAATGTGACTTTGATCTTACTGCAATCGGCTATAAGCCCGGTGAAAAATGTGACGGACAGAAGAGCCTTCTCAAAGCTGACAAAAAGCTTCTCGGATATGCCCTTGAAAGCCGCGGAATAAAAAAAGCCCCCTGCGGTACAGGTGACATTTTCTTGAGCGATCCCGTAAAAAAGGATTACTTCAAGGAGACCTTTTCAATCCAGTCCTTTGATATGGAAACCGGTGCTATCGCAAGTGTCTGCGACAAGGCAGGCATCCCCATGCTCTCTCTTCGTAAAATCAGCGACGACGCCGACGACTCATCCGTTGAGGATTACAGAGAAATGAACGACAGAAAGGAAGGCTGTCTTACAGAGCTTCTTGTCAACATTTTTGAAAGAATCCTTGCTGATGAAAGCAATTTTCAAAAGTAAAAGCTAAGCACAAAAGCCGCAGGGAAACTCCTTGCGACCTTGTTCTTTTCCGTTTCCGGTTCCTTATTTGATACGAAGGCTTCGGGGGTGTAGCTCGATGCTACACCTCCGAATTATGTTCGCTATTCTTAAATTCGCTTTGCTCGTTCCTGTACGGTTATTAGGGATTCAGACCGACAAAAACCGTGCAGGATGGCCTTTTCTTCACCCCGAAGCTGTACATGGGTACTGCGAGAGGGTGAAAAAAGGGCAAGAGTAAAGCTTCGGAGGTGTAGCTCGATGCTACACCTCCGAATTATGTTCGCTATTTTTAATTTCGCTTTGCTCGTTCCTGTGCGGTTATTCGGGATTCAGACCGACAAGAACCGTGCAGGATGGCCTTTTCTTCACCCCGAAGCTGTACATAGGTACTGCGAGAGGGTGAAAAAAGGGCAAGAGTAAAGCTTCGGGGGTGTAGCTCGATGCTACACCTCCGAATTATGTCTGCTGTTTTTAATTTCGCTTTGCTCGTTCCTGTGCGGTTATTGTCGGTCTGAGCTTACCACTCGGTGGGAACATTTTCCTTCTCATACTTGGTTACATACTTAGCCTGATAGTAGTTCTCAAGTGAAATTGTGTGACTTCCGTCAGCCTTTACTGTAAGAACTGTGCAACCGCGCTGGGGACCGATGTCGTTTGTTACGGGATCAATATAAGCAAGATAGTCAATGCTCATACCGTAAACAAGATCAATGCCCTTATAATTGAGATGTGCATTGTTGACATGGTCGTGACCTACGAAGAATGCCTTTGTTGAACCGAGCTCAAGAGCTGTCTCAAAGAAGTTTTCGGACTCTGCGCTGCAGCAAACCTTTTCGTCGGGCTCGTGGTATCCGCCGGTAACATATTTTACATTTTCAGTATCCTTATATCCGTTTGCGGCATACTCCTTCCATGCTGCGTCATATTCCTGAAGAGGAATGTGGAAGAATCCGTAGGAGCTGAAGATTGCGTCGCCGTCATTGTTTGCTTCGTCGATAGCCTTTACGCTGTTCTTGTACCACTCGATCTGATTGTCGTGGATTCTGTCGTAGTTGCCGAGAATGCCCATCGGATCGTTTTCGAGATACTCGTTTGAGTCAAGAAGGAAGAAAGCATTCTTAACCTTACCGTCAGTACCCTTGACCTTGATAATGTAGTTGCCTACGCCATCAACATCCTCGGGACCCTTCTTGAAGAGTGAGTACTTGAGATTGTCTGCGCCCCACATATCAGCAATATCTTCTCTTGAGTGAGTGCTGTAAGCCTCTGAGTCGTGATTGCCGAAAACGGGTGCATAATAAACGCCGAGCTTTTCCATCAGAGTGATAAGCATCTCTGTTGAAATAGCGTTGTTGAAGGTACCTGCCTGGAAGGGAACGGGATATACCATATCACCTGTGAGAATAACAAGGTCGGGCTTTTCGTAAGCAAGCATTGCTGCAACTGCGTTCATAGCCTTCTTGTCCTTGTCCTTACTCATTGAACCGCCGCCGATGTGAATGTCGGTAAGCTGAACAACCTTGAAGTCACGGTCTGTTGTGAATACCCAACCGTCTGCATCCTCTTCGGGGACAAGCTGGTTTTCGATTACAACCTGATCAAAGGAGTTTGCATAATCATAATTTGATTTTACAATTTCCTCTGTGATGGGTGAGAATGCCATCGACATTGATGATACGATAGCAAGAACAAAGCTTAAAATTTTGGTGATAAATGCTGCCATATTGTTTTCTCCTTTTAGTTTATATAGTATACAAATTATACATTATGATTTAAAAATTATCAAGATATTTTTTAAAAAAATCAGCTGAAAGCTTATGCTCTTGCAACCATTTCGCCGTAAAGCTCTTTTTCTTCCTTGATGAATTTTTCAATTGCTTCAACTGAAGGCATTGCTGCTGAGCAGCTGTGTGCGGAAATGAGCATTGAAGCTGAGGCTGTGCCGAATTCGAGAGCGTCAATCATTTCCCAGCCCTCGAGAAGACAGCGGATAAATGCACTTGCATAGCCGTCACCGCCGCCAAATCCCTTCATTGCTTTTACGGGGAAGGGCTTGATTGAATAACTCATTCCGTCGTTGGTGTAAGCAGTTGAGCCGTCCTTGCCGTGCTTGATGATAACAATCTTTGCACCGTAGGAGTGCCAGAGCTTTGCGCTTTCCTCGTCAGTTTTACAAACTCCTGTGATTGCCTCGGTAAGGTCGTACTCCTCGCGTGAGCCGAGAATAATGTCAGCATTACGGGCAACCATCTGATAGTAAACGGAAATTTCATCCTTGTTCTTCCAGGTGTATGCGCGGTAGTCTATGTCGAAGATAACAACAACATTGTTCTTCTTTGCGAGCATCATTGCCTTGAGAGCCGCATCTCTTGAGGGGCTTTTTGAAAGAGCTGTACCTGAAATAACAATTGCCTTTGCAGATGCGATGTACTCCTCGTCAACCTCCTCGGGCTCAAGCATAAGGTCAGCGATTGAATCCCTGTACATAAGAATTGAGGATTCTGTGGGACTTTTGATTTCAGTGAAGGTAAGACCGATTTTCTCACCGTTCTTTGCTCTGAAAATGTGTGAGGTGTCGATACCGTCGTTCTTGAAGTAGTTGACAACGAAATCACCGTGCTGGTCATCGGAAACCTTACCGATGAAGCCTACCTTCTTGCCGAGTCTTGCAAGACCTACTGCAATATTTGCAGGTGAGCCGCCGACGTACTTGTTGAAGTTGCAGCTTTCGGAAAGAGGCTTGTTCATGTCTGTGGGATTGAAGTCGATGGCAACTCTGCCGATGGGGATTACATCAAGAGGCTTGCTCTGGTCAAATTCAACGTATTTCATTGGTATCATCCTTTCGGTTTGTTATGTTTTTATCTGATTTTACTCCGCTTTTCCGACGGAATAAAAAATTTCCATATGCTTCTTTGCGTTTTCATAGGCGCCTTCGATTTCTCTTGTGTGAAGGTCATAGTAGCCTTTGATTTCGCCCTTTTCGTAGCCCTCTCTTACCTTTCTTTCTGAAGAGGCAAAGGTGGCTGTTGCAATGTTTATCTTTTTGATGCCGTTCTGATGGCAACGGATGAAATCATCCTCGCTGATACCCGTTCCGCCGTGAAGCACCAGGGGCACGTCAACAAGTGAATCAACCTCACTCAGAATGTCGAAACGAAGCTCGGGCTCGTCCTTGTAAAAGCCGTGGGCATTGCCGATTGCAATTGCAAGACAGTCAACGCCCGTTCTTTCGCTGAAAAGCTTTGCCTGCTCGGGAGAGGTACAGCGCATTGCAATGTCGACGCTTCCGTCCTCACTTCCTCCGACGCAGCCGATTTCAGCCTCAACGGCGGCACCGGTTGCCTTCGCCATGGAGACAACCTCCTTGGTCATTTCCACATTCTTTTCAAAAGGAAGGTGTGAGCCGTCAAACATAACGGAGGTAAAGCCGAGCCTCAGAGCCTGACCGATGCACTCGAGGGTTGTTCCGTGATCAAGATGAACGGCAACGGGAACGGTTGCAGCCTTTGCCGCGGCAAGCATTGCAGGTCCGATGATGTGAAGGGGTGAATGATTGAGTCTTACCTCTGCAATCTGCAGAATGATGGGAGAACGGGTTTCCTCGGCGGCTTTGATGACACCGAGAATCATTTCCATGTTTGCAACGCTGAAGGAGCCGACGGCATAATTGCCCTCCTCGGCCTTTTTCAGCAAAGCTTTCATATTACAAAGCGGCATATTATTACTCCTTTATTCTATTGATTTGAGTGATTCAACCATATCAACCTTCTGCAGTTTCCTGTGAAGCACAAAATTGACGGTCATCGAAAATACAAATGCGAGAGCTGCTGCATAAATGAAGCTTGAAAGAGGAATTCCTCTGCCGTACATTATAATGTCAACCTCTGCAAGCTTTAAAACAACCCAATGTATGCCTATACCGCAGAAAAGTCCCTCGACTATACCGATTACGGTAAGCATTATATTTTCGCGGAAGATGTAGGCCGAAACCTCCATGTCGTCAAAGCCCAAAACCTTGATTGTGGCAATTTCCTTTATTCGCTCGGTTATATTTATGATGGAAAGGTTGTAAAGAACAATGAAGGCGAGAAGTCCTGCACTCACAATGAGTATCAGAATAACAATGCTTAAGGAATCAAGGGTGTTTTCAAAGGAGGACTCAATCTCACTTGTATAAGCAACGGCACTGATTTCGTATTCACCCGTAAGCTTTCTGGCAAGCTCCGTCCTTGCGTTTCCCTCCATCGAGGGATTACTGAGGTTTGCGGTTATATAATTGTATGCGGGATTCGAGCCGAAGTAAGCCGAGTAAACTTCCTTTGACATATAAATATAATGAAGCGCGTAATTTTCCGTTACGGCGGCAACAGGCACATTTACCCCCTGCTCATCGTTTATCATTATGCGTATCACATCACCCGGTCTTATGCCGAGATTTTCCGCAAGCTTTTCGGTGATGATTGCACCGGCTGAGGAAAGCACATGAGGTGTCTTTGTTGCTCTGTCCCTTAAATTGATGTAGGTGTTGAGCATTGCCGAATTTTCGGGGACAAGCAGGTAGGTTTCCATCAGCTCGTTGCTGTAGGCGCTTGTAGTGTTGTAAACGGTCATATAGCTGAGCATTGAATTTGCAATTTCAGGCGTTGCACACACCGTGTCATAGGCATCACAGCGGCTTACCGTCGTGTCGTAAGAGCCGTTGAGCACAATCTGCATATCGTACTGCCATACGCTGTCCTCGTCTGTAAACTGATACTGCAGTGTCCTGTCGATTGAGCTGTCAAGACCGAAGGCAGTAAGAAGAAGAGCAGTACAGCCTGCAACACCCATCGTTGCCATAAAGAAGCGTTTGATGTTACGGAAAACATTACGCATTGTAACCTTCCAGGTAAAGCTGAGCCTTGACCAGATGAAGGGAAAGTTTTCGATAAATACCTTTTTACCGGCCTTCGGTGCCTTTGAGCGCATAAGTGTTGAGGGCACAACCTTAAGATTACTGTGGCATGTATACCAGGTGGCAAAAACCGTCACCGCAATTGAAATAAGAATTCCGGGAAGAGCAAAAATGAATCTGTAGCTGATAAGAAGATTCGGCATTGCAAAGAGAATTCCGAAGGCCATCGAGAACATTGTCGGGAACAGAGCACATCCGAGGAAGGAGCCTGAAACTGAGCCTATCACCGAGGCAAGAAGTGCAAATACGATGTACTTGAACATTATTTCGGGATCCGTAAAGCCGAGAGCCTTGAAGGTACCGATTCTTGTTCTCTCCTCTTCAATCATTCTTGTCATTGTGTTAAGGCAGACAAGAGCCGCAACAATGAAGAAGAACCAGGGGAAAATAAGGGAAATGGCTGCCATACGGTCAGACATCTGTCCGTATGCCTCAAATCCTAAAAGGGCATCGTCTCTGCTGTGAATGTACCATTTTGCACTGTCAAGATTGAGAAGGAAGGATTTTGCCTCGTCAAGCTGATTTTTTGCCTGCTCAAGCCTTGTGTTGGCCTCAGCCCTTGCGGCCTCATATTCGGCTTCAACGGTACCTGCCTTTTCCTTTGCCATTGCAAGGTTTGTCTCGTAGGTTGTAATCTGATTTTTCATATCAGAAAGCTGAGAAAGCACCTCAAGCTCTCCGAACTGAATGTCGTAGCCTGCCTCAGTGAGCTTCTTTTCAGCCTCATCAAGCTCTTTTTTTGCTGCGGCAAGCTTGGGCTCAGCCGCCTTGAGCTCCTTTACAAGCTGTTCAGCCTTGTCAAGCTCTGCCTTCTTTTCGGCAAGCTGGGTTTTTGCCGTTGAAAGCTCTGCCTTTGATGAAGCAAGCTTGACCTCAAAGGTCTGAAGCTGTGGCTCCATATAAGCTATCATTTCCTCTGCGGTACCCACCGCGGTCATGGAATTGATTGATGCTATGATCTGGTCAACCTCTGCACCTACGAGGCCCGACTGCTCAAAGCGGTTGATGATGTCACCGACAGTGTTGTCCTGACTTGCATTGAACTGATCCATCGCCGAGCGTGTTGTAGCAACCAGGTCCTCAAAATAGGTAACTGTTGTAAGAAGACTGTTTACCTGAAGGCTTGCAACGTTATATTCGGTTTTTGCAGTTTCGTACTGGGTTTCCGCATTGGAATATTTGCTGATTTTTTCCATTGCGGCATTGTATTCGTTTCTTTTTGCCTCCCAGGCAGCGTACTGTGTTGAATGCTCAAGCTTGCTGGCGTCGATTTTCTGTGCCGCCTCAGTGGCCTTCTGATTGTACATTGCCTTGTACTCAACGAGCTTCTGATCACCGTTTTTTGCCATATCAAGAATCTGATCGACCTGAGCCTTTGCGTTTGCCAATTTCAGCTCGGTGTCTGCCTTGGCTGTGGCATACTCTATTTCGGCATCGGCAACCTTGAGTGCATACTCTGCCTTGAGGGACTGTGTACGCTTTGAAAGAATCTCACCGGAAATCTGGGAAAGATAATCGCAGTAGCGCTTTATATAAGCCTCATACTCATCGGAGAAGGGCTCATAATTTTCACTTCCGGCAATCTTGATGCACATTGCCGAATAGTAGTCAAGGGTGAAATTATCCGAGGGCACATAACAGAAGGCGCCGAGCTTTCCGGTTCCGACTGTTGACGAGCCTCTCTCATAGGAGATGAAAAGAGGGCTTCGTATAATTCCGACAATTGTGTATTCCGTATTTACAAGAGACGAGCTTATGTCCACTCCGTCGCCCTCGATTTTAATAACGGAGCCTATTTTGAACTGCTCGGGAGTTGAAAGCATGCTTGCGTCGACAAGGCACTGATTTGCCGCTGTCGGCCAGCTGCCCTCGATGAGCTGAGGTCTGTTCATATAGGCGGAATCCCTCACACCCGAGGCGTGGGCATAAACGGAATTCATATCAAGGGAAATGGCTCTGACCGTAAGCTCCGAGCCGTCGATGTCACTTACGATTTCTCCGTTTACCTTTACAACACCATCAACAAACTTCTGCCCGACGGCACGTTCAACTCCGTTTATCGATGAAACAACTGCTATGTCCTCATCGGTTATACCCGAGGTTGAAACAACACGGATATCCATGCTGTTTGAATCAGCGAGATACTTTTTCATTGTATCTCTCATATCGGGAGCCGTGGCATTTGTTCCGACAAAAAAGCTGACACCGAGAGCAACAATGGCAATGATTGAAAGAAACCTTGACTGACTCCGCTCAATCGTTCTTATTACATCGGTAATTAAAATTCTGTTTATTTTCATATCTTACCTCAAACCTTCGCAAAGGCTTTTTTATTTTTTTACCATTCGAGCTTTTCGACGGGTACGGGATGGTCATTTACGGCAATCTGTATAACCCTTCCCGAGCGCATTGTTATAATTCTGTCAGCCATTGCGGCAAGGGCACTGTTGTGAGTGATGACAACAACCGTTGTGCCCGTGTCACGGCAGGTTTTGTGCAAAAGTGAAAGAATCTGCTTACTTGTCTTGTAGTCAAGGGCACCCGTAGGCTCATCGCAAAGAAGAAGCTTCGGTCTTTTTGCAAGAGCTCTTGCGATGGAAACTCTCTGCTGCTCACCACCCGAAAGCTGTGAAGGGAAGTTGTCCATTCTGTCCTTGAGCCCCACGCTTCTTAAAATTCTTGCAGGTGCAATTGCATTCTTACACATCTGTGTGGCAATTTCAACATTCTCAAGTGCCGTAAGGTTAGGCACAAGATTGTAAAACTGGAAGATAAATCCGACATCGTATCTGCGGTAATCAACAAGAGCATTTTTGTCAAGCTCGTTGATGTTCTTTCCGCCTACTCTTACCTTTCCGTCGTCACAGCTGTCCATTCCTCCGAGGATGTTGAGCACCGTACTTTTACCTGCGCCGCTGGTTCCGACGATAAGGCAGAATTCACCCTTTTCGATCTGAAAGCTTACCTCGTCAACGGCAGGAATGGTAATTTCTCCTGTCAGGTACTTTCTTGAAACTGAATCAAATTCAATAAAGCTCATTTCAATTCACCTTTTCTTTATGCTGAATGCACATTATTTTCAGGAAACAACACCTGAATTATTCTGCTCAAAGAGCTTTGCATCGATGATTTCCTTGCTTTCCGCATCCTGAACGACAACCTTGCAGGAATAATCGTTTGCAGTTGTATAAAGCTGATAGTAAATACCGCAGCCTGCTATATATGCCATAAAGGAATTCTTATCCTCGAGAGCATTATAGCCCTCCTTTTCAACTCTGACGGTGATTTCCGAGAAATCATCCTTATACTCACCGAGCTCCTTGAAGAAGGGGTACTTTTCCGATTCCATAACATTGGCAATGTTCTTGATTGACTGGATGCCCACATTGACAAGCATAAGGTCGTGGGTCATGGAATTCATGGTTACGGTAAAGGTCTGTGCCTGCTCGTCGATTGTGCAGGCTATGTAGTTGTTGTCCTTGCAGAAAAGGTCAAGGTCATTTCTGTACTTTTCTTCAAGGTAGTGAAGAGGCATACTGAACTGAACGGATGCGTTAGGATCCTTTGTGGGTATTTCAACAACCTCCGTCACCTGAACATTTCCGTCGGTGTAACGGTCAATCCTGGTAACGGTTCCACCGTTTTTCTTTGTCACGATTGCATCAACAGCGATTATGCCGAGAAGAATCACAAGCACGGCAATTGCCGCAATAAGAACTTTTTTCATAGCTTAAGCACTTCCTTATCTGAATTAATTAATATGTACCCATTTTTTCAATTTTACATTGTATCACAACACGCCACGTTTTTCTACTATAATATGTAAAAATTAACACATTTTTTTCCTTGACGGGCAATGAAGAATAAACTTGTGTAAATTTTGACAAAATTGACAGGAAATTTTGTCAATCTATATGTAAAAAAACAATAGACTTTTTTGTTGTGATTTGATAAAATTTACAGGAGTGAAAATGTATTTTGAAAAAATGCATTCTCAGCCAAATTATTTATGTAAATTATTTTTTTAGGAGGAGATTCCAATGGCTAAGAAATGGGTATACCTTTTCAAAGAAGGCAACGGCAGCATGAGAGAGCTTCTCGGCGGTAAGGGTGCAAACCTCGCTGAAATGACAAACCTCGGCCTCCCCGTTCCCCAGGGCT
>JAZSAM010000021.1:0-33395 GCA_045601905.1 Acutalibacteraceae bacterium | reverse complement strand
AGAAACCCTTTAAAACTGTAAAAATCAGCAAAAGCAGGCAAAAACAAGGTTTTTGCGTTTTATGCTATAAACAAACCTCGCCCTCTTAAGTACCTTTGTACGCCGTCGGGTAAACCAAAATAAAGCTGAACGCTTTATTTTGGCTCGGCTTGTTCATTCTGCGCATTTTTTCCCGGCCCCTAAAAAGGGGATCTAAAAAATCATTATTTATCCTTCAGCTCCGGATTAGTCCAGATTAAATGCTTATCGTAATCCTCAAAGGAAATTTCATCGGTCATATAAAGCACCTCATCGGGATGCATTACAAGATAATAGATATTTCTGACAACGGGCTTTTCACCGCTTATCGGTCTTGTTACACCGCTTTGAGCACACCAGCCAAGCTGATTCGAGTTGCCTATACGCCAGAAGTTGTCGCTTTTGTCACGGTCCTTGAAAAGCCTTGTGAAGTTAGTTTCCATTACTGTGAGGTAAATGTCCGTGTATCCCTCATCATCGCGAAGATCGTAGGAATGAACCATCTTATAGTTATCCAGATTGACATACACATCCACACCCTCATCAACGGGGATTTTTGCTTCCATCAGCCCCTCACTGTAAGACACAACATACTCGGGAACAAAGAGCACATAAGCCGCAGAGGCAATAACCGCAAGGCACAGCACAACGGAAAGAATAACCTTTACGAGGTTCCGCTTTTTCATTTTCTTTGAAAAGGATGTGAAAACCTCTTTTTCCTCACCCTGTTCGGTAAGGCCCGTGTTGTAACGGTAATCCGCAAGCTCCTGCCTGCAATCCCCGCACTCCCTGAGGTGTTCTTCAACGAACTCCCTTGATGCCTCGCCGCAGATTTCGTCAGCATAAAGAGGAAGCAGATCCTTTGTCATTTCGCATCTTTTCTTTTTATCCATTTTCCATAAGCTCCTTTATCATAGACTTTGAACGGAAGTAGGTAACCCTTGCCCAGGACTCGGTCTTGCCGAAAACGGCACCGATTTTTTTAAAAGAAAACGAGCCGAGCGTCCGTAATGTGAACACCTCTTTGTAGGGTTCAGGCAGATTGTGAAGCACCCTGAGAATTTCTAAGGAATCCTCACTGTCAATAATTCTGTCAAGCACGCTTTCTTCATCATCTGCAAGAGTTTCGGAAAGCTCCTCAAATTTCCCCGACTTCTTAAATCCGGAAAGCCATGTGTTTTTCGCAATGGCGCAAAGCCAGGTGAGCATTTTCTGCGAAGGGTCGTATTTTTCAATATTCTTAAGCGCCTTGAAAAATGTTTCTTGCGTAATTTCCTCGGCAGTATACTTATCCTTGCACATCGAAAAGATATAGCGGTACACGGGAGTGTAATACTCTGTGTACACCTTTTCAAAGGATTTGTCCATTGCTTTTCACCGTCCTTTCCGTCCGTTCATAAGTGATACCCGCAAAAAAGAGTTTCGTTACAGATTTTCGGAAAAAATTTTTAAATCATCCCACAAAAGCTTTTCGGACAAGGACATTTTACCCGTAAAATCCTTGTAGTGCCTTGCACCGAGCTTACGGTAAAGATTGGCCGCTTTGTCGTTACCTTTTACAATGCAGATGCTCATTTTTTCATATTCTTCACTAAGGGCGTATTTCCCGACGGTTTTTATAAGTGCTGTACCGACACCCTTGCCTCTTGCATTTTCTAAGACGTGAAGCGAGTCAAGGTACCACGCACCCGCCAGCTCTTCATCGGGCATTGCTGCGGCAAAGCCGAGAAAGCCGTTTTCATTTTCAGCAATCCACACACGGTTATTTTCATCGGCAATATAGGCACGCCATTTTTCAGCAGCAGATTCCTGTGTAAGAGTCTGAAAGTATTCATCGGGAAGAAGATTTCTGTAGGTTGTTCTGTGGTTGCAAACATAAGTTGAAGCAATGAAGGAAGCATCATTTTCCTCTGCAAGGCGTATTTTCATTTCCTTCACCTCCCGATTTCATAAGATACACTCCGTACAGACCGCTTACCGCCACAAGAAAGCAGCAGGAGAGTATTCTGTCCTTTTCCGTCAAAGCACTCTCATCCGAGAAAACACTAAGGGCATTGAAAATCCCGTGAAAAGCAATCGGCACAATAAGGCTTTTTGTTTTAAGGTAAAGCATCACCAGCATAAAGCCTGCCGCCGAAGCATAAACCACCTGCAAAAGATTTTCAAAAAGCTCTGCACCTGAGCCGTTAAAGAGATTTATGATGTGTCCCATTCCGAAGGTAAGGGACGAAACAATTACGGCAGCCTTAAGGCTGTCCTTTTTCATTGCACCAAAGAGAAGCCCGCGGAAGATAACCTCCTCAAGAAAGCCGACTAAAAGCATTGTCAGAATATAAAGCACTGTCTCTGTCACAGTAAGATTAATCGCAAAGCCGTGCCACAGATTCACCGTCAGAAGCAGTAAAAGAGGTACGTAATAAAGCACCGATGAAGCTTTAATCTGTGATTTGCAAAGTCCGTATATTTCACTCAAGCCGTTCTTTTTTATAAAAAAGAAGAGAACCGCTGACAAAATTGCCGCAACAGGCAAGGTTACTGACTTTTTGATGCCGACTGTCTCCGAAAGGCTGTCACCGAGGCTCATCAGTACACAGTAAATGCCTATAGAAACAAGCGCAAAGCCAAGCTCACTTTTGATATAAAGCTTTTTCATAATCCGACCTCCTTTTTTACAAGTGCATTATAACACAAGATGTGGAAAAATGACAAGAAAAAAACACACTCCCGATTTCTCGGAAGTGTAAAAATTTCAGTTGTAAACATCTCTTCTGTGACCGACATTAAGCACAAGAACAGTAACAACCTCATCCTCAATCTGCGCAAGAAGCCGATAATCACCGATACGGTAACGCCATTGTCCGCTGCGGTTAGCCGTAAGGGCTTTTCCGTGGACTCTGGGATTTTCACAACCTTCAAGATTTTTTCTCACCCAACCGAGAATCAGTGCCGCTGTGTGTTTGTCGAGTTTTTTAAGGTCTTTTTTAGCCCTTTCGGTAAATCTTACCGTATATTTCATAATCCAAGCTCCTTTTCTACCTCATCAAGAGAATAGGTAACAGGATTTTCTCTGTATTCAGCAAGAGCCTTATTGAAGCTTTCAAGATCATATTCATTTTCAATTCGCTCAACAACCGTCTGTCTGATAAGCTCGGAAACAGACATATTGTTAATTTCCGCATATTTTTTTATAAGCAAAGCATCTTCATTTGTAAGTCGTAAAGAAACAGTCATAATAACATCTCCTCTCTGTATTACATTGTATTACAAAATTATTCTTTTGTCAATAGTATATGCATTAACAATAATAAAACTCCCCTGCATAAGCAGAGGAGTCCGATAAAATCCCATTCGGGATAAATTATCTTTTGCTGAACTGAGGTGCACGACGTGCGCCCTTGAGACCGTACTTCTTTCTTTCCTTCATTCTGGGGTCACGAGTGAGGAAACCTGCCTTCTTGAGAGCAGGACGAAGTTCCTCGTCATACTGAAGAAGAGCTCTTGAAAGGCCGTGACGGATAGCACCTGCCTGGCCTGTAACGCCGCCGCCTGTTACACGGCAAACGATGTCAAACTTCTCAGTTGTACCTGTGAGATTGAGAGGCTGACGAACGATGAGCTTAAGTGTTTCAAGACCGAAATAATCGTCGATATCTCTGTCGTTGATGATAATCTTACCTGTACCTGCATATACACGTACTCTTGCGATTGACTTCTTTCTGCGGCCTGTGCCGTAGAAGAACGGTGTTGTTTCGTACATTTACTTTTCCTCCCTTTCTATTAAAGTTCAACTGCTTCGGGCTTCTGTGCTGCGTGTGCGTGTTCTGCACCTGCATATACGCGAAGTCTTGTAAGAGCGTTTCTGCCGATTACTGTGTCGGGGATCATGCCCTTAACAGCCTTGGTCATTGCGAATTCAGGCTTCTCCTTCATGAGGGTTGAATACTTAACCTTCTTCATATTACCGATGTAGCCTGTGTGATGATAGTACATTTTCTGATCGAGCTTCTTACCTGTGAGAACAACCTTATCAGCGTTGATGATGATTACGTGGTCGCCACAGTCAGCGTGGGGTGTAAATGTTGCCTTGTGCTTGCCGCGGAGAAGAACTGCAGCTTTTGCGGCAACTGAGCCGAGGGTCTTACCTTCAGCGTCAATAACATACCACTTACGTGTGATGTCGCCTGCTTTGGGCATATAAGTTGACATATGCGTTTACCTCCAAAATTATTTTTTCTTAATTTGCTCGGATAGTTTACCACAAAGAGTAACGCTTGTCAACACCTTTTTTTGATTTTTTTATCTGACAAATTGTTTTCTTTGATTTTCTCGTTTTTTCTGCGATTTTTGTGTGATTTTCTCACTTGCGATTTTTTATTGTTTTACCGTTTTTTTCGTTATTTTGTCAGTATTCCGTCGTCAGAATAAAGCAAAAGCAACAAATCCGCCTGCCTTCCTGTCTGTGCATCAAGGTACACAAGCACCTCTTTTTTCTCCCTGTCTCTGCAATGAAGCTCATAACAGAAGGCTTCCTTTCCCGTATCAAGAGGTATTACCGCAAGCTGTGAATCAATGACCTCAAGGGAAGGTGAAAGTCTCTTCTGTGCATCCGACTGTGAAATCCTCTCTTTAGGAAAGCTCCTTTGCTTGTGATTGAGAAGATAGTTTTTTGCATCAAGTCCCACAAGCTTTCCCGTGTCAAGTGCTATGCTCACCTTAATCAGATCGCTGTAGCAGACCACCCCGCCGTCACTGTAGGCAAAATTCACCGTACAGATGCCGTCGTAAACGCTGTAGTAGCTGCTTTTCATGCTTTCGTAGCCGAGCCTTGACAAATATTTCCTGCCTCTTTTGATCGCTTCTTTTGTGCTGATACTTTCCTCAACAGCAAAGCTTTCCGTAATCAGACTGCAGATGTACCCGCCTTTTTTGGTTATTGTGATGTCATTTCCACCAACAGAAAAGCAATAACGCTTCGGCTCGGAGCCGATGTCCTCCTCTCTTCTGAGGCTGCTTTGCTTCACGCCGAGGGTATCCGCCGCCCTTTCGAGCGCCTCTCGGGCAGTTATCTCCTTTTTGTCATTGAGAAACTCGGATTTTTTCTTTGAAATGTTATCGGCAAAGGGCCCGTCATATACAAGAGTGGGATAGTCCGTCATCGTCTGTGCCGTATCGTAAAGCCGCTTGTAAAAATCATCGGGCAGAAGCCTTTCATCGGTTACGAGATTGCCCGATGCACTCTGCAGAGAAACACCGCCGTTATAGTAATCAAGGCAGATTTCATTAAGCCCGTCGGAGAGCTTTTCTGCGTAGGCTGAAAGGGATCTGAGCTTCTCTGAGCTTTCGGCAGTTATGCCCCTTTCGCCCTGTGCCACAGCAACGGTAAAATTGCCTACCTGCGACAGGAAGCGGTAAACCTCATCTCTCATTTCGGAATCAAAATCGAGCTGACCGAGGCTTTCCTTTGCACAGGAGGCCAGTCGGCAAAGCTCGTTTCCGATTTGTCCGAGAGCGAGTGAATCTGCGGTGTAAACGCCCTTGCCGAGACTTACGCTTATACTGTCAAGGCTCTCACAAAGAGAGCTTATCGCCTTTTCGTTCATAATTTTTTCCCGTTCCTGCAGCTTGCCGGACTCGTAGGAAAAATAAGCCGAGCTGACCGTCAGAAGCAAACAGACAGCTCCGAGAAAGATTATAATTCTCTGTTGCATTTTTTCTTTTGTTGAATTCATAGTTTTCTCCTTTTTGTAAATGTACTGCAGGTGACCTTTGACCTCAGTCCTTGGACCTCGACCCTTGACCCTTAGCCCTCGAGCCTTGACCCTTACTGCCTACTACTCACTACTTTTGAGTATTTTCACTAAAATTAGTTTGTCAAACCGCCTTAAAAATATCCCCTTTTTTTCTATAAATCATTGCACATTTTCTTTATTTATAGTATAATAATATCTAATTATGATGTATTATGAGGAGGTGTGCCCTTGGAAGCTTATCTTGACAACAGTGCGACCACTCCGCTTTGCCAAAAAGCAAGGGAGAAAATGGTCGGTTCAATTGAAAAAATCTGGGGTAATCCCTCTTCTCTTCACGAAAAAGGCATCGAGGCTGATCTGCTTTTAAAAGGTGCAAGAAAAAAGCTTTCCGAGCTTCTCTCCTGCAGTGAAAGGGAGGTCTTTTTCACAAGCGGAGGAACAGAAGGCAACAACCTTGCCGTTTTCGGCGCGGCTTATCAGCATAAAAGAAAAGGCAACCGCGTCATCACCTCTGCCGTTGAGCATCCGAGTGTGCAGAAGGCCTTTGACCGACTTGCTGACGAAGGCTTTGACGTTGTGAGAATTCCCACCGACAGCAAGGGCCTCATTGACCTTGAAAAGCTCGAGGACGCAATCGACGAAAAAACAATTCTCGTAAGCATCATGGCAGTCAACAACGAGGTCGGCACAATCGAGCCGATTGAGGAAATCTCACGGATAGTAAAAAGGAAGAATTCACCTGCCCTCATCCACGTTGATGCAGTTCAGGCCTTCGGAAAAATCCCCCTCACCCCGAAGAAATGGGGAATTGACCTTATGACGGTCAGCTCACACAAGATTCACGGTCCGAAGGGCGTCGGTGCAATTTTCATAAAGGAAGGCACAAAGCTTCGTCCCGTTGCCGTCGGCGGCGGACAGGAAAGGGACATCCGTCCCGGCACTGAGCCGATGCCGGCAATTGCAGGCTTTTTCGGAGCAATGGATGAGCTTAAGATAAAGGAAAGTCTTTACCTTCTCACAGAAAACCGTGACTATCTCGTTTCGCAGCTTAAGAAAAGAGACTTCGTCACAATCAACTCCCCCGAAAACGCTCTGCCCTACATTGTGAATTTTTCACTCATAGGACTCAGAAGCGAAACTGTGCTTAACTTCCTTTCCGATATGGAGATTTACGTTTCATCGGGCTCAGCCTGCTCAAAGGGACACAAAAGCCCCGTACTTACGGCAATGGGCCTTGACAACGACATCATCGACTCCTCACTTCGTGTGAGTATGTCGCGTTTTACGACAAAGGAGCAGCTTGATTATCTTCTGTCAGGAATTGATACGGCAGTTAAGGTGATACGGAAGAAGAAGAAATAGTAGTAAGTAGCAAGGGTCGGGTGACTGAGGGGCCGGTATCCGGTAGTCAGTAGTCAGGGGAATAGCCCTCTCCGTCTTTACCTTCGGCAAATCCACCTCAAACAGTGACTACTTCATAAAATTCTCCCGTGGGAGATGTCAGCGAAGCTGACAGAGGGCATTACAAATGCGTCGCAGACCATTAATTCTGCACTCTGCATTCTACATTCTGCATAAAAAAAGAGGTTAACCATGAAAGAAGTTTTACTTATAAAAAACGGTGAGATTGCCCTCAAGGGACTCAACCGCTCCACCTTCGAGGATATGCTCGTAAAAAATATCAGAAGACGTCTTCTTGCTTCGGCAGGAAAATTCGTTTTCACAAAATCCCAGTCAACAATCATCGCAGAAGCTACCGAGGAGGACACAGACTTTGAGGCAGCAGTCGATGCACTCAGAAGAGTTTTCGGCATCGCCGCCTTTTCAAGAGCTGCCGTTTGCGAAAAGGACATTGCCGAAATCAAAAGGGTTGCCCTTGAGTACCTCGGTGACGAACTGAGAAGCGTCCGTACCTTCAAGGTCAACGCAAAAAGAAGTGACAAGAAGTTCCCCATGACCTCACCTGAAATCTGCCGCGAGGTCGGCGCTCATCTTCTGCGTTCAATTCCTTCACTCAAGGTCGATGTTCACAATCCCGACATTACCGTTACCGTCGAGGTGCGTGACAAAAATGTTTTCATTCACGGCAATCAGATAAAAGGTGCAGGCGGTATGCCCGTCGGCTCTGCAGGAAGAGTTGCCCTTCTTGTTTCGGGAGGAATCGACTCCCCCGTTGCAGGCTGGATGATGTCTAAAAGAGGTCTGCAGCTTGACGCAATCCACTTTGCCGCACCGCCCTACACAAGCAAGCGTGCCGAAATGAAGGTGCGCGACCTTGTTTCAATCGTTGCAAAGTACTCGGGCAGAATCAACTTTGCCGTTGTCAATTTCACGGAAATCCAGGAGGCAATCAAGGAGCATTGCCCCGAGGAGCTTTTCACTATCATTATGCGCCGTCTTATGATGAAAATTTCACTCCGCCTTGCAAGAAAGGACAACTGCGGTGCTCTTGTTACGGGTGAAAGCCTCGGTCAGGTTGCATCCCAGACTCTCGGAGCAATCGCCTGCACGGATGCAGTTTCCGATATGCCCGTTTTCCGTCCCCTTATCGGTATGGACAAGGACGAAATCATCACAATATCAAGAAACATCGGTGCCTTTGAAACCTCCATACTTCCCTACGAGGACTGCTGCACCGTTTTCACACCGAAGCACCCGAGAACAAGACCTACTCTCCAGCTTATTGAAGAAGCTGAGAGTGCCTTCGATTTCAGTGAAATGATTGACAGAGCCGTCGAAACGGCACGCTATGAATTCGTCGACTGATTTGTTTATAATGTTTTAACCGTTTGTTATTATCATATACCGGTTTAAGTCAGTTTTAAGTAGTATCATTATTGTTTAGAAATAATTAAAAAGGAGTTGAGAGAAAATGAACTGTGAGCTTATAAGCGTCGGCACCGAGATTCTTCTTGGCGACATTCTCAATACAAATGCACAGTTTCTGTCAACACAAATGGCTTCTCTCGGCTTCAATGTGCTTTTCCAATGCACCGTCGGAGATAACAGAAACCGGCTTCTCGGTGTCCTTAAAAAGGCGGCAGAAAGAAGTGACTTTCTCATCCTCACGGGCGGTCTCGGACCCACTCCCGACGATATGACCAAAGAGGTCTGTGCCGAGTTTTTTGAAAAGGAGCTCATTCTTCACGAGCCCTCTCTCAGACAGATTGAGGATTTCTACAAACTTAAAAATCTCCCTATGCCCGAATGCAACATAAAGCAGGCTCTCATTCCCGAGGGCGCAACCGTGCTTTCAAACGACAACGGTACCGCACCGGGCTGCATAATGGAAAAAGACGGCAAGGCAATCATCATTCTCCCCGGACCTCCGAAGGAAATGATTCCGATGTTCCTTGATAAGGTAAAGCCTTATCTTGCATCATTTTCAAACGAAACCATCGTCTCTCACAGCATCCGCACCTTCGGCATCGGCGAGAGTGCAATGAGCGAAAAGGTCAGTGACCTTCTTGAAAGCAGTAATCCCACCGTTGCCCCCTATGCAAAAAACGGTGAGGCTCTTCTTCGGGTTACGGCAAAGGCTGACTCAAAGGAAAATGCTGACAGACTGATGATGCCCGTAATCGACGAAATCAAAAACCGTCTCGGAAACTACATTTACGGCATTGACACAGGCAGCGTGGAAGAAACCGTCGTAAAGCTTCTCAAGGAAAAGAAGCTCACCGTTGCTTTTGCAGAGTCCTGCACCGGCGGACTTTGTGCAAAAAGAATAACCGACATTCCCGGTGCATCCTCGGTATTTCACTGCGGAGTTATCTCTTACTCAGATGAAATAAAGAACAAGGTTCTCGGCGTAAGTGCTGAAAGCCTCAGAAAATACGGAGCCGTAAGTGCGGTTGTTGCCGCCGAAATGGCTTTAGGAGTAAAAAAGCTTTCGGGTGCCACCTTCGGCGTTTCCGTAACAGGTATGGCAGGGCCTGAAAGCGATGATCCCCTTATTCCTGTCGGCAGAATCTACATTGCCGTCACCGACGGAAGCTACGCTTGCATCAAGGAGCTCAACACGGGACACAACAGTAAAACCTGCCGTGATTACAACAGACTTGTCAGCGCGTCAAATGCTCTCAACGAGCTGAGACTCAGCGCTTTAAGCTACCCTGAAAAAAGGTCAGAGGGTAAAGATATCAGAGAATTCATCAATTCGTTCAAGGAGTCAGAAAAATGAAAAACATATACGAAGATGACAGCTTCAACAAAGAGTCAAAGGATATTTTCAGCAAGACAAGCTACGACCTCATCAAGGAGTTCAATCAGATGAAGCCGGAGAAGCCCAACGCAGATATAAGCATTGACTTTACTCAGAACATCCCGACAGAGCAGGTCTCAGCTTTTCCGGCTGATGCTTCTGTTCAGGCTTCAGGAAGGCAGGCTCCTCCCCCTATCAAAAAGACCGCACCCGTTGTTCCTCCTGCTCCCGCACAGCCTCAGACTCCGCCCTCGGCTTACTACACACCTGCAGGCGCTTATCCTCAGGGTTATCCCGTACAGCCGGGTGCTTATCCTCAGCCGGTGTTCTATCCCGGTAATGCACCTCAGCCCGTACCCGTATTCCTTGCTCCCGGTCAGCCGCCCTATCAGGCTTACCCTCAGGGCTACCCCGTACAGCCCGGTGCTTACCCCGGAGCTTATCCTCAGCCGCCCGTTTACCCTCAGCCGCCCGTCGTGCAGCCGACATACGCTCCCGTTCAGCAGCCTGCACCATCCGCTCAGGACAGCTCATCGGGTATGAACGCAGGCACAAGAGTTCTTTTCCAGAGCCCCGATTTTGACAAAAAAGAGGATGCTGACGAAGGCTATGATTCCTTCTCTCACAACTACATGAAATCAGCTCCCGCCTTTGACATTTCAGAGGTTGAGCTTCCGTCAAGAAAGCGTGCAGGCTCCTCAGACGATACCACCCCCTCCTTCGTTGTTGACGAAATGGAAATCGGCACCTTTGAGCTCAATGCAATGTCCCTTAACCGCACCTCAAAGGTAACGGGTGTTGATGCTCCCGTTGTCCGTCCCGTAAAAATCACTCCCGACGAGCCCGAAATTGATGAAAGCCTTGCCGCCGATGTCAGCGAAGAGGCAGACAAGAAAATCGGCATTTTCCCGAGAGAAATTCTTGAGGACGCTGAAGAAGAGACACAGGACACCGTTGCCGAAGAGGCAGAAAAGGGCAAAAAGCTTCCCGCAAATGAAATCATCAGAAGAGCAATCCTCGCAATTTCACTTATTGCAATTGTTGTTTCCGGCGGTATGCTTTATAACGAGTACCGCCTTCATAAGCAAAACGAGAACCTTATGAATGACATTTCCGATCTCATCATCTCGGATGCACCCGCAGAGCCCTCGGGAAGTGATTCTCAGACCACAACCGCAGCTTCCCAGGAGACCACGAAAAAGGATAAAAACAACAAAACAACAAAGCCCACAACAACGAAGTTCCTCACTCCCTCAGAGCAGTTCGAGCTTCTTAAAAAGCAGAATCCCCACATCGTTTTCCCCGACAACATTCAGCTTAAATATGCAAAGCTTTACGCTGAGAACCAGGATTTTGTCGGCTACCTTTACGCCGCAGGCTCCCGTGTAGATTTCCCCATTGTTCAGGGTAAGGACGATGATGAATATCTTGAAAAGGATTTCTTCGGAAATTACACCAAGTACGGCTGTCCCTTTATGACCTACCGAAACAACCCCACAACCCTTGACATGAACACGGTCATTTACGGACACAACATGAAGGACGGCTCCCTTTTCACAACCCTCGAGCAGTATCTTACTCTTGACGGCTACAAAAAGGCTCCCGTAATCTCCTTCAACACTCTCTATCAGGATTTCAACTTCAAGATTATCGCAACAATCGTCACCAACATTTATCCTGAGGATGACAACGGCTATGTTTTCCCCTATTACTGGTCGAACCTAGGCAGCACTCTCAACTACACAGCATACCTTAATCAGCTGGCACAGCGTTCACTTTATGACACGGGCGTCAATGTACTTCCGACAGACAGACTCCTTACACTTTCAACCTGCTACGACGAGTTTGAGGATGCAAGACTTGTTGTCATTGCAAGGCTTGTCCGTCCCGGTGAAAGCACAGAGGTGAACACAGACAAGGCTGTCGAAAATTCAAATCCGAGATTCCCCCAGGCATACTACGATGAGTACGGAATGACAAATCCCTACGCCAATGCCTACAAATGGGAAATTGCATAGGAGGTAAAAAATGATCAGATTATTCACTTTAGATGATATATCAGCCTTTTCCTCAGACACCGTTTACAAAATCGGCCTTGCCGCCGAAAAATTCGGTCTGTCTGATGAAACAATGCGCTCCTTCTCCACTCACGAGGCTCTTTATAACGAAACCCTTCTTGCAACGGAAAACGGTGACTATGTAATCGTTGCCTGCGAAACGGACGAATACAATTATGTTAAAAGAGAGCTTATTGCAAAGCTTCTGCTTCAGGAATACGAAAGCGAAGAAATTGCCGAGCTTATTTCCCTTAACGCCGGAGATGACGTTTCCGAAATTGATGTTGCAGGTCACAGCCTTGTTCCCAAGGGAAGTGTTTACCACTTCACCTCCGACGGTCTTTTCTGCGGCTTTACCAAGGATGTGCTTCACGGCAAGCTCACTGTCCTTCCTCTGGACTTTATGAGAATTGACCTTCCCCTTACATCCCTTGTTGAGGACGTGCTTGAGCCTATGGCGGCAATCGCAAAGGGAGAAAGACCGCCCATCAGGATGCCTCAGACAGACATTACTCCCGCTGTTGAGAAAATCATTGAGAGTCTTAAAAAGGCCGATATGAAAATTTCACTTGCAACAAGTGAGGCAACAATGTGGGTTTACAACCTTTATGATCAGATTGACGGCCTTACCGACAGAATCAACTTTGTTGAGGTTATTGACGAGGATGCCGACGATCAGGAGGACTCAACTGCCGAAACAGAGTCAGTAAAAATCATCCGTCACGCAAGAGAGGCTATGGTCAACTCGGATTCCTCACTCGGCGGTGCGATTTCAGAGATTTACTCAACAGAAACCGATGACGGAAAAACAGTTTACTTTGCCTATGCGGCAATTGTTGACAAGGGCTCAGCAAAGGCAAAGAAAATCAACACATCAAATCCCGAGGATCTGAGCGTAATCCTTCCCCACGCCCTCACGGTGCTTGCAGGTCTTGTTGAAGCAAAGGCAGACCAGACAGTCAAGGCACTCGAAATGGCACAGAGGAGACGTGAGCGTGAGGACGAGGAAAGACGAAGAAACGCTGCAGCAAAGCCCCAGGAGCCGATGATGAGTAAAAATATGATGATAGGCGGAATCATTGCTCTTGTAATTGCAATTATTGTTCCCATCTGCATTGTAATCGGTATGGCAACAAAGGACGAGCCTACCACCCTTACTCCGGTAGTAAACGTTGATCCTTCGGTCACAAATCCCATCCCTACACAGAATAACCCCTTCAGTGCAAACAGCACACCCACTCTTCCCAACAGCGGAAACGCAAATGTGACAGAGCCCTCATCACCCGATGTTACCGCAGCACCGACCACAACAAAGGAAGCATCCACCAAGGGTACCTTCACATTTTATGTTTTCGGCTACGGTCACGGTGTCGGAATGAGTCAGACCGGCGCAAACCACCTTGCCTCTCTCGGCTGGAGCTGGGCTGAAATTCTCTCACATTATTACTACGATTCAGCCACATCAATCGTAACCGGTGAAATTTATCCTCAGAAGATCACCTACGAAGGCAAGCAGTATGAGACAAGAGAGTACCTTGCAAGAGCGCTCGAGGCTGAAATGAGCTCATCCTTCAACCCGGAAGCTCTCAAGGCTCAGGTTGTTGCAATCTATACCTTTGCAAGATACCACAATGCTGAATCACTTGCAAGCGGCAGTCCGATTTTCTCAGGAAATCTCACAACAAGCTCCCACGCCTTCCTTGATGCTTCCAAAACTCCCTCGGCTTCAATCTACGCCGCAGTTGACGAAATAATGTCCATCGGACCTTACATCTCAAACAACGGCTCAACGGCTCTTACTCCCTTCCACTCAATGAGTGCAGGTAAGACCACATCCTATTACAACTGCTGGGGTAAATCAAGCGGCACCAATGTACCCTACCTCAACGGCGCAAGAGATTCCGTCGGTGACTATAACGACCCCGACTTCAAGTCCACCGTAACCCTTTCAAGCGAGGACATCAAGGCTCTTGCACAGGCTCAGGGAATCACTCTTTCAGGTGACCCCGCAACGTGGCTGAGCATCATTTCCCACGATGCCGCCGTAAGAGAGGACATCGGTTACGTTTCATCGATCCGTGTAGGCTCAAGCACAATGACAGGTAACGACTTCAGAATCAAGCTTCTCGGCGGACGAATCCGTTCACACTGCTTTGCAATGACCTACACACCCACTGCTTAAATCATCAACTTGACAAGCAAATATAATTATTGTATACTTTTAAGGCAAAAAATAAAATTAATATAAAGGAGTAATAATCATGGCATTAGTTACAACAAAGAAAATGTTTGAAGATGCATACAAGGGCGGCTACGCTATCGGCGCCTTCAACGTAAACAACATGGAAATCATCCAGGGTATTACAAGAGCTGCAAAGAAGCACAACTCACCCGTTATCCTTCAGGTTTCAGCAGGTGCAAGAAAGTACGCTTCACACGACTACCTTGTTGCTATGGTAAAGGCTGCCGCTGAAGAAACCGGTCTTCCCATCGCTCTTCTCCTCGACCACGGCCCCGACTTTGAAACATGTAAGTCCTGCATCGACGGTGGCTTCACATCAGTTATGATCGACGGCTCACACCTCGACTACGAAGAGAATGTTGCTCTTACAAAGAAGGTTGTTGATTATGCTCACGCTCACGGTGTTGTTGTTGAAGGTGAGCTCGGCCAGCTCGCAGGTATCGAAGACGATGTCAACGTAAGCGAAGAGGATGCAAACTTCACAGATCCCGCACAGGTTTACGACTTCGTTACAAGAACAGGCGTTGACTCACTTGCAATCGCTATTGGTACAAGCCACGGCGCTTACAAGTTCAAGCCCGGACAGAAGCCCCAGCTCCGTTTCGACATCCTCAAGGAGGTTGAAGAAAAGCTCCCCGGCTTCCCCATCGTTCTCCACGGTGCTTCCTCAGTTAACCAGGAGGACGTTAAGACAATCAACGAATTCGGCGGCGAAATGCCCGACGCTATCGGCATCCCCGAAGAAATGCTCCGTGAGGCTGCATCAATGGCTGTTTGCAAGATCAATGTTGACTCCGACATCCGTATCGCAATGACAGCTGCTGTTCGTAAGCACTTCACACAGAACCCCAAGCACTTCGATCCCAGACAGTACCTCACTCCTGCAAGAGATGCAATTGAAGGTGTTGTTTCACACAAGATCGAAACTGTTCTCGGCTGCGCAGACAAGGCATAATCAAAACTCCCCCTCTCGATGAGGGGGAGTTTTTAATTCGCAATTCACAATTTTCAATTCACAATCGCGAGTAAAGGTTTTAACAACCGAAAAAGATATTCCGCAAAAAATTTCACTTAACAGACTTTTACAACCTTAAAAGTCTACTTTTTTATATTGCAATTTCAGCTTTAATATAATATGATTATATCACATCGAAAAAAAGGAAGAAAATATAATGGCAGAAAATAAAAAAAGAAAAAAGCAAAAGAAACGCAACAAGCCTTATGCACCACTTTCAAAAACAGACAAAGTACTTTACGCTGTACTGAAAGTTTTAGCAGTTCTTGTTATTATAGCTTGTATTTACGGTTATGAATTGCTTTCCCATTTCTTAATATTCAAAAATCCCGATATACTTGCCTTCAATCAGATATGGACGCTATTCTTAATGCTTCCCTTTATACTTACGTTGATGCTTCTTGTTTTTGACCTATCAAGAAAAAAAGCACATATTTTCGGCAACAAGGATATTGATTACACAGCCTACCGTTTTGCTTTTCCGATATTTGATAAACGATATCAACATATTGAAAAGTATAAAAACAATCAAAAATTTTTTATGAAAAAATCCGCAATATTGTCTGCTGTTTTACTTTTACTGTTTTGTGTCGGCTTGCTCGGTTGTGTAGGACGACAGGAATTTACCCAAAATGGAATAACAACATATAGCATTTTCAACACTCCGACTAAAGAGCATAGCTATGACGAGGTTGAAAGTTATACAATATCAGTTTCAGCCGGATATATACAGACCTTTAATCATCATTCTGAATATATACCAAGCAACCTGTATCTTACGATGAACCTGTCCGACGGCAATGATATCACCGTCAGCTATGACTCCTGCCGTGATATTTACGCAATGAAAGAGCTTGAAAATAAGATTTACGACAAGAAAAAAACCGTAAATAATGACAGACTCAAAGAATTCCTCGATGAATACAGTTTCACCGAGGAAGAACTAAAAATAGTCTATGATCTTCTTGAAGAATAAAATTAAGAGGATGTATCAGTTACATCCTCGTTTTTTGTTGCATCACAATAATTTATATTGATTTACTCTCTCAGTCAAAATCAAAGATTTTGACTGAGAGAGTTCAAGGCGATCCCGTGTGGTCACCCCTACGCGATCTAACATAAACCAAAACGGACGGCATCTGCCGTCCGTTCCTTACTACTTACTACTGACTACTAGGCCCTCGGCCCTCTCTACTTCCTGTCGGCATACATCTTTTCATAATAATTCATATACTCACCGTTTATGATGTTCTGCCACCACTCTGTGTTTGCAAGGTACCAGTTAATTGTGAGTCTGAGACCGTCTCTGAAGCTTGTTTCGGGATGCCATCCGAGCTCATTCTGAATCTTTGTCGGGTCTATTGCATAACGCATATCGTGTCCCGGTCTGTCCTTGACATATCTTATCAGGCTTTCATCCTTGCCGAGGATGTTGAGTATATCTTTTACAACATCGATATTTGCCCTTTCGTTGTGACCGCCTACATTGTAAACCTCACCGATTCTGCCCTTGTGTAAAATAAGGTCAATCGCCTTGCAATGATCCTCAACATAAAGCCAGTCACGGACATTGAGTCCCTCACCGTAAACGGGAAGCTCTTTTCCTTCAAGTGCATTTATAAGCATAAGAGGAATGAGCTTTTCGGGGAAATGGTAGGGACCGTAATTGTTGCTGCAGCGGCTGATTGTAACGGGCACACCGTAGGTACGGTAATAAGCCATTACAAGAAGGTCAGCCGACGCCTTACTTGCCGAATATGGTGAAGAGGTGTGGATAGGTGTTTCCTCTGTGAAGAACAAATCAGGACGGTCAAGGGGAAGGTCGCCGTAAACCTCGTCGGTCGACACCTGATGGTAACGGATGTTGCCGTATTTTTTTGCCGCATCAAGAAGCACCTGTGTTCCGAGGATGTTTGTCTTAAGGAAAATCTCCGGCTCTTCGATTGAACGGTCAACATGGCTTTCTGCCGCAAAGTTGACAACAGCATCAAACTTCTCCTCCTCGAAAAGTCCGTAAACTGCCTTTCTGTCTGTTATGTCACCCTTGAAGAAGCGGAAGGACGGATTTTGCATTGCCTTACCGAGGGTTTCGAGATTGCCTGCATAAGTAAGAGCATCAATGCAGACAATTCTGTAAGACGGGTGCTTTTTAAGCATATAATATATAAAATTCGAGCCGATAAAGCCGGCTCCTCCGGTTACGAGAATGTTCATGGTTACCTCCTTATTGAATGCAGCGTGCAGAATTGTAGTCGCGTCATCAACACCAAAGCGCCTCCCTGCCTTGGCCCTCGGCCATTACTACTCACTACTCACTGCTACATTATACTTCTCTCTCTGCCATTTTTCAAGTTCTCTTTTTAAACTGTTTTGCACAATGCGGGCAGGTTATGTTGATTTTTCCTCTTCCCTTGGGTACTCTTAAGGTGCGGTGACATTGAGGACAGTTGTAGTATCTGTGATCTTTGTCCTGATACTGACCCATTTTTTTCATTATGAACGCACGCCACGGCTTACTAATCTCAAGAAACTTTGCGTTTTCTCTGCGACGTTTTTCGTGATTCTTTGATAAACTGCGGACAAGGGCAACAATGTAAAGCACCGTTCCGAGGCTTCTGAGATAATAAAGCTCTCTCGGTACAAAAAGAGTAAGAAGAAGTGTTGTAATACAGCCGCAGATAACAAGAAAGAGATTAAGCTGATCATTTCCGTACCTGCCGTACATAAATCTTTGTAATCTTTCAAGCATTATAAATTCATCCTTTCGTTTAGATTATACTATAACTGATACCTTAAGTCAAATTAAATCCCTTACAAAAATTATTGCCAAAAATAACGTACTATGATATAATAAAAGTTAATCTTAAAAAAATAATCAAAAAGAAGGAATGAAAAGTGTCAGTAGTTAAAAAGTATTTTAAAAGGTATCTCGTTGACGCAATGAGCTTTATGGCTCTCGGTCTGTTTTCATCACTGATTGTCGGACTCATCATCAGCCAGCTTGCGAAAATTCCCCACCTTGAAATTCTCGGCACATTCTCCGAGGTTCTCGGTGCATCATCACCCGTTGTCGGTGCGGCAATCGGTGCGGCAATCGCCTACGGACTTAAATCAAAGCCTCTTGTTATATTTTCCTGCATTGCTGTCGGTGCCTTCGGTTACCAGCTCGGCGGCCCTGTCGGAGCTTACATTTCCTCCCTTGTTGCTAACGAGGTTGCCCGACTTGTTGCCGGAAAGACCAAAATCGACATCGTTCTGACACCCCTTATAACAATAATAACCGGTGGCTTTGTCAGCACCTTTGCAGGCCCCTTCCTTTCACAGATGATGAACGGACTCGGTGACCTCATCAATTCTGCGACTCAGCTTCACCCCTTCCCTATGGGAATTGCGGTTTCCGTAATCGTAGGACTTGTGCTTACGGCGCCCATCAGCTCTGCGGCTCTTTGCATTATGCTCGGGCTTGAGGGAATTGCCGCAGGTGCCGCCGCTGTCGGCTGCTGTGCACAGATGGTCGGATTTGCCGTTACATCCTTCAAGGCTAACGGTGTCGGCGGACTCATCAGCCAGGGCATCGGAACAAGCATGCTCCAGTTCGGAAACATTATGAAGCATCCTCAGATTGCTCTTGCTCCCACTCTTGCAGGTGCTGTTCTCGGCCCTGTTTCAACCTGCCTTTTAAAAATGACCAACACTCCCTCAGGTGCAGGTATGGGTACAAGCGGACTTGTGGGACAGTTCGGTGCTTACTCGGCAATGGCTGATTCCTTCGGAGAGGGCAAAACAGTTCTCCTCATCGTTCTGATGCACATTATTGCTCCTGCAGCCTTAAGTCTGATTTTCCACATTATCTTCAAAAAAATCGGGCTTGTAAAAGACGAATATCTGCAGCTTGAAAAAATTTAAGTTAAAGGAGACAACCAATGAACGTATATGATTTTGACGATACAATTTTCGACGGTGACACAGCTATCGAATTTACTCTTGAATATTTAAAGAAAAACCCTTCTTTGCTAAAGCTCACTCCCGACATAATCAAGGTCATCCGGGATTACAGAAACCTCACCTTCCGCTTTGAGGACATTGTGGATAAATACGGACCTATGCTCAGTGATTTTATCTTATCGCAGAACATAGACCCCAAGCAGGTTGCAAAGGAATTCTGGGACAAACGTGAGCACAAAATCAAGTCCTTCTACTTTGAAATTCAGAAAGAGGACGACCTTGTCATCAGTGCATCTCCCACCTTTATTCTCGAAGAAATCTGCAACCGCATCGGAATCAAACATTTTCTCGGAACGGAAATGGATTTTGAAAAGGGAACCTTTGAGCGTTGGTGCTTCCGCGACAAGAAAATCGAATTCTTCCGCGAGGCTTATCCCGACGGCATAATTGACGATTTTTACACCGATTCCTTTCACGATGAATTCCTTTTCCCATACGCTAAAAGGGTTTTCCTCGTCAAGGGAAATAAGATTACACAGATAAAGTAATATGGAAAGACTTGATAAAATAATTGCTTCTCAGGGAGCTTACTCAAGAAGTGAGGTCAGAAAGCTTGTCAAGGCAGGTCTTGTCAGCATTAACGGGAATGTAGCAAAATCAAGTGACATCAAGTGCGATGCCGAAAAGGACGAAATTGCCGTTGACGGTGTACTTCTCAATTACAAAAAGCATCTTTACCTTATGCTCAACAAGCCCAAGGGGGTAATCAGCGCAACTGAGGACGCCACTCAGAAAACAGTGCTTGACCTTGTTCCGCCCGAGCTTTTCCGTCAGGGACTTTTTCCTGCCGGAAGGCTTGACAGCGACACAACGGGCTTTGTGCTTCTTACCGATGACGGTGATTTTGCCCACCGCATCCTCTCGCCGAAAAATCACATTATGAAAACCTACCACGCCACGCTGAAATCTCCCCTGACAAATGAGGACATCATCCGCTTCAAGGAAGGTCTTACCCTCGGTGACGGCACAAAATGCCTTGAAGCCCACGTAAGAATGCTCGAAGGAAAAGAAAATGTGGCAGAGGTTAAAATCTGCGAGGGCAAGTACCACCAGGTCAAAAGAATGTTCGCCTCTCTCGGCAACAAGGTGCTCGAACTCAGAAGAGTGCAAATGGGCGCTCTGCCCCTTGATGAAAATCTTTCCGAAGGAAAATGCAGGGAGCTGACAAGCGAGGAGCTGGAGCAGATTGAAAACAGATCGTAAAAATTCGGAATTCAGTGTTTTACCTGACGTTTCAGGTAAAGGCTATTAATATTTTTCCAAACAGACTGACTTATTTGCTATAATAAAAATACAGCACCGTCTCGGTTTCGATGAAAACCCGATGGTGCTTTTTTACATAATGTCGCTCGCCGCGTGGCATTACTTTTCTTGAAAGAAAAGTAATCAAAAGAACTTTCAACTTTTTACGGCATCCAACTTACTGTCTTTATAATTGTTCACCGCAATTCATTATTACGAACTAAAAAGGGGATGTAAAAAAACTCGTTTTTTACATCCCCTTTTTCTTATCTTCTGAACATTGCTGAAAAGCTCTTGATAGGCTTCTTTCTTCTGTGCTTCTTTTCAAACTGAATGGGCTTCTTTATGAGCATATCTGAAATTACGGTCCAGAAAATTATAAGAATGTACATTCCAAATACGCCGTAGAAACCGCCGGAAAGAGTTGCAGAGGTGATTGTAATAACTGCAGTTGCAAGAGCCAAAAGAGCCGCATACTCGCTTTCAGAGAAGGTGGTAACAACGTCGGAAAGAGGAATTTCGCCGCCCATAATCTTGGCGAAAGCGCTGTTGCTGATGATAATTGCAACAAAGCAGATTACAAGGCCACCTGCGCAAAGGCCGATAACAGCCTTTCTCTTGTTTGTTGCAGCAGAAACAGCACCGACAACGACAAGCATAACAAGAGCGAGGACAAAAAAGATAACAAAGGCGATAAGCTCGGGTAAGATGGGCTCTATCAGAGCCATAATATCAACGTCGCTTTCCTTGGATGTATCCATACCGAGAAGAAGCTTTACGATGTCCACAACGGAAAATTCGAAATTGGTTTTTACTTTGAATGCCTGAAGAAGTGTTGTAAGCTGGCTTAATTCCTCTGATGCAGAGCCGATTGCAAAGTGGAAAAGCTTGAGCATTATGCCGATTACGATTGCACCGACTGAAAGAATCGGGGTTATAATTCTGTATGCTATTTTCATTTTTAAATTCTCCTTATTTATTCCTTATTTCCAAGATGAGTTAAGAGCTACTGTTCTGTTGAAAACAAGCTTGTCATCTGTTGAGGTTGTGTCAACACAGAAGTAACCCTGACGCATAAACTGGAAGGTGTCGCCAACCTTGAGGTCACCTATACCATCCTCAATACGGCAGCCTGAAAGGACTGCGAGTGAATCGGGATTGAGGTTGTCCTTGAAGGAGCCTGCTGATTCGTCAGAGGGATTTGGATTTACGAAAAGTCTGTCGTAAAGTCTTGCTTCAAAGGGAATTGAATTTTTTGCGCTTACCCAATGAAGTGTGCCCTTGACCTTTCTGCCGTCAGGTGAATTGCCGCCCTTGCTCTCCGGGTCGTAGGTGCAGTGAACTGCAGTAACCTCACCGTTTTCGTCGGTGTCATAGCCGACACACTTTACAAAGTACGCGCCTCTGAGTCTTACCTCGTTACCGGGGAAGAGACGGAAATACTTCTTGGGAGGCTCAATCATAAAGTCCTCCTTCTCAACGAAGATTTCCTTTGAGAAGCGGATTACTCTTGTTCCCATTTCAGGTCTGTCCTGATTTACGGGAAGCTCAATTTCTTCCACAAGATCCTCGGGATAGTTGTCGATAATAACCTTTAAGGGACGAAGAACAGCCATGCATCTCGGTGCATTGACATTAAGGTTATCTCTTACACAAGCCTCCAAAAGGCCGAAATCAACAACGGAAAATGCCTTTGAAACACCCACACGGTTGATGAAATCACGGATAGCCTCGGCGGGGTAGCCTCTTCTTCTCATACCGCTGATGGTAACCATTCTCGGATCGTTCCAGCCGTCAACGATACCCTCGTTTACAAGCTGTAAGCACTTACGCTTACTTGTAAGACAGTAGTTGAGGTTGAGTCGTGCAAACTCAATCTGTCTTGAGGGAGTCTCGAAGCCGAGCTCACGAAGGAACCAGTCATAAAGAGGTCTGTGATTTTCAAATTCAAGAGAGCAGAGTGAATGAGTTACGCCCTCTCTTGTGTCGGAAATAGGATGTGCAAAGTCGTACATCGGATAAACGCACCATTTGTCGCCTGTCTGATGGTGGCTTACGTGGGCAATTCTGTAAATAACCGGATCACGCATATTGATGTTGGGTGAAGCCATATCAATCTTCGCACGAAGCACTCTTGCACCGTCGGGAAATTCGCCGTCAGTCATTCTTCTGAAGAGATCAAGGTTTTCCTCGATGCTTCTTTCTCTGTAGGGGCTGTTTTTGCCGGGCTCTGTAAGGGTGCCTCTGTACTCACGGATTTCGTCAGCAGTAAGATCACAGACATAAGCCTTGCCCATTTCAATAAGCTTTATTGCACATTCATAGATAAAATCGAAATAGCTCGAAGCGTAGAGCACCTTGTCCCACTTGTAGCCGAGCCAGAGGATGTCCTCCTTAATTGCGTCAACATACTCAACATCCTCCTTTGAGGGGTTGGTATCGTCAAGACGAAGGTTACAGGTACCGCCGTACTTTTCAGCTGTTGAAAAGTCGATCTGTATAGCCTTGGCGTGACCGATGTGAAGGTAGCCGTTAGGCTCGGGCGGGAAACGGGTCTGCACATGAGTGTAAACGCCCTTTTCCAAATCCTCGTCAATGAAATCGTGTATAAAATTGGAAATGTTTGTTACTTCTTCCATTGCATTCATCCTTTCTTATGCCTTGTAAAAGCTGAGAGCATCGTTAAGTCTTGCCTTAACTCTGTCTTCACCTAAAAGGCTCATAATTGCGTGAAGGTCGGGTGTATTTCTTCTGCCTGTTACGGCAACTCTGATAACTGTTGAAACATCGCCGACATGACCCTTGAAGGCATCGGGATTTTTCTTATACTCCTTGACATTGGGAGTGTAGCCGAGAGGCTCACAGAGAGCCTTGATACGGTCAAACCACTGCTGCTTGTCGTCTTCAGCGTTATACTCCTTGAGATAAGCCTCAAGAATTTCAGCCGCCATTTCCTTTGTGATGTTTTCGGGAAGCTCGTAATTCTTTTCATAAAGCTCATCAAAGAGATAGCTTACATAAGCCTTGACCTCGCTGAAGCAGGCAATGTCCTTTCTCGGCTTCGGAGTGTCACGGTCAATGTTGAGCATTTTCACGCTGTATTCTTCATCTCTTGTAAGAAGACCGTAAAACTCTTCGTCGTAATCCTTTGCCCATGAGGCGGTGTAATCGTAAACCTTCTTTGCGCTCATTACGGAAATGATGTTCTTACTTACATCATTGAGCTTTACCATATCGAAAAGAGCACCTGAAACGCTCATTTTCTTAAGATTAAAGGGGAAGGAGTCGATGTCGGCATCCTTGTTTGTCTTTCTCCAATCCTCAAAATTGGAGTTCATAAGAGTCATAATGTACTCGTTTACGCTTTCCTTGGGATAGCCCTGCTCAACATAGAAGGTAACTGCTGCTTCAGGATCCTTACGCTTTGAAAGCTTTCTCTTGCCGCCGTTTTCCTCCTTCATAATGGGAGCAACATGAGCGTACTTGGGCACCTTAAATCCGAGGCACTTGAAAAGCTGAAGATGAATGGGACAGCTTGACATCCACTCGTCACCGCGTACAACATGAGTTGTTCTCATAAGGTGGTCATCCACGGCGTGTGCGAAGTGGTAGGTGGGAATTCCGTCGGACTTGAGAAGCACAACATCCTGCACATTCTCGGGCATTTCAATCTTGCCTTTGATCATATCATCAAAGAAGCATTTCTTCTCTGCATCTCCGGGACTTCTTAAGCGAAGTGTCCACTGCTTACCCTCTGCGATGTTCTTTTCGATTTCATCAGGTGTAAGACTGCGGCATTTTGCATAAGGTCCCCAATAACCTTTCTGAGGCTCATTTTCCTGCTTTGCACGGATTTCATCAAGCTCCTCTGCACTGCAAAAACAGGGGTAAGCGAGACCTTCACAAACGAGATACTTTGCATAAACGTGGTAAATGTCCTTACGCTTGCTCTGATAGTAAGGGCCGTAGCTGCCCTTTTCAATTTCCTCACCGACAACACCCTCATCAGCAACAACATCAAAGGCTGCAAGGCCCTCGAGCATTACCTTGATTGCGCCCTCGACCTTTCTTTTCTGGTCGGTGTCCTCAACTCTTACGAAGAAAACGCCGTCGGTTACCTTTGCAGTTTTGTAGGCAACCATACCTGCAAAAAGATTTCCGAAGTGAAGGAAGCCTGTGGGAGAGGGAGCAAGGCGTGTTACTCTTGCGCCTTCCTTGAGGTTTCTCGGCGGGAACATTTCTTCCATATCGGCAGGTGTCTTTGTTATATTAGGAAATAAAAGCTCGGCGAGCTTAAGATTATCGTTCATTTTAATCCTCCTGACAAATTGACATAACTAGAGATTATAATTCAGTCTATTATCTCAAATTTTACAAAAAAATTCAAGGGGTTAAGAGAAAAAATAAGCATAAAACAACAAAATGTAAAGTTCTTTTGTTTCTTTTCTTACAAGAAAAGAAAGCCTCGCGGCGAGCGATGAAAAAAAGTGCCGCTGTAAAGCGACACTTAATCAATTTTCTTAGGACAATACTTTTTCATCAGTTCCGTAGTCTTTTTGTTTTTTGCAATTCTTCCCTGCATAAAGAAGGATTTCTTCTTTTCTTCAAGGTAAGTCAGCTCATATTCATACCGGGAAATATAAAATCTGCTTGATATTTCAAGCTCCGTCATAACACTCAGAACCTTTGTCCACATAATGTTTTCTTCAAGCCCAAAAATATACCTTATAACTACCCCTTCTTTTGAAAAAACATAGCTTGTGGGAGTCATAGCTATAATCGCCAGAGACATAATTGAGATTGCAATAAAAAGAATCCCCAAAGCCTTATCAAGTCTGAATGAAAATAGTCCCATCGGAAAGAAAAAGACAAACGCACAAACAAACATCAGCCACTGTTTATTTACAACTTTTTCCTCTTCGGGATCATTTTCTTCCTTTGGTCTTAAATGCTTTCTGTTCTTACTTTCAAACTTATACAACCATTCAAATGCATCTTCAAGCTGAACACTTATTTCTTCACAAATATCATCAGCCGTGATTTCATCAAACGCCTGAACGAATTCCCAATCATCAGGAGCTTCAAAAGCTTCTGCCTCTTTTTCGGACACATCGTGATAAAATCCCTGTGGCATTCTGTAAACATCGCGATAATAAAACCAACCGTCAAACATTCCCTTAAGACGGTATCTTTCATTAGCAGAAGCGACATCAACCTTATTAATATCAACAGTTGCAGTTAAATCAGAAAGATTTGTAACCCTACTGTCAGGAAAAACCGCAGACACCTCAACGGTGAATGAACCACCGTATTTATTTGTCTGAAAATCTATCAGCTCTATGCAATCATCCTTAACTCTTCTGAAGTGAGGATATTTACCTGTAAAGCCTTGTGATTTAAGTTCTTTTATAACTGTGTTATTTAATGCTTTAAGCATTAAATCTCTGTTGGTCATTTTATCACCTCTTTACAGTATCATTTTAACAACAAGCTTTGTAGTTGTCAAATGTTTTCTCGCTCGGCGCGTGCCGTTACCTTTCTTGAAAGAAAGGTAACCCAAAGAACTTTAACATTTTATGCTTTTTCACCAACAAAAAAATCCCACCTGCTTAAGCAGATGGGATTTCAGTCAGTATTTACTCTGTATCATCAGATGAGCTCAATGATGCACATTTCAGCAGCGTCACCGCGACGGGGACCTGTCTTGATGATACGGCAGTAACCGCCGTTTACGTCCTTATACTTGGGGCTGATTTCGTCGAAGAGCTTCTTAACAACATCTTCCTTTGTGATGTATGCAAGAGCCTGACGCTTGTTGTGAAGTGTGTCAACCTTACCGAGAGTAATCATTTTCTCAGTCATTGCACGAACTTCCTTTGCCCTTGTAACGGTGGTTTCAATGCTGCCCTTCTCTAAGAGATAAGTTACCATTCCTCTGTGCATAGCGTTTCTGTGATCCCCTGTTCTACCGAGCTTTCTGGTACCTGCCATTTGAAGTCACTCCTTTACTGTTAGAATTAGAATTATTCGTCTTCACTGCGAAGATCAAGACCAAATGAATGAAGCTTGTTGATAACTTCATCAAGGGACTTCTTACCAAGGTTACGAACCTTCATCATATCGTCCTCTGTCTTGTTTGTAAGATCTTCAACATTGTTGATGCCTGCACGCTTGAGACAGTTGAATGAGCGCACCGACAAATCAAGTTCCTCAATAGTCATCTCGAGAATCTTTTCCTTGGTGTCTTCACCCTTGTCAACCATTATCTCTGTGTCGTATGCCTCACCTGAGAGGTCACCGAACAAAGCGAGATGTTCGTTGAGAAACTTGGCACCGAGTGAAACAGCTTCTGTGGCTGTTATTGTACCGTTTGTCCACACTTCAAGTGTGAGCTTGTCAAAGCCAATTTCTTGGCCGACACGAATGTCGTCAATAGTATAATTTGCCTTGAGAATCGGAGTGTAAATTGAGTCAATTGCAATCACACCGATAACAGGCTGCATGAGCTTTTTATTCTGCTCAGCCGATACATATCCACGACCCTTGTTAACAGTGAGTTCCATGTTGATGTGTGCGTCCTTGTCAAGGGTGCAGATGTGGAAATCAGGGTTAATAATTTCAACTTCTGAATCACATTTGATGTCACCTGCAAGTACCTCGCCTTCGCCGCTTGCATCAATGTAAACTGTCTTGGGGCCTTCACCGTGAATCTTGAGGATAACGTTCTTGAGGTTGAGGATGATTTCTGTAACATCCTCCTTCACACCGGGAACGGTGGAAAACTCGTGAAGAACGCCGTCAATCTTAACACTGGTGATTGCGTAGCCGGGAAGTGATGAGAGAAGAATTCTTCTCAGGCTGTTACCGAGTGTCACGCCGTAGCCACGCTCCAACGGTTCAACGACAATCTTACCGTAAGTACCGTCGGCTGCTAATTCTGCAGTTTCGATTCTGGGCTTTTCAATGCCTATCATGCAAAACCCTCCTTATTCTATTGTGGATGTGTTTACGGATCATTCCGTGTCTATTACTTAGAATAGAATTCGACGATGAGGTGTTCTTCAACGGGAGCATTGATCTGATCACGCTCGGGAAGAGCAACTACCTTAGCTTCGAGGTTTTCACGGTTGATGTCGAGCCAAGCGGGAACAGGTCTTGATGCGTTTGCTTCAAGAACAGCCTTGATCTTAACGCTCTCACGGCTCTTTGCTTTGATGGAAACAACGTCTCCGGCCTTGAGAAGGTATGAAGGGATGTCAACCTTCTTGCCGTTAACAGTAAAGTGTGCATGTGTTACAAGCTGTCTTGCTTCAGCTCTTGAAGAAGCCCAGCCGAGTGTATAAACTACGTTATCGAGACGGCTTTCGCAGATACGAAGAAGGTTGTCACCGGTAACACCGGTCTTCTTTTCAGCCATAATGAAATACTTATGGAACTGACCTTCCTGAACACCGTAATAACGTCTTGCCTGCTGCTTTGCACGAAGCTGAAGGCCATATTCAGAATTCTTCTTGCGGCTCTGGCCATGCTGACCGGGAGCGTAGGAACGACGCTCAAAAGCACATTTGCCTGTGTAGCATCTGTCGCCCTTTAAAAAGAGCTTCTTACCCTCGCGGCGGCACATCTTACATACCGCACCTGTATATCTTCCCATACGTTTGTACCTCCGTTATACGCGTCTTCTTTTCGGGGGACGGCAGCCATTGTGAGGAATGGGAGTAACGTCTTTGATCATTGTTACTTCCAGACCTGCTGTCTGTAAAGCTCTGATTGCAGCTTCACGACCAGCACCGGGTCCCTTAACATATACTTCAACGGTCTTCATGCCGTGTTCAATTGCAGCCTTAGCAGCTGTTTCAGCAGCTGTCTGAGCAGCAAAGGGAGTGGATTTTCTTGAGCCTCTGAAGCCCATTTCACCGGCACTTGCCCATGACACGGCGTTACCCTGCATATCAGTGATGGTAACGATTGTGTTGTTGAAGGTGGATTGGATATGGGCCGCACCGCGGTCAATGTTCTTGCGTTCACGGCGACGACGAATTGTGGTAGCTTTCTTAGCAACCTTTGCCATAATGGTATCCTCCTCTTATTATTTCTTCTTATTGGCGATTGTCTTCTTGGGACCCTTACGTGTACGAGCGTTTGTCTTTGAACGCTGACCTCTTACGGGAAGGCCCTTTCTGTGGCGAACGCCACGGTAGCAACCAATTTCAATAAGTCTCTTGATATCGAATGCTGTTTCTCTTCTGAGATCACCTTCAAACTTTACGTTGTGGTCAATGTACTCACGAAGCTTGGAAACGTCGTCCTCGGTAAGATCCTTAACTCTTGTGTCGGGATTGATACCTGTTGCAGCAACGATATCTGTTGCGGTTTTACGACCAATACCAAAGATGTAAGTAAGAGCAATTTCAATTCTCTTATCTCTGGGTAAGTCAACACCTGAAATACGAGCCATTTTTTAAGCCTCCTTATTTACCGGCGTCAGATTAGCCCTGACGCTGCTTGTGTTTGGGATTTTCGCAGATAACCATGATCTTGCCTTTACGCTTGATTACCTTGCACTTTTCACATATCTTTTTTACAGAAGGTCTGACTTTCATAGGATTGCCTCCTTTAAATTCAAACTGTCAGGTTTATTTTGATCTCCATGTAATGCGTCCGCGGGTCAGGTCATATGGAGACATTTCGACTGTGACCTTATCACCGGGAAGAATACGAATGTAATTCATTCTGAGCTTTCCCGATATATGCGCTAAAATTTTGTGACCGTTTTCGAGTTCGACCTGGAAAGTTGCGTTGGGAAGAGCCTCAACAACAGTTCCTTCGATTTCGATCATATCCTGTTTTGACATAACTTTAACCCCCTGGGTTCGCTATTTTATTAAGCTGTTTTCTGATACTTCGGTTTGTCGCCATTGAGTGTTCGCTGAGAACATAATCTGTTTCTCTGAGATGCTTCGGATTTTTTGCCTTGGGCTTTTCGAGCCCATGGCTTTTTCCGTTGCAAAGGAGAATTCTTTTTTTATCAAAGCCCGTGACCACCAGCAACTCACCTTTATCGTGACCTGCTGTGGACAACAGAACCTGTCCTGTCACATATTCCATTTCACTCACCTTAAGCCTGAGTGAGAATCACCGGGCCGTCCTTTGTGATTGCCACGGTATGCTCGAAATGTGCGGAAAGCTTTCCGTCAAGAGTTTTTACTGTCCATCCGTCGGGGAGGACCTTAACCCTTGCAGTGCCCTGATTGATCATCGGCTCAATAGCGATTGTCATGCCCGGTAACAGGCGTACGCCTCGGCCGGCTGTGCCGAAATTCGGCACACTGGGATCTTCATGTAATGCCTTACCGATGCCGTGTCCCGTGTACTCACGTACGACACCGTAGCCCCGTTCTTCGCAGTAGCTCTGAACAGCGTAGGCTATATCGCCGATTTTGCCGCCGGGGACTGCAGCCCTGATCGCCTCGTAGAGACTCTCACGGGTTACGTCCATCAGCCGCTTTGCCTCATCGGAGATTTCTCCGCAGGCAAAAGTGGCGGCATTGTCGCCGTTATAACCGGCTATCTTTGCTCCTAAATCTATGGAAACAATGTCTCCACTTTTCAGGATTCTCTTTTTGTCAGGTATTCCATGAATGACCTCATCATTTATGGAAATGCATGCAGTAGCCGGAAAACCGTACAAGCCGAGGAAGTTGGGTTCAGCTCCCTGACTTTTGATGTAGTCGTAGGCGATTTTGTCAATTTCCCAGGTTGAAACACCGGGTCTGACTGCCTCACCGGCCACCTTAAGCGCTCCTGCTGATATCCTGCAGGCCTCCTTCATCAAGGCAAGCTCACGGGATGTTTTGAGCACTATCATGCTTATTCCTCCAATGCTTTGAGGACAAGAGCTGATGTATCAGCAACCTCTTCCTGTCCTTCAACAATGAAAAGCTTGTTCTTCTTTTCATAGAAATCCTTAAGCGGCTCGGTCTGACTGTGATAAACATCAAGTCTTTCCTTAACCGTGTTGGGATGGTCGTCAGCTCTGATGATGAGCTCTGCGCCGCAAGCGTTGCAGATGCCGTCCTTTTCAGGCTTTTTGTAAAGAAGGTGGTATGAGTTACCGCAAGCGGGACATACTCTTCTTCCGCTCATTCTCAGGACGATCTTTTCATCGGGAACCTCGATATCGATAACCTTATCAATTTCGATGCCCATTTCGTCAAGAGCCTCGGCCTGAGGGATTGTTCTGGGGAAGCCGTCAAGGATGAAGCCGTTTTTGCAATCATCCTCGCTGAGGCGTTCCTTTATGATACCGATAACAACGTCATCGGGTACGAGCTGACCTGCGTCAATGAATTCCTTGGCCTTAAGTCCCATTTCTGTGCCGTTCTTGAGAGCTGCACGGATAATGTTACCTGTTGAGATGGTGGGGATTGAAAGCTTTTCACAGATGAACTCTGCCTGTGTGCCCTTACCCGCACCGGGTGCACCTAAAAGAATTAACTTCATGGTTACAACTCCTTCTGAATTAGTCAAGGAAGCCCTTGTAGTGTCTCATCATCATCTGGCTTTCAAGCTGCTTTACTGTTTCAAGAGCAACACCTACAACGATGATAAGTGATGTACCGCCGAGTGACAGAGTCATGGGAGCACCAATGAGATTTGTAAACAGTGTGATTACGTTGGGGAACAGAGCAACTACTGAGAGAAGCAATGCACCGAGAAGCGTAATTCTGTTAAGAATCTTCTTGATGTAATCGGCAGTGGGTTTGCCCGGACGAAGACCGGGGATCATACCGCTGTTCTTTCTGATGTTATTAGCCATTTCTGTGGGATTATACTGGATGCTTGCATAGAAGTAAGCAAAGAACAGGATAAGGATGAAATAGATAATTGAATAGAACCAGTGGCTTGTGCTGAAGAGCTTGAAGAAGCCTTCAAACTTCTTTGCTGTATCCTCCTTGAGGAACATCTCAACTGTGGGAGGAAGAGAAAGAATTGATGAAGCGAAGATAACGGGAAGAACACCTGACATATTAACCTTGATGGGAATATGTGTGCTCTGACCGCCGTACATCTTACGGCCTACAACACGCTTTGCGTACTGTACAGGGATTCTTCTTTCAGCATTGTCCATCCATACGATGAAAGCAATCATCGCAAGAAGACAGATAACTACTGTGGGAACAAGAGCATAATAAGCTGTGTTATCAAGCTGGATGTAGTACCACAGAGAGGAAATGATTGTGGGGATTCTTGAAACGATACCTGCAAAAAGGATGATTGAGATACCGTTACCGATACCCTTTTCGTTTACCTGCTCACCAAGCCACATAACGAAGGTTGAACCTGCTGTGAGACAAAGTACAACTGCAAGGCCCTGAACAATACCGGCAAAACCGGTGAAGTTTGAACCGTCGGCAGCAGTTACGATGTAACCCTGGCTTCTGAGGTAAATGAAGTATGCAGTACTCTGTAAAAGAGCAAGTGCAATTGTGGTGTATCTTGTAATTGTTGCAATCTTCTTTCTGCCCTCTTCGCCTTCCTTTGAAAGCTTTTCAAGGTAGGGAATTGCAACTGAAAGAAGCTGGATGATGATGGAGCTGTTGATATAGGGTGTGATTGACAAAGCGAAAATCGTACCGTATGCAAAAGCGTCACCTGTCATCATTGCCAGATAGTTCATAAATGTTTCACCGGTGGGATCGATGATACCATTGTCACCGATTATGTTTGTAAAGGGCACCGGAATAGCAGCACCGATTCTGAAAATTACTACTATAAGTGCAGTAAAAAGCATCTTCTTACGAAGATCTGCAATCTTCCATGCATTTATAAAAGTATTAATCATGTCAGATCACCTCGGTCTTTCCGCCTGCTGCCTCAATCTTCTGCTTTGCAGATTCGCTGAAAGCGTTAGCCTGAACTGTGAGAGCCTTGGAAATTTCGCCGTGACCGAGAACCTTTACGCCATCAAGAGCCTTCTTAACGAGACCCTTTTCGATGAGTGAGTCGATTGTTACTGTTTCGCCGGCTGCATAAGCCTTTTCGAGAGCTGCAACATTTACGATAGCCATTTCTGTACCGAAGATGTTGTTGAAACCTCTCTTGGGAATTCTTCTCTGAAGGGGCATCTGACCGCCTTCAAAGCCTGCGCGCATGCCTCTGCCGGCACGTGCCTTCTGGCCCTTATGACCCTTACCGGCTGTCTTACCCTGACCTGATGCGGGACCACGGCCGATACGCTTACGGGCCTTTGTTGAACCTGCTACAGGTGAAAGTTCGTGCAATTTCATATTTCGCACCTCCTCATTTAAGCTTCAGTAACTTCGAGAAGGTGAGAAATCTTCTTCACCTTACCCTGAGTCTGGGGATTGTTGGGCTGTACAGTTACATCCCCGATCTTCTTAAGACCAAGTGCCTGGGCGGTAGCAATCTGATCTTTCTTTGAACCGATAAGGCTCTTAACGAGCTTAACGTTAATGTTAGCCATTTTTGCCATCCTGCTTAGTCTTTAAAATGTTTAACGGATTTGCCCCGAATGTTAGCAACTTCTTCAACATTACGAAGCTTCATAAGTCCGTCCATAGTAGCTCTAACTACATTGCAGGGGTTGTTGGAACGAAGTGCTTTAGCACGGATGTCCTTAATACCTACTGTCTCAACAACTGCACGAACGGGACCACCGGCGATAACACCGGTACCGGGTGCAGCGGGCTTGAGAAGAACTACGCCTGCGCCGAATTTACCGATAATTTCGTGAGGAATTGTTGTGCCCTTAAGAGCAACCTTCATAAGGTTCTTCTTAGCATCTTCGATACCCTTACGGATAGCGTCAGGAACTTCACCTGACTTACCGAGGCCGAAA
>JAZSAM010000020.1:0-42591 GCA_045601905.1 Acutalibacteraceae bacterium | reverse complement strand
AGCATAAAACGCAAAAACCTTGTTTTTGCCTGCTTTTGCTGATTTTTACAGCTTTAAAGGGTTTCTTTGGTAGTTCAATACCGAAAGAAACCCTTTAGTTATCTTGTTTTATGCGGTCTGCACTTTTTTTACAGCCCCTTTATGCGCTTATTCTGATTTATCGGGTCTGAAAACCTCTCGTCTTATCTGCTTTTCGGGAGGTCTTATAATTTCCTTTCTCGGCTTTTCGGCAAGAGCTGAATTGTCGATAACATTTAGATTTACGCTTTCGATTACCTCAATCGGTGTTTCGTCAACGGGTGCCGGAAGAAGCACATCCTCGCTGAAGTAGTTGTCCTCTGCGCGGAAGGCGGCAATCATTCTGAGCTTTTTCTTCTTTTTTCTGAGAAGCATATTAAACAGAGTGAAAGCGAGAATCAATCCGACAGTAACAACTGATATCATAATACCGCCGAGGAGACCGGGCACTTCATATTTTAATTCGATTTCGTGAGTGCCTTCCTTAACCTTCACGGCAAGAAGAGCACTGCCGAGGCTTACGATGTTTTCTTCACTTACCTTTTCACCGTCAACATAAACGAGCCAGCCCTTGTCATAGGGTATAGAGGTGTAAACAAGGCAGTCTCTCGGAGCCGTAAAGCGGCCCTTGATTCTTGTGTCCTCAAATTCTTCAACAAGCACCTGATACTTTGAAAGACGGTTGAAGCCCTTGTTGAAAATTGTTTCGTCAATGTTGTATGCACAGAATTTGATTGTGCCCGTGTTTGCTTCGAGGGGAACATTTACTGTTACAGTATCGTCCTTTTTCATATAACCGAGATCCCAGATGCTGTTCTGGCTTGTGCTTTGTGTGATTGTACCCTTCGGTGTGGTGATTGTAACGCTCTTATTGTCGTATCCGGTAACATCGTAATATACATAGATATTTCCGTCAACGGGAGCTGTTATACGGTAGGTGACGGAGCCGTCAACATCATCTGTGCGTTTGTCGTAGAACTGACTGAAGGAGTCCTTGTCAAAGAAGGGCTCAACGTTTGAGTAAGCGATGTCTTCAACGGGAATTTTCACAAAGGGAGTTCCCAGTCCGCCGGTTGCAAGGTCAAAGTAATCACCCTGAAGCTCAAAGGGATTTTCACCTGAATTCGACCAGTCGCTGATGTAATCCTCTGTTGCCCATTCGGTAAGCCTTGTGCTTGTGCAGTAGGCAATCGGCAACCAGTAATTGTTTTTGTAGCCGGTGAACATGTCGTGGCTTACTGAAGGAGTATAGTAGGGCGAGTCAATGTGAATGTCGGGGGAAAGGTTGTTTGCGATGTACTTGAGAGAGAACATCATATTATAAACGGGAGTCTGCGGATTGTAGGTGTAGCTGTTGATTTTGTTACCCATCATACCGAGGTAAAGCTGAAGGTTTGAAACCTTTTCGTTTGCCATTGATGAGAACACGGAAACACCGTTATAGTAGTACCAGCTCGGGTCCATTCTTGTTCTGAGGTTGGAAAGCTCCATACGGTAAAAATCACCGTCCTCGACTCTGTCGAGCTTTTCCTTGAACTGTTCAAAGCTGTCAAGGTCGGAAACGTATGGCGTCTTATCAACGGAAATCTGCATAGCCTTTGTGTCGCACATTATTGCTTCACTGCAGCAGCAGATGAGAAGGAGTGCGGCAACGGATGCACTTCTGAAGCGCTTGTCCTTGAAAAGTGTGAGAATCACAACGAAAAGAACAATGAGAAGGAAGGAGAGAAGAACGCTTCCGTCACGGACATTTTTGCTTGAAAGCTCATCGACAAGGATGATGAAAGCGAAAAGTCCTGCACCGACTCCGCCGATAACCTTTGTTGTGAATTCCTCAAGACGGATGAATACCTTGTAGGCAATCACGACCAGCACAAAGGAATAGATAAAGGACTGACGGTAGGGAAGGTCATTGGGGAAATGGAATGCGTGCCAGAAGAAGTTTGGAATGTTGAGGCTGAAGCCGTAGTAAAGGGTGACAAGAAGGAAAAGGGTGGTGAGCTTTTCCTTTTTGCTGATTGTTTTTGAGAAGAAGAAAAGGGGAGCGAGAATAATTGTTGCAATGCCGCAATAAACATTGGGAAGGACATCCTCTCCGCTGCTTCGGATGGTTGTTGTAAGTCCGGCAAGATGGTTTGCAAAGAAATCAAAGTAAGAGAAGTAGGATGTCATATCGTCAGGAAGGGTTCCTGAGGTAGCAGAGCTTCCCGTAAGGATTTTGTAAACGGGAATAAGCACGCAGGCCATAATTCCTGCGGCGGCAAGTGAGCCGACTCCGAAAATAAAAGCTGAACGGATGAATCTGTTGTTGGTAAGTCTTGCAATGAATCCGTGCTTTTCTTTACTGAATCTGGAGCTTACAATGCTGTCTGATGAATAGTTTGTAATGTAGTAGTAGAAGAAATAGATAACGGAGAAAATGCACAGCATAAAGGAAATGTAGTAGTTAGAGAACATACTCAGAGCAAGTGCACTGACATAGGTGCGCATTTTTCCGTGATTTATGATTCTTTCAATTCCGTAGCAGATAATGGGAAGAAGGAACATTGCATCAAGCCACATTACATTCCAGTAGTATGCAAGCATATAACCGCAGAAGGCGTAAAGTACACCGAAGGCGCAGGTTGCATAGCTCTGACTGCGAACGGACTTTTTGATGTACCAGGCGAAAGCGGCACTGCTGAATGCTGCCTTTATAAGCACCATAGCACCGATTGCCTCGGGAATGTTTTTATGTCCGAAAAAGAGGATAATTGCACCGATGGGGCTTGAAAGATAGTTGAAGTAATTACCGAGGAAACAGCTTCCGAGACCGCTTGTCCAGGAGTAAATCAGGCTGTCACCGTTCATGATTCTTTCGTAAAGCTCTGCAAACAAAGGACCGTACTGATGATAAAGGTCCATTCTCAGAACTGTCTTGTCACCAAGGGGTACAAGAAGATTGCAGGCGTAAATAACGAGCATTGTTGCCGCGGCAGCAAGGAATGAAATAAATATGTATTTGTTTTCCTGCCACAGTTTGTTTTGTTTCTTAAGCATTGTTGACCTTCTTTCCGTAAAAAATCTCATTGTATATAATACAATATTTATTTGAAGTAAGCAAGGGATTTTTCATTAATTTATGAATTTTAGTTATAAACGGATTTGCCGCAGCATAGGTATCTAACATAAATTCAAAAAGAGGTGACCGCTTTGAATAATCAGAAAACGGACAAGGACTTTTTCAGCGCCCTTAGTATTATAAGAGGTGAACTTAAAACAAAGCTTTTAAATCTGCCCTGTGATTTGCAGGAGAACACGGCGGAAATCCGTCTTCGTGTCGGAAAGCCCGTTGTGCTTTGCGGAAAATACGGAATTCTTTATCTGTCCTCAGACGGAAAAGCGAAAGAAAAGTGCGAAAATCCCTTTGTCTGCTACAGTGAGGATATAAACACAATTTTTTCAAGGCTTTGCTCTTTTTCCGTTCATTCACACATTCAGAGCATAGTTAACGGCTTTATCACAATTCAGGGCGGACACCGTGTAGGCATCTGCGGCACCGCCGTAACCGACAGTAATGATAATGTCACCTCGGTAAGAGACATTTCTTCTCTGAATATACGGATTGCCCGTGAAAAGAAGGGCTCTGCAAGGGTGCTTTACGAAAAGCTTTTTTCGGACAGGCTGCAAAGCATCATTATCGCAGGAGCTCCCATGAGCGGAAAAACAACGGTGCTTCGTGACCTTGTGAGGATGATTTCCGACGGCGAAAAGGGGGTAAAGGTCTGTGTAATTGACGAAAGGCAGGAGATTGCCGGAATGAATGCAGGCTTTTGCCAGATGGATGTCGGAGTAAATACGGATGTGTTTGATATGTTTCCGAAGGATAAAGGAATAATAAACGCCGTAAAAACAATGTCGCCTCAGGTAGTTGCAATGGACGAGCTTTGTAAGGATGAGGAAATTGAAGCGATAAGCCTTGCAGTCAACAGCGGTGTCAGATTTATTGTTACTGTTCACGCGTCAGATTATACGGAAATTTTAAGCCGTCCTCAGATAAAAAGTCTCCTGAGGGCATATTCCTTTGAAAAGCTTGTGCTTCTTAAAAATGATAAGCCCGGAGAGATTGAAGAAATTTACGACACTAAGGAGCTTCTTGATGAGATTATCGGGAGGAATATTGGTCTTGGTAAGTGCATTGCTTGTGGGGATGAGCTTACACTCACGGCTTAAAAAACGAAGAGATTTTTTACATGAGATGCTCGTCTTTATCTCGCTTATCAAAATCGAATTTGAATTTATGAGTCTTACTGTTCTTCAGGTGCTGAGAAAAATTCAGTCAACGGGAAGCTGCAGAAATCTTGATTTTATAAATGACTGCATTAAAAGTATAAATGCGGGCGATGACTTTTCTTCGGCGTGGCATAATGCGGTTTCTCTTTCACGGCTGCCGATGAAAAAGGAGGAAAGGGAAAAGCTTGCGGACTTCGGAAATCTTGTCGGTACAAGTGACATCAAGGGGCAGCTATCCTTGCTTTCTCTTTTTTACGAAAGCTTTCTGGCTTACGGAAAAAAGGCTGACGAGGATTTCGAAAAGTACGGAAAGCTCTGTATCACCGTCAGCATAATTGTCGGGACAGGCATTTTTATATTTATTATTTAAGGGTGAAGAAAATGGAAGCAGACCTGATTTTCAAAATTGCAGGAATCGGAATTGTTGTGGCAGTTCTCAATCAGATACTTTCAAGAACAGATAAAAGCGAATACGCAATGCTTACAACCCTCGCGGGCATAATAGCGGTTTTTCTTATGGTGATACCTGAAATAAAGGAGCTTTTTTCCGCCGTCAAGGAAATACTGGATTTCTGATATGCTTATTAAAATACTTGCCCTCGGGCTTACTGTTACCTTTCTTACAGTTTTTATCAGAAAGTACAACAAGGAGCTTTTACCATTTCTTGAAATCACTGCACTTATTGCGGCAATTTACCTTATCAACGGCTATGCACAAAATCATAGCGGTGCAATCAGGGAGCTTTTTTCGCTTTACAGTCAGGGTGATGAGCTTTTCAGCTGTCTTTTTAAGGGTGCCGCAATTACCGTTCTGTCAAAGCTTGCATCGGAGGTCTGCCGTGAAGGCGGTAACTCTCTGATGGGTGAAATAATCGAACTCGGAGGAAGAATTATGATTATTGCTTTATCCGTACCCTTGATAACTGAGGTTGCCGAAACGGCATTATCCTTTGTGGAATGAAAAAGCTCTTTATCCTTTTTGTTTGCTTTTTTGCTTTGCCTTTGTTCGCTTTTCCATGCTTTTCTGCTGATGCCCGGGACAGTATCGGAGATACGGTAAACGAAAGGTTTTTCGGTCAGCTCGACAGTGATGTGGCAGACATTCTCGAAGAAAACGGCATTGACTCTCTTGATTCAGGTGAAATTTTTTCTTCGGGAACGAAGAACATTGCAAGCTTTTTTTCTCAGACGCTTAAGGAGAAGCTTGGCTCTGCGACGGGCTGGTTCTTTCTGATGCTCTGTCTTTTGATGCTCATAAGTGTTTTTTCTTCCGTCTATGATTTTTCCTCAGTCAATGATACCTTTTCGCTTTTTTCGGTGCTTATAATCATTGCCGTAACTGTAGGGAAAATCAGTCCCTTCGTAAGCTGTACGGTGTCGGCAATGGCACTTAATTCGAAGCTGATGCTTGCCTTTGTTCCCGTTTACACCTTGCTGGTTTCACTTGCGGGAAATCCCGCAGCCGCTCTTACATATAACAGCTTTGTTCTTTTCTTTTGCGAAATAATGTCAGCGTTTATAAACGAAATTTTTCTTTATTTCACGGGTGCATATTTTGCCTTGTCACTTGCTTTTTCTTTCAACGGAGCAATAAACTTAAGCCGCTTTACAAATTCGGTGAACAGATTAGTCAGCGTTATTCTCGGATTTTTGGCATCAATTTTTACGGGCTTGCTTTCTTTGAAAAATATTCTCTCTTTTTCGACAGATTCTCTTTCGTCAAGGGGTGTAAGATTTCTGCTGGGCTCACTTATACCCGTAATAGGTCCATCCCTGAGTGAGGCATATTCCACGGTGCTGGGAAGTATAAATCTTATGAAGGGCTCTCTCGGTGTAATCGGCATTTTCGGGCTTGTACTGATAAACATTCCTGCTTTGTGTGAGGGTGTGGTTTATTACGGCTTTATGGCTATTCTTTCCTGTTTTGCCGAAGTGACGGGACTTGTCAGAGCTTCTGAAACTCTCAGATGCTTTTCCTCCTGCGTGAAAATTCTTCTTCTTTTGTGTATCTTTCAGCTTTTCATCCTTGTGATTTCCACGGGAATGCTGCTTTCACTTAAAGGAGGCGCCAATGGATAATATTTCCTTGCAGATAAAAATAATCTGCCTTGTGAGCATTCTTGCGGGAATACTTTCGTCTGTGATACCCAAAGGGAAAATGAAGGGCAGCTTTTCGTCTCTTTCGGCAGTTGTTATTCTCACGGCAATGATAATTCCGCTAAAGGAGCTGAAAAGCACAGATTTTTCATCCTTCGGCTTTGAAGGCGGTCAGGTGAGTGAGAGCCTTGAAGCTGAAGTGAGTCAGGCTGAGGACTTGATTTACGAATCTGTTATATGTGATACAGTTGAAGCCGATTTTTCAAAAGAAGGTATAAAATCCGAGGTGAATGTTGAATGTGAAAACAAAAGCGGAGAGCTTACGGTTATAAAAATTACTGTCTGCGGCGATTTTTCACAGGAAGAAAAGGCTTATATGACCGATTATCTTATAACCTGCTTTAAAGAAGCTGAGATTAATTTTAAGGAGGAGGAAAATGGCTGAAATCAGGACTGCTCTGCAGAAGCTTAAAAATGATAAAAAAGCACTTTTTACGGTTATCATCGGATTAATCGGTATGCTTCTTGTTGTGCTTTCCGAGTTACCCTTGTTTTCGGCAGAGGCTGAAAGCAAAAAAGATATTGAAGGCTTATACAGCTGTGCTGAGCTTGAAAAAGAAACGGAAAAGCTTCTTTCACAAATCAAGGGCGCCGGTAGGGTCAGCGTGATGCTGACTTTTGAAAGCGACGAGGAAATGATTTATGCAAAGGACACCGAGGAAAAAACAAAGGGTGACGGTGATGAGCAAAGCAAGGCCGATCACATTATTGTGGACTCCTCCGACGGTGAAACGGGACTTGTGGTAAAGGTGATTTATCCGAAGGTAAGAGGTGTGGCAGTGGTTTGCACAGGTGGTGATGATCCGCTTGTCAGAAGTGAGGTAAGTGCAGTTGTTTCGGCACTTTTTGATATAGGCTCAAACAGAATAAGTATTGCCCGAATGGCAGAAGAGGAGTAGATTATGATTATGAAAAAGAAACAGTTGCTTTCTGCGACACTTATAATTGCGCTCGGTGCCGCAGTTGCGGTGAATTGGTACTACACGGAAAATCCGATTGACACCGTCGGGGAAAGCACAACAACCCAGGCGGTAAGCGGAAATCTCGGAGACTCACTTTCAGTGGGCAGCTCTGCAGTAGAGGGTGAAACAACCGAAGAAGCGCAGAGCGTTATGGCAAAAGGCGGATTTTTTGCTTCGGAAAGGCTGAAAAGAGAGGAAACCTATGACGAAATAATTGATTCGATCGAGGAAATTGCAGAAAGTAAAAATTTTTCCGACGAGCAGAGCGAAAAAATAGAATCCCTGCTTGACAGGTATTCTAAAAATATGAAAACTCAAAGCGACACGGAAAGTCTGATTTCTGCAAAAACGGGAAGTGACTGTATTGTGGTAATAAATGATGAGGCTTGCCAGGTAATTTTGGAAAAAAATACACTAAATGACACGGTTATACTGCAAATTACGGAAATTATTGAAAAAAATACGAATATTTCTGCAAAAAATTTGACAATAATTGAGGCAAAGTAGTTGTGCGATTTAAAATTTGTGGTATAATGTTTTAGAATATATAAAAATACCGTCTCTGTTCAGGAGACAAGAGGAAGGATAAAAATATGACAAGACACGAAAGCAGAGAGCTTGCATTCATTCTCATTTTTGAAAAGAGCTTTCAGAAGGATATTTCTGTAACCGAGCTTATTGACAGTGCCGTTGAGCTTGAGCTTTTCCCTCACAATGACTTTGCCGAAGGTCTCGCGAGGAAGGTTTATCTCAAGCTTGAAGAGATTGATGCAATCATCAGCGAAAATCTTGTGGGCTGGAGTGCAAAGAGAGTTTCAAAAACCTCAATGGCAATTATGCGCCTTGCCGTCTGCGAAATGCTTTTCGGTGATGAGGTGCCCGTAGGCGTAGCCATCAATGAGGCAGTTGAAATTGCCAAGAAGTACGCTTCTCCTGATGATGCTTCCTACATTAACGGCGTTCTCGGCTCAATTGCAAAAAAGCATAAATAATTACGGAACATAAACACATAACAGCAAAAAATGCAAAGAGGTAAAATCAGCAGATGTCGTCGGTATTAACTGTCAGTCAGATAAACACATATCTGAAATCTCTTATTGACGGAGATTTCAACTTAAAGAATATTTATGTTTCCGGTGAGATATCAAACTTCACCAATCACTACAGAACGGGACATTTTTATTTCACTCTCAAGGATGAAAGAGCTGCCGTAAAGGCAGTTATGTTCCGCTCAAGTGCCGAAAGGCTCCGCTTTATGCCCGAAAACGGCATGAAGGTGCTTGTGCGCTGTAATGTTTCACTTTACGAGAGAGACGGTGTATACCAGCTTTACTGCGAGGATATGCAGCCGGATGGAGTCGGTGAGCTTACAATTGCCTTTGAACAGCTTAAAGAGAGACTTTCAAAGGAAGGACTTTTCTCCGATGAGCACAAAAAGCCCCTTCCCGAATTTCCCGAAAGAATAGGCGTTATCACATCGCCTACGGGAGCCGCAATCGAAGATATTAAAAATGTTCTTGCAAGGCGTTATTCCTATGGTGAAATCGTTCTTGCAGGAGTGCTTGTCCAGGGTGACGGCGCACCGGGACAGATAATCGATGCCATAAAACGCTTTGACAGCCTCAAGTGCTGTGACGTGATTATTTTAGGACGCGGCGGCGGTTCAATTGAGGATTTGTGGGCATTCAACGATGAAGGTGTTGCAAGAGCAATTTATGAATGTGAAATTCCCATCGTTTCTGCAGTAGGTCACGAGGTTGATTTTACAATAAGTGACTTTGTTGCCGATATGAGAGCTCCGACTCCCTCTGCGGCGGCTGAAATCGTCGCTCCCGACTATAAGGAAGTGCTTTACGCGGCAGACAAAACCCTTGACAGTATGACCGACAAGGTGCTCAGAACAATAGATAATTATTCTCTGAGATTAAATTCTTTTGAAAAAACGATTTACGCAAAAAGTCCCGTGAGAACACTGGAGCTTTACGGTCAGTGCCTTGATGTTTTAACCGAAAAGATTCAGGGACTTATGAAAAGAAGAGTGGAATTTTACGAAACGGCTCTTTCTCATTATGCAATGCAGCTTGATGCAACAAGTCCTCTGAAGGTGCTTGGCAGAGGCTATGCAATGGTTAAAAATGAGGTTCTTGAGCCTGTAAAATCAGCCCGAAAAATCAGTGAGGGCGAAAACATAACGGTAGTAATGCACGACGGTACACTTTCGTGCGTATGCGATAAAATCGAGTATGAGGAAATCTGTGCCGCAAACTGAAAGGAAATATTAAGAAAATGGAAATGTATACACTTGATACGGCAATGATAAGATTAAAGGAGATTGCCGAAGAGCTTGAAAACGGAGAATATGATCTTGAAATGTCAATGAAGCTTTATGAAGAGGGTGTGAGAATCATCACCTTCTGTAACAAGGCTCTTTCAAATGCAAAGCAGAAAATAACTGAAATCTCTCAGTATGATGACGAGGAAAATGAAAATGAAGAAGGCATACAGCTTTAATGAATACATCTCAATAATCAATTCACAGCTTGATTCTTTTATTCCCGATTGTACCTACGGTGAGCCTGTTGTGGGCGACGCAATGAAGTACAGTCTCGGTATCGGCGGAAAAAGAATCAGGCCCGTGTTGCTTCTTGAGTTCTGCAGAGTCTGCGGCGGTGATGTCGAAAAAGCAATTCCCTTTGCTGCGGCTCTTGAAATGATACACACCTATTCACTTATCCACGATGATCTTCCCTGCATGGATAACGATGATATGAGAAGGGGTCAGCCCTCCTGTCACATCCGTTACGGCGAAGAATATGCACTTCTTGCAGGTGACGGACTTCTTACAAGAGCCTTCGGCGTAATTGCACAGAGCAGTCTTGCAAAGGAAAATCCCGCCTGTGCAATCGAAGCGGTTTCGGTTTTGTCCGATCTTGCAGGTGTCGAGGGTATGATCGGCGGTCAGACCGTTGACCTTAAGAACGAGGGTAAAAAGGCAAGCATTGAAACCCTTGAGGTTATGGACAGACTTAAGACAGGTGCACTTATTGTCTGTGCGGCGAAGCTTGGCTGTCTTGCGGCGGGCGCCGATGAAAGAAAAACTGCGGCAGCGGTTATCTTCTGTGAAAAAATCGGACACGCCTTCCAGATAGTTGACGACATACTTGATGTTGTCGGCGATGAGAAGGAGCTCGGCAAACCCATAGGAAGTGACGGAGAAAGCGACAAATCAACCTACGTTTCACTTCTCGGACTTGAAAAATCCCGTCAGTATGCCGACGAGCTTACAGCAGAGGCAATCGATGCTCTTGAGATTTTCGGTGAGGATGCCGCTTTTCTCAAGGAAATTGCCGAAATGCTTGTAAAACGTAAAAACTGAAAAGGACGATTTAAATGAATTATAAACTCCTTTCTGATATAAAATCTCCATCGGATATTAAGTCAATGAGCTTCGGTGAGCTCGAAAGACTTGCCGAGGAGATAAGATATAAGCTTATAGAAACCGTGTCTCTCAACGGAGGCCACCTTGCACCGAATCTCGGTGTGGTTGAGCTTACGCTTGCAATGCACAAGGTTTTTAATTCTCCCGAGGATCAGTTCGTTTTTGATGTGGGACATCAGTGCTATACCCATAAGCTGCTTACGGGAAGATATGAAAGCTTTTCAACCCTTCGCAAGAAGGACGGAATTTCAGGCTTCTGCCGCCCCGGTGAAAGTGAACACGATATTTTCTATTCGGGACACAGCGGCACCTCTGTTTCAGCAGGTCTCGGCCTTGCTCAGGCAAAGGGACTTGCAGGTGATGAAAGCCATGTGATTTCCGTTATCGGTGACGGCTCATTCACCGGCGGTATGGTTTATGAGGCACTAAATAACGGCGGAAGAACCAAGGCAAAGCACATTATTATCCTCAACGACAATAAAATGTCAATTTCCGAAAATGTCGGAGCCTTTGCAAAGTATCTTGCCGTTATCCGTTCAAAGCCCGAGTATTATTCCTTCAAGGCGGGTACGGAGAAATTACTTTACCGTATCCCTATGGGAAAAGCTGTTGCAAAAAAGCTTTATGACATAAAAACAGATATAAAGAATAAGCTCTACGCACAGAGCACATTTTTTGAAGATCTCGGCTACAGATATATGGGACCTGTTGACGGGCACAGTATAGAAAATCTCTGTGATGCCCTTGAAACGGCAAAAAGCATCAACTGTCCCGTTGTGCTTCACGTTCTTACGGTAAAGGGCAAGGGCTACGAATACGCCGAAAAGGATCCGAGCATTTTCCACGGCATTTCAAACTTTGATGTTGAAACCGGTGAGCCCAAATCCTCAGCCGTAAGCTTTTCGGATAAATTCGGTGAGCTTCTTTGTGAAAAGGCCGCAGGTGACGACAGTATATGTGCAATTACTGCAGCAATGGGACTCGGCACGGGACTTAAATGCTTCAGCGAAAGCTATCCCGAGCGTTTCTTTGATGTCGGAATTGCAGAGGAGCACGCAGTTACCTTTGCTTCGGGACTTGCCAAAAACGGATTCAAGCCCGTTTATGCTGTGTACTCAACCTTCTTTCAGCGCTGTTATGACCAGCTTATTCACGACATCTCTCTGCAGAAGCTTAAGGTGATTTTTGCCGTTGACCGTGCTGGTCTTGTCGGTGAAGACGGAGAGACACACCACGGAATTTTTGATGTTTCATTTCTCGGAACAGTGCCGGGACTGAAAATTTACTCTCCCTGCTGCTACCGTTCTCTCAAGGCAGACATAAATAACGCTCTTTATGCCGACGAATATTCTGCAGTTGTAAGGTACCCGAGAGGAGCACCTAAAGAGAATGTTGAAAAGCTCCGCTATGATTGCATTGAATATTCAACCTACGGCAACAGTGAAAGTGACACGGCAATCGTCACCTACGGAAGAATCACGGGAGAAGCAATCGATGCAGTTGACGAACTCAAAGAAAAAGGCAGGGACGCTTTTCTTGTTTCTCTTAATCAGATAAAGCCGATTGCAGATGGCGTTTTTGACCTTCTTATGAATAAGAAAAGGGTTTACTTTTTTGAAGAGGGTATGAGAAACGGCGGAATCGGAGAAAGACTCGGCAGTATGCTTCTTGAAAGAGGCTTTGGCGGAAAATACAGAATCAGAGCAATTGAAAATAAATTTGTTGAGCAGGCGAGTGTAAGTGAATTACTTTCTCTTTACGGACTTGACTGTAAGGCAATGCTTGAATTTACAGGTGAAAATAAATGAAAGAAAAAATAAGGCTTGATGTAGCTCTTTTTGAAAGAGGCTTCGTTGACAGCCGTGAAAAAGGAAAAGCTCTCATAATGGCAGGTCTTGTTTACATCAACGGAAACAAGGAGACAAAAGCCGGTGCATCAGTAAAACCTGAAGACTGCATTGAGCTTCGCGGCGAAAAGATGCCCTTTGTCAGCCGCGGAGGCTACAAGCTAAAAAAAGCGGTCGATGAGTTCGGACTGAATCTCGAAGGCTCAGTCTGTATGGACATCGGTGCTTCAACGGGCGGCTTTACCGACTGTATGCTTCAGAATGGCGCAAAAAAGGTTTACTCAATTGATGTCGGATACGGTCAGCTTGCCTGGAAGCTTCGTCAGGATGAAAGAGTTGTCAATATGGAGCGAACCAATTTCCGTTATGTAACTCACGAGGAAATACCCGAGGAAATTGATTTTGCAAGTGTTGATGTTTCCTTTATTTCTCTTAAGCTTATCATTCCCGTTATGCGTCAGCTTCTTAAAAACGGCGGTAAGGCAGTCTGCCTTATCAAGCCTCAGTTTGAAGCAGGCAAGGATAAAATCGGTAAAAAGGGTGTTGTAAGAGACCTCAGCGTACACAGGGAGGTCGTTGAGATGATTTACAGCTTCGTTCTTGAAGAAGGCTTCAGTGTATTGAATCTCGATTTTTCACCAATAAAAGGGCCTCAGGGCAATATAGAATACCTTATCTTTATCGAAAAAACCGATGAGCCCGAATCTGAAATCACAAAAACTCCCGAGCAGATTGTTATTGAATCCCATGAAAAGCTGAACGGCGGTGAGAAATCATGACGGCGGCACTTTATGTTAACCTTACAAGAGAAAATGCCCACAAGGTTACACTTGATGTAATAAGCGAACTGAACAAACTCGGAATAAAAATCGTTATGCCTACGGAATTCAGAACGGTTTATGATGATTTATCGGTCACTTTTATGCCGTCCTCGGAATTCATTAAGCATTCGGATTTTCTTATTTCCATAGGCGGTGACGGAACGATAATTCATTCGGCTCACCGTGCTGCGGCCTTTGATAAGCCCATTCTCGGAATAAATGCGGGCAATCTCGGTTTTCTTGCAGGTCTGGAAAAGGAAGAGCTTCATTTACTCAAGGCACTTAAGGAAAATGATTATACTGTCGATACAAGAATGATGCTTTCCGTAAAGCATTTTGAAAACGGTGAACTTCTCAAGGAATATATCTGCCTTAACGATGTGGTTGTTGCAAGGGGTAATTCCCTCAGACTCTGCGATGTTGAGGTCAAAAGTGAGGGCAAGCTTATCTTTGACTATCAGGCAGACGGACTCATTATTGCAACTCCCACGGGCTCAACGGCTTACTCGCTTTCAGCTGGCGGCCCCGTTGTGGACACAGCGATTGAAAGCATGATTCTCACGCCTATATGTAATCATTCTCTGTTTTCACGTTCAATGATTTTTAAGCCTGACAGTATTTTAACGCTCAAGGTAAACAATCCCGAAAACAGTCTTCCTATTTTTTCCTGCGACGGAGAAAGGGAGATTTCCATGAGTGAAAACAGCGTGCTTGAGGTTACTCGCAGCAATAAATATGCCAAAATTATAAGGATAAAAGGCGACAGCTTCACAGATATACTTTCGCAAAAGCTCATAGAACGGTACATCCGTGAAAAAGGAGGAAAAGTATGAAAAAGAACAGACACGAGGCGATACTCGGACTCATAAGTCAGCAGGATATCGGTACTCAGGAGGAGCTAATGCAGAAGCTCAACGAAATGGGCTACAAGGTAACCCAGGCAACAGTTTCAAGAGACATCAAGTCCCTGAAGCTGATTAAAACACCGGTGTCCTCAGGTCAGTACAAATACTCTTATGTCAACAGAGACAGTGAGGATTTTTCGGGAAAGTATTATTCAATTCTTTCTCATTCCGTCACGTCTGTTGACTATGCGGGAAACATGGCGGTAGTCAAGTGCTTTGCCGGTATGGCAAATGCAGCCTGTGCCGCAATCGACAGTCTTGAGATTGAAAAGGTTGTGGGAACCCTCGCAGGAGATGACACAATCTTTGTTCTTTGCCGTGATGAGCAGAGTGCCTGTGATTTCAGGGATTACATTGAAAAAATTGCAGGTAAAAAATAAGTATATATCAAAGGAATTACAGCGCTATGTTATCCGAACTGAAAATTGAAAATGTTGCTGTTATTGAAAAGGCTGACATAAGCTTCGAAAGCGGACTTAACATAATGACGGGTGAAACCGGTGCAGGTAAGTCGATTGTCATTGATGCAATCAACGCTGTTCTCGGTGAGCGCACATCAAAGGAAATTGTGAGAACCGGAGCTCCGACTGCAAAAATCACTGCCTGCTTTGACGGAATTTCATCCGTGGCAAAAAAGGTGCTTTCAGAGCTTGAGATTGAAGAGGAAAGTGACGGCACTCTTATTGTTTCCCGTACAATCACTGCTGACGGAAGAAGCAGCTGCCGTGTCAACGGTCAGCCGGTTACGGTTTCAATGCTCCGTTCTCTCGGAAGGGAGCTTATAACCATCTGCGGTCAGCATGACAGTCAGCATTTACTGCAGAAAGAAACACATATTGAATATATTGATTTCCTTGCAGACATAAGTGATGTTCTCTCGGAATATAAAGAGGTTTATTCTGCCGTCGTAAGAAAGAAAAAGGAGCTTTCCGCTTTTCTTAAAAGTCTTAACGATAAAGAGGAAAGACGGGAGTACCTTGCATACAGAATAAATGAAATTGAAGCTGCAAGCATTGTTCCGGGTGAAAAAGAAAGACTTCTCGAGGATAAAAAGAAGCTTCAGAATAAAGAAAAGCTTGCCAAAGCACTTTACGGTGCTTCTTCTGTGTTAAGCGGTGACGAAGCCTCTGCGGGTTGTTCGCAGAATCTTTACGCCCTCGGTGCTTTTCTTGATCAACTAAGCGAGTATAACAGCGAGTTTGCCGAGCACAGAAAAGACATCGAAAAGCTTACTTATGTTCTTGACGAATGTTCCTCCCTTGTAAACAGTGAGCTTTCATCACTTGAGGATGAGGAGCTCGATGTGAATTACATTGAAGAAAGGCTCGACATTCTTTACCGTATCTCAAAGAAGTACGGTGATACCGAAGAGGAGATTCTTTCGAATCTCGAAAAGTATAAAGCAGAATTTGAGCTTATTGAGTCAAGCGATGAAAAGAAGGCAGAGCTCGAGGACGAAATTTATGAGCTTAGTGAAAAGCTTTTTGACCTTGCCGAAGAGGTATCCGAAAGAAGAAAGAGTGCGGCACTTGATTTTGAAAATGCCGTGATGGCAGAGCTTAATTATCTTGATATGCCGTCAGCCCTTTTTAAGGTCGATTTCACACAGACTGCGGCAACCTCAAAGGGAATTGACGATGTCGAATTTCTCATAAGCGCCAATAAGGGGCAGGAGCCGAAGCCGCTTTCGAAAATTGCTTCGGGCGGTGAGCTTTCGAGAATAATGCTTGCAATAAAGTGTGTGCTTTCTGAGCTCGAAACGGCGGACACTATGATTTTTGATGAGATTGATACAGGAGTCAGCGGCAGGGCAGCACACAAAATAGCATATAAGCTTAAAAGAGTTTCCGAAAAAAGGCAGACGGTGTGCGTAACCCATCTTGCACAGATTGCAGCTGCCTCGGATAATCATCTTTTCATTGAAAAGCTTTCCGATGACGGTAAGACCTATACAAAGGTACGAAAGCTTATTGATGATGATCGGATTTACGAAATTGCACGTATAATCGGCGGAGATGTTATCACGAAATCAACGGTAATGTCAGCCTGCGAGCTTATTGATTTTGCAAATACGCCTTGACAGAACATAAATTAAAATGTATTATATAATGAAAAATTGAAAGGAAATGAAAAACATGCAGATATATGAAGAGCTTGTTGCAAGAGGACTTATTGCACAGGTAACAGACGAAGAGAGAATAAGAGACCTTATCAATAACGGTAAGGCAGTATTTTACATCGGCTTTGACCCCACAGCCGATTCACTTCACGTAGGTCACTTTATGGCTCTTTGCCTTATGAAGAGACTCCAGATGGCAGGCAATAAGCCCGTTGCTCTTATCGGCGGCGGTACTGCTATGATCGGCGACCCCTCAGGCAGAAGCGATATGCGCCAGATGATGACAACTGAAACCATTCAGCACAACTGCGAGTGCTTCAAAAAGCAGATGAGCAGATTCATCGACTTCTCCGAAGGCAAGGCAATTATGGTAAACAATGCTGACTGGCTTCTCAAGCTCAATTACATTGATGTGCTTCGTGAGGTCGGTGCCTGCTTCAGCGTTAACAGAATGCTTTCAGCTGAATGCTACAAGCAGAGAATGGAAAAGGGACTTTCCTTCCTTGAGTTCAACTATATGATTATGCAGAGCTACGACTTCTATGTTCTCTATCAGAAGTACGGCTGTAACCTTCAGTTCGGCGGTGACGACCAGTGGAGTAATATGCTCGGCGGTACGGAGCTTATCAGAAGAAAGCTCGGTGAGGATGCCGCAGCGATGACAATTACACTCCTTCTCAACTCCGAAGGCAAGAAGATGGGAAAAACACAGTCAGACGCAGTATGGCTTGATCCCAACAAGACAAGTCCCTTCGATTTCTATCAGTACTGGAGAAACGTTGACGATGCCGATGTTCTCAAGTGCATCAGAATGCTTACCTTCCTTCCTCTTGAGGAAATTGAGAAGATGGATTCCTGGCAGGGCAGTGAGCTTAACAAGGCAAAGGAAATCCTTGCTTTTGAGCTTACAAAGCTTGTCCACGGTGAAGAAGAGGCAAATAAGGCTCAGGAAGGTGCAAGAGCTCTTTTCTCAGGCGCAGGCAACACAGATAATATGCCTACAACCGTTCTTTCAGATGCTGATTTCACAGACAGTGCAATCGGTCTTATCGATATGATGCTCAAGGCTGAAATCATCAAGTCACGCGGTGAAGGCAGACGCCTTATCGAACAGGGCGGCGTTACCGTTGATGACGAAAAGGCAAAGACTGCTTTTGACAAGGTTGACAAGGCTGCTTTCGAGAAGGGCCATGTTATCGTTAAGAAGGGCAAGAAGGTTTTTGTAAAGTTCGTAATTGAATAATACTCTATAGCCGACAGATTTTTGTCGGCTATTTTTAAAAGGAGAAGCAAAATGAAGATTTATCCCAATCCGTTCATAACAGAAAGAGCTGACCCGTACATAATAAAAAGCAGTGACGGATTTTATTATTTCACGGCATCTTACCCTGCATTGCACGATGAATTTCACGGCTATGACAGAGTGATTTTGCGAAGAAGCGAAACAGTAGATGGCTTGAGAGAAGCCGAAGAAAAAACCGTCTGGAAGGCTCATGAAGAGGGTATTATGGCAAAGCATATCTGGGCACCTGAAATTCACGAAATCGGCGGCAGGTGGTACATTTTCTTTGCCGCAGGTGACAGCGACAACAAATGGAACATCCGTCCTTATGTGCTCTCCTGCGACGGAAATGATCCGATAAATGACAGCTGGACAGAAAGAGGTAAGGTTCAGTCGCTTGCCGGAGATGAAGTTTCCTTTAACAGCTTTTCTCTCGATATGACCTACTTTGAGCATAAGGGAAAGCACTATCTTATCTGGGCGGAGATTATCGGTGATTCATCACTTTTTATGGCGGAAATCAATCCCGACTGTCCCTGGAAGCTCACTTCAATGCCGATACTTTTAAGTAAACCCGAATACGATTGGGAAAAGGTACGCTTTCGCGTCAATGAGGGTGCGAGTGTACTCAAAAGCGAGGATAAAATTTTCATCTTCTTTTCTGCTTCGGGCACCGGTGCGGAGTACTGTATGGGCTATCTTTGGGCAGATAATGGAGCTGATTTAATGAAAGCAGATTCGTGGCACAAAACAACATCACCTGTCCTTTCAACAAAGGATCTTATCGGTGAGGTCGGTCCCGGACATAACAGCTTTGTTTATGACGAAGAGGGGAGTCTGCTTCTTGTCTATCACGCAAGACCCGAAAGTCATCTTACGAAGGAATGCGGCACCTATGACGATGAATCTCTTTATGACCCTTGCCGTCACGCAAGGATCCGTTATGTTAAGTTCGACGAAAAGGGATTCCCGTCAGTGTGAAAAATAAAAATCCCCTTGATTTATTTTGCACAAGGTGTATAATAATACTTGATGAAAACCAAAACAAAGGAGAGTTTAATTATGTCAGAAAACGTAACAATCTTTGATCATCCTCTTATTCAGCACAAGCTTTCAATCCTTCGTGATAAGAACACATCATCAAAGGATTTCAGAGCTCTTATTCACGAAATCTCAATGCTTATGTGCTACGAAGCAACAAGAGATCTTCCTCTTGAGGATGTTGAAATCGAAACACCTATCTGCAAAATGACTGCAAAGCACATTTCAGGTAAAAAGCTTGCAATTGTTCCGATTCTTCGTGCAGGTCTCGGTATGGTTGAAGCAATCAGCTCACTTATTCCTTCTGCAAGAATCGGTCACATCGGTCTTTACAGAGACGAAGAAACACTCAAGCCCGTTGAATACTACTGCAAGCTCCCTAAGGATATTGCTGAAAGAGATGTAATCGTTGTTGACCCCATGCTTGCAACCGGCGGCTCGGCAATTGACGCCGTTTCACAGATCAAGCTCCGTAATCCCCGTTCAATCCGCTTTATGGGTATTATTGCAGCTCCCGAAGGAATCGAGGCCTTCTCAAAGGCTCACCCCGATGTTCATGTTTATTGTGCTGCACTTGATGAAAAGCTCAATGAAGTAGGTTACATCGTTCCCGGTCTCGGTGATGCAGGTGACAGAATTTTCGGCACAAAATAACTGATCAATAAAATACGCTTTAAAGTATTAAACTTTTTTTAAAAATACTCTTGACAAAAAAGCGATACAGTGATAAAATACATCACAATATTAGTAAATGCGTTGACGAAATTATGATTTGTCTGTCGTGCTTTAAGAGAGTCGGTGGCTGGTGCAAACCGACACACAATGACTTATCAGTCTCATTTCTGAGCAGGATTGCTGAAGGCAAGGGCTGTGTAGGCAATCACGGATGCCCCGTTATCATGGCTAAAGGCTTGTCAGAGTTTTGAAAAGTGACTGCATAAAAGCAGTAAACAAGGTGGTACCGCGGAATTTATTCGTCCTTGAAATTACATTGTAGTTTCAAGGACGTTTTTTTACTGATATGAAAATCTTTTATTAAAGGAGCAGAATGATATGAAAAAAATATCTATCGCAGACATTACACTCAAGAAGCTTTCAGAGGACAGAGCAGTATCCTTGCTTTTTCGCGAAAAGGCTGCAATCGCAAGCTGCGCTGATGCAATCGGTGCCGATGCAATTGAGTTACCTGCAGTCAAGTCTCCCCGTGAGGATTCCATTATTTATAAAACAATCGCAAAGAATGTTAAGAATGCTTCTCTTGTAATTCCCGTTGGCTTCAGCAAAGAAGATGTAGCAATTGCCTGGGAATGCATCAAGGATGCGAAAAATCCCTGCCTTCAGGTTGAAGTACCGGTATCCACAATTCAGATGGAGTACACATATCATCTCAAGCAGGAAAAAATGCTTGATAAAATAATTGAGCTTACAAAGGCCGCAAAGGAACTTTGCGACAATGTTGAATTTTCAGTTCTCGATGCTACAAGAGCCGATGTTGATTTCCTCGTTTGTGCAGCTTGCGAGGCTGTGAAAAACGGTGCAAACATAATTACAATCAGTGACAATGCAGGTGCCTCAACACCTGATGAAATTGCAGGTCTTGTTGCCCGACTTAAGGAGAGCATCTGTGTTCCCGTTTTTGTTCAGGTGTCAGACCGAATCAGTATGGCTGTTGCATCTGCTTTCTCTTCAATTTCAAAGGGTGCTGACGGACTCAAGTGTGCAATGGTCGGTAAGGATGTGCTTCTTGCAGGTGAAATCTCCGATGCAATGAGAGCCTGTGCTACACAGATCAAGGCTGAAATTAATCTTGACAGCACCAAAATTCACGCCAATATCGACGACATAATTTCAGACATAAACAACGAAGCCTATGAAATTGACGATGAAGTGAGCAGCGAAAAGAATCTTCTTCTTGATTCTGATTCTTCTCTTGCTCAGGTCGCTCAGGCGGCAGCGCTTCTCGGTTATGAGCTTTCCGATTCGGATATCGGCAGTGTATATAAGGCTCTTAAGCGTGTTTGCGACAGAAAGGGCACAGTAGGCTCAAAGGAATTCGAGGCTCTTATTGCAAGCTTTGCTATGCAGGCTCCTTCAACCTATCACTTCGAAACTTATACAACAACAAGCAGTAATATTTCCGGCTCAATGTCACAGGTAACCCTTAAGTGTAACAGTGAAATCATACGTGGGGTAAGTAACGGTGACGGTCCGATTGACTCCGCCTTCCGTGCAATTGAACAATGCATAGGCCACCATTATGAGCTTGATGATTTCCAGGTTCAGGCTGTAACAGAGGGTAAAGAGGCTCTCGGCTCTGCTCTTGTAAAGCTTCGCAATAACGGCAAGCTTTATTCCGGTAACGGTACCTCAACCGACATTGTTTCCGCAAGCATCAGAGCTTATATCAATGCTCTTAACAAAATTGTGTTCGAGGAGGCATAATATGAAAATTGTTTTTTCAACAAAGAATGTGAGCCGTGCCTCATTTCTTGATATATGCCGTTATGCTTATGATTACGGCTTTGTCGGCTTTGAAATTTATGATGCGATAAAAGAAAGAAACGGACATCACGACAGCATTCTCAGGCGTGACCGTGTGGCAGATGCAAAAAGAAAGCTTATAAACAGAAATCTTTTCGTTTCAGCTCTTCGTATGCCCGAACCCGTTGAAAACGAGGAAACAACTGCCGATCTTATCCGTAAATATGTGTCTATGGCGGCGACCTCAGGTGTTGAGAATGTCATTGTACGCATTGAAGAGAAAACGGATTTTGATTTGCTTGATGAAAAGCTCGTTGATGCAATAGGCTACGCTGAAACAGTTGATGTAAACATTTTGTTTGAAACTGTAGGTTACCTTGCAAGAACCGAAAATGTAATCGGTATTGTCAATCATTTTGCATCTTCGGCAGTGGGCGCATCCTGGAATGTAAGAGGAACATATTTTTATGCAGGTGAAACTGCAGAAACCACAATAAAAAATCTCGGTGCATATATCAAATATGTACGCCTCGGTGATATGAAGGACGGAAAGACCGTTCTTATCGGTGAGGGTGACCTTGAGGTGGAAAAGCTTCTTGGGGCACTTTCCTCACTTAATTATGAGGGCTTTATCTGTGCGGCATGGAACGAGGAAATCAGCGATGCTGACATTGTTCTTACTCATTTCACAAATTACATTTCAGCCCTTAACCGTGAGGAAAAATCCTTTGACCGTGCTTATTATAACCGCGACAAGACAGGAACTTTTGTCTGGAAAAAGTACGATGTCATTGATGTAACCTTCTCTGATGTTCTCGACACTATGGCTGAAACCTATCCCGACCAGTATGCATTCAAGTATCCCACACTTGATTATACAAGAACTTATGAGCAGTTCCGCCGTGATGTTGATGAATGTGCCGCGGCTCTCATTTCACTCGGTGTAAAAGCAGGCGACCATGTTGCCGTGTGGGCAACTAATGTTCCTCAGTGGTTCATTACCTTCTGGGCAACGACAAAAATCGGTGCAGTTCTTGTTACCGTTAACACGGCCTACAAAATCCACGAAATTGAATATCTTTTAAGGCAGTCCGATACTCATACTCTTGTTATGATTGAAGACTGTAAGGATATTAACTATAAGGAAATCATTGAAGAGCTTTGTCCCGAGCTTAAAAGTCTGATTCCCGGCTCACCGCTTTATTCAAGGAACCTTCCTTTCCTTCGCAATGTTGTTACCGTGGGCTTCTCAATGGACGGATGTCTCACCTGGGAGCAGATGCTCTCACGTTCCTCTCTTGTTCCCCGCGAAGAAGTTCGCAGACGTGCATCTCTTGTAAAGCCTGACGATGTATGTAATATGCAGTATACTTCAGGTACAACGGGCTTTCCCAAGGGCGTTATGCTTACTCATCGTAACATTGTCAACAACGGCAAAACCATTGGCGACAGAATGGATCTTTCCACAGCTGACCGTATGATGATTCAGGTTCCGATGTTCCATTGCTTCGGCATGGTGCTTTCAATGACCTCAATGATGACTCACGGCGGTACACTTTGTCCCATTCCGTATTTCTCACCCAAGTCATCTCTTGCCTGCGTAAACGATGAAAGAATTACTTGCTTTAACGGTGTTCCCACAATGTTTATCGCAATGTTCAATCATCCCGATTTTGCAAAAACCGATTTTTCTTATATGAGAACGGGTATTATGGCAGGTGCAAACTGTCCTGCTGATCTGATGCGCCGTGCTTCCGTTGAAATGAATATGCGTGAGATTATTTCGGTTTACGGACAGACAGAGGCTTCTCCCGGCTGTACAATGGGTGAGGTCAACGAGGACCTTGATCACCGTGTTGAAACTGTCGGCAGTGCCTTCCCGGGCGTTGAGTGCAAGATCATTGACCCCGAAACGGGTGACGAGCTTCCCGACGGTGAAAGCGGCGAATTTGTAGCACGAGGCTTTAACATTATGAAGGGCTACTACAAAATGCCTGAAGCTACTGCACAGGCAATTGATGCCGAAGGCTGGCTTCATTCGGGTGACATCTGTATGAGAACTCCTGACGGCTATTATAAGGTTACGGGCAGACTTAAGGATATGATCATCCGCGGCGGTGAAAACCTTTATCCCCGTGAAATTGAGGAATTCTATCTGACAAATCCCAAGGTTCGTGATGTTCAGGTCGTAGGTGTTCCCGACGAGAGATACGGTGAGGAATGCTGTGCATGGATTATCCTTCACAAGGGTGAAGCCGCTGACGAAAATGAAATGAAGGAATTCGGAAACGCATCAATTGCAAGACACAAGGTTCCCAGATACTTTATGTTTGTTGATGAATTTCCGATGAATGCTGCAGGTAAAATCCTTAAGTACAAAATGCGTGATATATCTGCTGAAAAATTAGGCTTAAAAAAATAATACGGGCTTTTTGAAAGGCGTAATCCCAATGAAAGAATACAGTATAATCGACTGCCATTGCCATATTTATCCCGACGGGATAGTAAGCAAGGCCGTTGAGGCAATAGAGAGCTTTTATGATAACCGTTATAAAGGCGCTGACGGAAGAATTGAAACAATGCGTAAAAACGGTGAGGCTTCCGGAGTAGAGGGATTCATCGTTTTCTCCGTTGCAACAACACCTCATCAGGTGCACTCCATCAACAATTTCATCGCTGTGTGTGTTGAAAAAAGCGGGGGAGTGTTCACGGGCTTAGGTGCTCTTCACCCGGATTCCGAAGCCTTGCAATCTGATTTCGATGAGCTTTGCTCTCTTGGTTTAAGAGGAGTAAAGCTTCATCCCGACATTCAGAAAATTGCTATTGACGATGAACGGATGAAAAGGATTTACCGTCTTTGTGAGGGTAAGCTTCCGGTGCTTCTTCATACGGGAGATTACCGCTACGACTTTTCAAATCCCGACAGAATGAAGAGAATTCTCGATGAGTTTCCGGGTTGTACATTCATCGGTGCCCATCTTGGCGGCTGGTCTGTCTGGGACGAGGCAGTCGGAAAGCTTTCGGGATACCCGAATTTTTATGTTGACACTTCATCCTGCCTTTGCGACATTTCTCCGGAAAAGTTTAGTGAGCTTATCGAAAAATACACGCCCGACAAGGTTCTTTTCGGAACTGATTATCCCTTGGGTGATGTTGCAGGCGAAATTGAGGTTATACGTAATAGCGTAAAGGATGAGGAAAGCCTCGAAAAGATTTTTTATAAAAACGCTCAGATGCTTTTTAATCTTTAAAAATTCAAAAAATAATAAAAAAATATTTTGAAACATATTGACTTTGCGGTTTTAAAGTGATATAATCTCTCACAAATCAAATAAAAAAGCTGAGACGAAGACGGATGTTACAGAGTTTCACAGAGAGCTGACGGTGCTGCAAGTCAGTAAATGAAGTAACAGATCCCATCACTTCCGAGCTGAAGGTCCGAACCTCCTCAAAGGAGCAGTAGACACCTTTCGTGATTGCTGCGTTAATGCATAGAGCTTGTTGGAGCTTGAGGTGGCGGTTTATAATCGCAATTTGAGTGGTACCGCGGGTTACTTGAAAGTATCTCGTCTCAAAGTTTTTCTTTGAGACGGGTTTTTTTATTATTCCGATATTGAACAGAAAGGTTGGTAAATATGGAAAATTTGAACAAGAGACTTAAGGAAGTTGCCGAAAGAATTAAGGAAATGCGTGAAGTAGCAGGCTATTCTGAGGCAGAAATGGCTGAAAAGACGGACCTTACCCTTGAGGAATACCTTCAGTTCGAAAAGGGTGAAGCTGATTTCCCGTTTACTTTTATTCATAAGTGTGCCAAGGCATTTTCAATTGAAATGACGGACCTTCTTGAAGGAAAGAGTGCAAAGCTTTCCTCCTATGCAGTCACAAGAAAAGGCGAAGGCAAAATTACCTCCAAAAAAGAAGGCATAGAAATTAACAATCTTGCTCCTCTTTTCCGCAATAAGCTTGCAGAGCCCTATCTCGCAAAATACGAATACAAGCCCGAGCTTCAGGATAAGCCGATTGAAACAACAACTCACAGCGGTCACGAATTCGACCTTGTTCTTTCAGGTAAGCTTAAGGTAAGGGTCGGAGACAACACGGAAATTCTTTCCGAGGGAGACAGCATTTATTACAGAAGCTCAATGCCCCACGGTATGATTGCCGTTGACGGTGAGGAATGCGTTTTCCTTGCAGTTGTCGTTGCAGGTGATGATACCGGTGACGGTGCAATTGAAAAGGCTTTCCATTCTGCAGTCAAATCACAGTATGACCTTGTTGTAAAAGACTTTATCAATACAGTTGAAGATGAAAACGGCGTGCTTCAGTCTATCAGCTTCAAAAATGAAGATCGCTTCAACTTTGCATTTGATGTTGTCGATGCTGTTGCTGACAAGTATCCCGACAAGCTTGCTCTTCTTCACATTTCTAACGACAAGACAGAAAGACGCTTTACCTATAACGACATCAAGAAGGAATCAGCCCGTGCGGCTAACTACTTCAGAAGCCTCGGTATCACAAAGGGCGACAGAGTAATGCTTGTACTGAAGCGTCACTATCAGTTCTGGATCTGTGCTCTTGCACTTCATAAGCTCGGTGCTATAATGATTCCTGCCACAAATCAGCTCGTTGAGCACGATTTTGATTACCGCTTCAAGGCTGCCGGTGTAAAGGCAATCCTTTGCACTGCTGACGGAAATACCTCCGATCATGTTGACAAGGCCGCAGAAACCTACGGTGAGCTTGCACTCAAGATTATGGTCAACGGTGAAAAGGAAGGCTGGCATAACTTCGATACCGAATATAAGCTTTTCAGAAGCATATTCGAAAGAGAAGCCGACACAGCCTGCGGCGATGATGTAATGCTTATGTTCTTCACCTCCGGAACAACCGGTTACCCAAAAATTGCAGCACATTCCTACAAGTACGCTCTCGGTCACTTCGTAACTGCGAAGTACTGGCACTCAATCGAGCCCAGTGACCTCCATCTCACAATTTCCGATACCGGCTGGGGTAAGGCACTTTGGGGTAAGTTCTACGGTCAGTGGATGTGTGAAGCTGCAGTATTTGCTTATGACTTTGACCGCTTTGATGCATCCGACATTCTTCCGATGTTTGCAAAGTACAATGTTACAACCTTCTGTGCACCTCCCACAATGTACAGAATGCTCATCAAGGAAGACCTTTCAAGGTTTGATCTTTCATCAATCAGATACGCCACAACTGCAGGTGAGGCTCTCAACCCCGAGGTTTACTTCCAGTTTGAAAAGGCAACGGGTCTTTCAATTATGGAGGGCTTCGGTCAGACAGAAACAACCCTTACAATTGCAAATCTTGTAGGTACAAAGAATAAGGTCGGCGCAATGGGCAAGCCTGTTCCCGGTTATGACATTGTAATTGTTGATCCCGACAGAAATCCCTGTCCCGTAGGTGAAACAGGTGAAATCTGTGTAAGAACAAACGAACATGTTCCCTGCGGTCTGTTCAAGGGCTACTACAGAGATGCCGAAAAGACTGAGGAAGTATGGTATGACGGTATGTATCACACCGGTGACACCGCCTGGTGCGATGAGGACGGTTACTTCTGGTATGTAAGCCGTATCGATGACGTTATCAAGTCATCAGGCTACCGTATCGGACCCTTTGAAATTGAAAATGTAATTATGGAGCTTCCTTATGTTCTCGAATGCGGTGTTTCTGCTGCTCCCGATGAAATCAGAGGTCAGGTTGTAAAGGCAAGCATCGTGCTAACAAAGGGCACCGAGCCTACAGAAGAGCTCAAAAAGGAAATCCAGAACTATGTAAAGAAAAATACCGCTCCTTATAAGTATCCGAGAATCGTTGTGTTCAGAGATGAGCTTCCCAAAACCATCAGCGGTAAAATTCAGAGAAACAAACTTTAAAATTTTACAAAAATATTTTGTTAATTGTTGCAAAAGCTGAAGTTTTGTTTTATAATGTTCTAATCTTGCAAATCTGAAGGAGGATTTTTTCAAGTGAAGCGTATTACCCTTTTTGCAGGTCATTACGGCAGCGGAAAAACCAACATTGCCGTCAACTATGCAATTATGATGAAAAATAAGGGCATGGATGTAATTATTGCCGATCTTGATATAGTCAATCCTTATTTTCGCACAAAGGACAGCGAGGATGAACTTACTGCCGCGGGAATTGAGCTGATAAGCTCAAGGTTTGCAAATTCAAATCTCGACATTCCTTCAATTCCTCAGGAGATGTACCGTATTGTTCACGATAAAAGCAAGTATGCCGTTATGGACATCGGCGGCGATGATGCAGGTGCAATTGCTCTTGGCAGATTTGCTCCGATGATACTTGAAGAGAACAATTACGATATGGTGTTTGTAGTCAATTTTTACAGACCTCTTTCGCGTACGGCTGAGGAGGCCTACGAAATAATGAAGGAAATTGAAGAGGCTTCAAAGCTTAAGTTTACTTCAATTGTCAACAATTCAAATCTCGGTGAGCTTACTACTGCCGGGGATGTCATTGCAACGGAAGGGGAAACCGAAAAGCTCTCAGCTTTAAGCGGCTTGCCCGTTAAAATGACAAGCGTAAATGAAAACGTATTCAATCAGTTAAACAACAAGACAAAAAATTTATTTTGCCTTGCTTTGCAAAATAAAATCTTTTAAAAACGGAGGAGCTTTATGGCAAAGGTAACATTCAGAACAGACTCATGCAAGGGCTGTGGACTTTGTGTTCAGGCCTGTCCGAAGCAGATTCTTATCATCGCCAAGGACAAAATCAATGCCAAGGGACATTCGCCTGCAGAAATGACTGACGAAAGCAAATGCATCGGTTGCGCATTCTGTGCAACCATGTGTCCGGACTGTATAATCAAGGTTGAAAAGTGAGGGTAAAAAAATGGCAGAAAAAGTACTCATGAAGGGTAATGAAGCTATTGCGGAAGCCGCTATTCTTGCAGGCTGCCGTCATTACTTCGGTTACCCCATCACACCGCAGACAGAAATTGCGGCTTATATGGCAAAGAAAATGCCTAAAATCGGCGGTTGCTTCCTTCAGGCAGAAAGTGAAGTTGCAGCCATCAATATGGTTTACGGCGTAGCCGGAACCGGTAAGCGTGTTATGACATCATCCTCAAGCCCCGGAATTTCCCTTAAGGCTGAAGGACTTTCATATATGGCAGGCAGCGATCTTCCCTGCCTTGTTGTAAACGTTCAGCGCGGCGGTCCCGGTCTCGGCGGTATCCAGCCATCCCAGTCAGATTATTTCCAGGCAACAAAGGGTTGCGGTCACGGTGACTACAGAATGATAGTTCTTGCTCCTTCATCGGTTCAGGAAATGGCGAGCCTTACAGTAAAGGGATTTGACCTTGCCGACAAATACAGAATGACATCAATGATTCTTGCTGACGGTACACTCGGTCAGATGATGGAGCCCGTTTCTCTTGAAGAGGCTGTTGTAACTGAATATGACAAATCATGGGCAGTTACGGGTACAGAAATGAAGAGAAAGAAGAATCTTATCAATTCACTTTCACTTGACCCCGAAGAGCTTGAAAGACTCAACTTCGAAAGATTCAAGAAATATAAGGTTATCGAAGAAAACGAAGCAATGTACGAAGAATATATGATGGATGATGCTGAAATCTGCATCTGTGCCTTTGGTATTACCGCAAGAATTGCAAAAAATGCAATTGCAATGGCACGTGCAAAGGGCATCAAGGCCGGTCTTATCCGTCCCATCACTCTCTGGCCCTTCCCTTCAGCAGTTTTTGAAAAGGCAGCTGACAAGGTAAAGGCTTTCATCTCAGTCGAAATGTCTATGGGACAGATGATTGAGGATGTTAAGCTTGCAACAAAATGCAAGAAGCCCGTAACACTCTGCAACAGAGTAGGCGGTATGATCCCTTCACCCGAGCAGGTGCTCGAAAAGATTATTGAAGCAGACAAAGGAGGTAATGAATAATGGTAGTTTTCGATAAACCCAAATCACTTTGTGATGTACCCTTACATTACTGTCCCGGCTGTACTCACGGTATAATTCACCGTCTTGTTGCTGAAGCAATTGACGAGCTCGGCATTGAGGGTAGAGCAATCGGTGTTGCTCCTGTTGGCTGCAGTGTTCTTGCTTATAACTATTTTGCCTGCGATATGGTAGAGGCTGCTCACGGCAGAGCTCCCGCAGTAGCAACCGGTCTCAAGCGCTCCGATCCCGAAAAGCATGTTGTATTTACTTATCAGGGAGACGGTGATCTTGCTTCAATCGGTATGGCTGAAACAGTTCACGCCGCAGCAAGAAATGAGAACATAACTGTAATTTTCGTTAACAATGCAATTTACGGTATGACCGGCGGTCAGATGGCTCCCACATCACTTCCCGGTCAGGTTACGCAGACCTCACCTTACGGAAGAGATACAAGCCACTGCGGCTTCCCCGTAAAGGTTTCAGAAATGCTTTCACAGCTTGACGGCGCAGGTTACATCGAAAGAGTTGCTGTCAACAATGTAAAGAATGTCAGAAATGCAAAGAAGGCTATCAAAAAGGCTTTCCAGAATCAGCTTGACAATAAAGGCTTCTCTCTTATCGAGGTCGTTTCAACCTGTCCGACAAACTGGGGTATGACTCCCGTTGATGCACTCAAGTGGGTTGAGGAGAAAATGATTCCTTATTATCCTCTCGGTGTTTATAAGGACAGAGACGCAGAAGACAAGGAGGAGGCATAAAATGAGCACAAAACAGATTTTAATTGCAGGCTTCGGCGGTCAGGGTGTTCTTTTCGCAGGTAAGCTTCTTGCTTATAAAGGCCTTATCGCTGAAAAGCAGGTTTCCTGGCTTCCCTCCTACGGCCCCGAAATGCGCGGCGGTACAGCAAACTGCAGTGTCATCATCAGCGATGAACCCGTTGGTTCACCAATCATTTCAAATCCCGATGTTCTTGTTGCAATGAACCTTCCTTCTCTTAAAAAGTACGAGAACGAGGTTGTATCAGGCGGCATTATCATCGTTGACTCAAGCCTTATCGCTGAAAAGGTTCAGCGTGACGATGTGACTGTTTACTATGTTCCCGCAACAAAAATGGCAAAGGATGAAGGCTTTGCAACTCTTGCAAATATGATTCTTATGGGCAAGCTTATGAAAGCTGTCGATTACATCGGCTTTGACGGTGTTGAAACAGCTGTTTCAAAGGTTGTTCCTCCCAAAAAGGCAAATCTCATCGATGTAAACCTTAAGGCAATCAGATCCGGTTACGATTTTGAATAAGAGGTGTTAAAAATGGATATCAAGATTACAAAAACAACTTCTCCCAAGGCAAAGCCCCAGAAGGGCGAAAAGCTTGGCTTCGGTCACATTTTCACTGACCATATGTTCGTAATGAATTACACAGAAGGTAAGGGCTGGCATGATGCAAGAATCGAGCCCTATGCAAACATTTCACTTGCTCCCTCAGCAATGGTTTTCCATTACGGCCAGGAAATGTTTGAAGGCCTTAAGGCTTATCGTGGCGCAGACGATTCTATCTATCTTTTCCGCCCCGATATGAACGCTAAGAGAGCTAACGCTTCAAACGAAAGACTCTGCATCCCCGAAATTCCCGAAGATATTTTTGTTGACGCAATCAAGGCGCTCGTTGATGTAGACAGAGACTGGGTTCCCTCTGACGAAGGCACATCTCTTTACATTCGTCCCTTCGTAATTGCAACTGATGAATTCCTCGGCGTTGCTCCTTCAAAGACTTATCTGTTTATGGTAATTCTTTCACCCTCAGGCGCTTACTATGAAAGCGGTCTTGCCCCCGTCGGCATCTGGATTGAAGATGACTACGTAAGAGCAGTAAAGGGCGGTATGGGCTTTGCAAAGACCGGCGGTAACTACGCTGCATCTCTTATTGCTCAGGTCAAGGCTCACGATGAAGGTTACTCACAGGTTCTCTGGCTTGACGGTGTTGAAAGAAAGTACATCGAAGAAGTCGGCGCAATGAACATTATGTTCAAAATAGACGGCAAGGTAATCACACCTGCTCTTAACGGCAGCATCCTTCCCGGTATCACGCGTAACTCCATTATCAATGTATGTAAGGCTTGGGGCTACGAGGTTGAAGAAAGAAGAATTTCTGTTGACGAGCTTGTTGAAGCTGCAAAGAACGGCACCCTTGAAGAGGTCTGGGGTACAGGTACAGCAGCAGTTGTTTCACCTGTCGGCAAGCTTCGTTACATGGACGATGTTATGACAATCGGTGACGGCGGCATCGGTGAGCTTACTCAGAAGCTTTACGATGAGCTTACAGGCATTCAGTGGGGCAAGAGAGAGGATCCCTACGGCTGGAGAGTTCTTGTAAAATAATGATTTTGATTCAGTGTATATGCAATTTTTGTTGTATATACACTGAATTTTGCATATTTATCCACATAAAACAGAAAAATACACAAAATTATGCAAAAAATAAGTATTATCTATTGACTTTTATTCAAAATAATGTATAATCTACTCTGTTATTATTTTTTTAGGTGGCAGTTTTATGATTAAGGTTTTTATTGACGGACAGGCAGGCACAACGGGACTTCAGCTCAAAGCAAAGCTTCTTAAGCATCCAGGTGTCAGCATTATCGAAATAGAAGAAGGCAAGCGTAAGGACGAAGCAGAAAGAAAAAAGCTGATGAACAGTGCTGATGTTGTTTTCCTTTGCCTTCCCGATGCGGCGGCAATTGAAGCAGTTAAGCTTGTGGAAAACCCTGATACGGTTATAATCGATGCAAGTACGGCACACAGAACAGCAGACGGTTGGACCTACGGCTTTCCCGAGCTTTCCGAAAATCACCGCGAAAGCATTAAAAAGGCAAAACGAATTGCCAATCCGGGTTGTCACGCTACGGGCTTCATCTCGCTTGTTTATCCCTTGATAAAAGAAGGTATAATGCCTTCATCCTATCCTGTCACCACTCACAGTATCACCGGTTACAGTGGCGGCGGTAACAAAATGATAGGGGAGTATGAAGGTGAAGAACGTCCCGATGAGTACGATTCACCGAGACAGTACGCTCTTACGCAGAAGCACAAGCACCTTCCCGAAATGAAGGCAATCACGGGACTTGACTTCGAGCCCGTATTCAATCCGATAGTCAGCGACTATTACTGCGGAATGGCGGTCAGTGTGCCGATACATACTGCTTTACTTAATATATGCAAATCAGCCGATGAGCTCTTTGAGTTTTATTCATCCTATTATGCTGATAGCTTCTTTATAAGCACAGAAAAGCTTCCCGAAAACGGCTTTATCGCACCAATGGGACTTGAGGGTACAAATAAGCTTAAAATTTATGTCGGCGGAAACAGTGAGAGAGTAACACTTACTGCGGTGTTTGACAATCTCGGCAAGGGTGCTTCTTCGGCGGCTTTGCAGAATATGAATATAGCTATGGGCTTTGATGAAAGCACGGCGTTATAACGGAGGTAACTTATGAAATATATTGACGGCGGCGTTACTGCTGCAAAAGGCTTTACCGCATCGGGTATTCATTGCGGAATCAGAAAGAATCAGACGAAAAAAGACCTTGCTATGATTAAAAGTGAGGTAAAGGCGACAGCTGCGGCAGTTTACACACAGAACAAGGTCTACGGTGCACCTATAACAGTTACAAAAAATAATATTGCTGACGGCTATGCCCAGGCAGTTATCGTAAACAGCGGAAATGCAAATACCTGCAACAGTGACGGTGTTGAGAAGGCTGAAATGATGTGTGACATTGCTTCGAAAGCACTTTCAGTTGCAAAAGAGGATGTTATTGTTGCCTCAACGGGTGTCATCGGTATGAGCCTTGATGTAACACCGATTGCAGGCAGTGCCGAAAAGCTTGCTTCGCAGATGTCCTCCTGCGGCGGTAACGATGCGGCAAAAGCAATTATGACAACGGACACTGTTTCAAAGGAATGTGCCGTTGAAATTGAACTTTCGGGCGAGACGGTAACTCTCGGTGCCTGCTGCAAGGGCTCGGGAATGATTCATCCGAATATGGCAACAATGCTTTGCTTTATGACAACAGACTGTGCAATCAGCTCAGCAATGCTTCAGAAGGCACTCAGCGATACAGTCAAGGACACCTTCAATATGATTTCCGTTGACGGGGACACTTCAACAAATGATATGGTCTGCATTATGGCAAACGGATTTGCCGGAAACGACGAAATCACAACAGAAGGCGATGATTTTGAAATTTTCAAAGAGGCTCTCAAGGCGGTTTCCGTAAAGCTTTCACGAATGATTGCCGGTGACGGTGAGGGTGCACAGAGACTTCTTGAATGCACGGTAAAGGGTGCTCCCGATGAGAGGACTGCAAAGAAAATTTCAAAGTCAATCATCTGCTCTTCACTTGTGAAGACTGCAATGTTTGGTGCAGATGCAAACTGGGGAAGAATCCTTTGCGCAATCGGCTACACCGAGGGTGATTTCAGCATTGACACAATTGACGTTTACCTTTCGTCCTGCAAGGGTGAGGTAAAGGTTTGCGAAAAGGGCTTCGGCATTGAATTTTCCGAAGAAAAAGCAAAGGAAATCTTACTTGAAAGCGAAATAGTTCTTACAGTTGAGATGAATCAGGGAAAAGCCGATGCAACTGCATGGGGCTGTGACCTTACTTACGATTATGTTAAAATCAACGGCGATTACCGTACATAAGAAACCCATTAAACTCAGGCGAGTTAGGATTTATAAGAGGTGTACACAATGGAAGAAAAAATTATCAGCGACAGTATGAAAGCACAGGTACTCACCGATGCTTTACCCTACATACAGAAATACTACGGCAAGACCGTTGTTGTAAAATACGGCGGAAATGCAATGATAAATCCCGAGCTTAAGCAGGCGGTTATGAGTGACATCATTCTGCTTACCCTTGTCGGAATAAAAATCGTGCTTATTCACGGCGGCGGTCCCGAAATCAGCGGAATGCTTAAAAAGCTCGGCATCGAATCAAAGTTTGTCAACGGTCTGCGTTACACCGATAAGGAAACTGCGGAGGTTGTTCAGATGGTGCTTGCTGGCAAAACAAACAAGGATCTTGTTTCTCTTGTTGAGCGTTGCGGCGGCAAGGCTGTGGGACTTTGCGGAATTGACGGTGCAATGATCAAGGCAAAGCCGATGGAGGATGAATTTGACTACGGCTTTGTCGGTGATATAACCGAAATTGATCCGAAGCCTATCGAAAAGGTGCTTGAGGAAGGTTATATTCCCGTAATCGCAACAGTCGGTATCGACGAAAACGGTCAGGTTTACAATATCAATGCTGATACTGCGGCAGCTGAAATAGCGGCGGCTCTTCACGCTGAAAACATTATCACTCTTTCGGATATTCCCGGACTTTTAAGAGATGTAAACGATCCAAAAACACTCATTTCAGAAATACATGTTGACGAAGTGCCTGCTTTAATTGAAAGCGGCATTATTTCAGGCGGAATGATTCCCAAAATGAAAAGCTGCGAAAAGGCAGTCAGAAGCGGAGTGAAAAAGGCCGTTATGATTGACGGCAGAATACCTCACTCTATACTTATTGAAATGTTTTCCAACGAGGGTATCGGCACCCTTATGACAAAGTGAGGTGTCTTATGAATAATTTTGAAAAGGTTCAGTCAACCGATAAGCAGTTTGTTGCAAATACCTACGGACGGTTTCCTGTTGCAATTGAAAAGGGAAAGGGTGCAACCTGCTATGATTTTGACGGCAAGAAATACATTGATTTTTCAAGCGGAATAGGTGTAAACTCACTCGGCTTTTGCGATGAAGGCTGGGTTGAGGCTGTCACAAAGCAGCTTAATACTCTTCAGCACATTTCAAATCTTTATTACACCTCTCCCTGCGCTGAAACTGCGAAGCTTCTTTGTGAAAAGACGGGGATGAAAAAGGTTTTCTTTTCAAACAGCGGTGCAGAAAGCAACGAGGGTGCAATAAAGTGCGCAAGAAAGTACAGCTTTATGAAGTACGGAGAGGGGAGAAGTAAGATTCTTACCCTTAATAACTCCTTCCACGGAAGAACGGTTACAACTCTTGCCGCAACGGGGCAGGATGTTTTCCATAATTTCTTTTTCCCGTTTACTGACGGCTTTGAGTTCACTCCTGCAAATGACCTTGACGCTCTGAAAAAAGCTCTTGAGGATGACTCTGTCTGCGCCTTGATGATGGAGTTGATTCAGGGTGAAGGCGGCGTAATGCCACTGAGTAAGGAGTTTGTCCTTGAAGCACAGAAGCTCTGCAAGGAAAAAGATATACTTCTTATCATTGACGAGGTGCAGACGGGTGTCGGCAGAACAGGTAAGCTTTTTGCTTTTCAGAATTACGGCATTTTACCTGACATTGCAACAACTGCAAAGGGAATCGGCGGCGGCTTACCGCTCGGTTGTGTGATGTTCTCGGAAAAGACGGAAAACATTCTTGTAGCAGGCGATCACGCAACAACCTTCGGTGGAAATCCCGTTGCAACTGCAGGTGCAAAATACATTCTTGAAAAGATGGATGATGCTTTTCTTTCAGAGGTTGCCGAAAAGGGCGAATATATAAGACAGAAGCTTCAGAAAATGCCCCATGTTCTCGGCTGTGACGGAATGGGCATGATGATTGGTGTTCGCCTTGATGAAGGCATAAAAGCGGCAGACATTGTAAGAAAAGGCATTGAAAACGGCGTGCTTGCTCTTACGGCAAAGGTTAAGCTTCGTCTTCTTCCTCCACTTACAATCACTTATGCTGAAATCGATGAAGGTCTTGCGGCAATTGAAAAGGCACTCAGCGAAATCTTATAATATTCAAGTGACGGCTTACTTAATCAGTAAACCGTCATTTTGTTATGCATAGAGGAGAAGTGTTCTGCATAGTAATTGAGTGTAATCAATTCAAACAAGGACGGATGAGACATGACAAGCATTTACAACTCGATTGCACAGCGTACTCAGGGTGATATTTATATCGGTATTGTTGGTCCCGTCAGAACGGGAAAATCAACATTTATAAAAAGCTTTATGGATAACCTTGTGCTTCCGAATATTGAAAATGAAGCTCAGAAGCAAAGAGCACAGGATGAGCTTCCTCAATCAGCTTCGGGAAAAACAATTATGACAACCGAGCCGAAGTTTGTTCCCGAAAAGGCAGTTGAAATAACCGTTGATGATTCGGTGAATTTCAGAGTCAGACTCATCGACTGTGTCGGCTACGTTGTGCCGGGAAGTCTCGGTTACATAGAAAACGGTCAGGCGAGAATGGTAAAAACACCCTGGTTTGACAAAGAGGTTCCTTTTAATTTTGCCGCTGAAACGGGAACAAAAAAGGTAATTGATGAGCATTCAACCGTTGGCCTTGTTGTGACGACGGACGGCACAGTTTCGGGTATCGCAAGAGAGGATTACCTCGAAGCGGAGGAACGGGTGGTAAATGAGCTCAAAGCAATCAACAAGCCCTTCCTTGTCCTTCTCAACAGCAAAAATCCTTCATCCGCTCTTTGCCGTGACCTTGCAGACTCACTCAGTGAAAAATACGGTGTTAAGGTGCTTCCCGTAAACTGTCTTGAAATTACGGAAAAGGAAATAAGCTTTATTCTTTCCGAGCTGCTTTACGAATTTCCCGTAAAAGAGGTTCAGATTGATTTCCCGAAGTGGATTTCGGGGCTTGAGAGTGAGCACGAGGTGAGAAAAAGCCTTTACGGTGCAATCAGACAGGCGGCCTCGGAGCTTTCTAGAATGCGTGACGGAAAGACCTTTGCAGACAGACTTTCGCAGGCTGAGAATGTAAAGGGCTGCGGCATTTCGAAGATTGATCTTTCAAAGGGCTCTGTAAAGGTAAGGCTTGATGTTAGCCCCGAAATGCTTTATAGTGTGCTGAGTGAAAAATCGGGTGTTACAATTGCCGACGAGCAGGAGCTGATGAAAAGCTTCATTGAGCTTGCCAAAAAAAGCAAGGAGCTTGACCGCTTCAGAAGTGCCCTTGATGAGGTTGAGAAAACCGGCTACGGAATAGTAATGCCGACAATGGAGGAGTTAACCCTTGAAGAGCCCGAGATTATGCGTCAGGGCGGCAGATACGGTGTGCGCCTTAAGGCTTCTGCCCCGTCGATTCATATGCTCAAGGCTGACATAACAACAGAGGTTGCACCGATTGTCGGTTCTGAAAGTCAATCTGAGGAGCTGATAATGTATCTTCTGAAGGAGTTCGAAGAGGACCCCGTGAAAATCTGGGAGTCAAACATTTTCGGCAAAAGCCTCAACAGCCTTGTCAATGAAGGCTTACACAACAAGCTTTATAAAATGCCTGTTGATGCCAGAATGAAAATTCAGCAAACCCTTGAAAGAGTTATAAACGAGGGTTGCAGCGGTCTTATCTGCATAATTCTTTAATGTAATAATTGTGTCATAAAGCAACTTTCTGATAAAAATAAATCAGAAAGTTGTTTTTGCATACTCGTGTTGCAAAAGTTACAGTTTATTAACAGATTAGGAAAGAATAGAATATAATATAAAACTATAATTATCTTAATAATGCATACATTTAAAAAGTCAGGAGAGATAAAATGGGGGTACAGCTTTCAACAGTAAGAGAGCTCGCGAAATACGCGGCTGAAAAATACGGTGACAAGGATTTTTGCCGTTTTTTTCGCGGTGATGAAATGCACGTTAAAAGCTACAAGGAGTTTTACACGGACAGCCTTGCAGTATGCCGTTACATAAAAAGCTCAGCAGAGAGTAAAATTCACATCGGCTTTATCGGAAAGACGAGCTACGAGTACATTGCCTGTCTTACCGGAATGATTTTCAGCGGAAATGTTGTTGTACCTTTTGCACCTGACATCAGCGTTGATGAGGCGAAGGAGCTTTTTGAGGATGCCGACATTGAACTGCTTTTCTGCGAAGAGGAGTTCAGCCAGAAGGCAAAGGAAATCAAAGAAATTTATCCCGGGCTCAGGCAGATAGTTTCACTCGGTGACTGGCGTTGGTTTGAACGCATTTTTGATGTTTATTCAGATACATCATCTTATGCCTCGCTCTCGGAGTTTGAGGAAAAGCCCGACGAATGCTCACTGATAATTTACACCTCGGGCACAACGGGAGAGCGTAAGGGCGTAATGCTTTCCAATCGTAATCTCGCGGCAAACTCCTGCTATGAAGCGTACAATATGGACGACGACGATGTAAGCTTTTCAATTTTACCGATGCATCACGTGTTCTGTTATGCCTGCGATGTGCTGAAAACTCTCTATGACGGCGGAACGCTTTGCCTTAACGGTGAGCTTTCAAAGCTTTACATTAACATTTTAAAATTTCAGCCGACCATTATGCGCATTGTACCTTCACTTTGCAAGTCGATGCTGACAAAAATCAAAATTGCCGAAAGAAGGCATCCCGAGCTGACAAAGCGTGAGGCTGCAGAGCTCGTTGTCGGAAAAAATTTCAGAAGGATGATTGCGGGCAGCGCCTTTTTAAGCGGTGCGCTCATTGACGAGTTTGAAAAGTACGGCATAACGGCAAGACAGGGCTACGGAATGAGCGAATGCAGTCCGAGAATCACAACATCTGATTTTTCCGATGTCTGCAAATATTCAAACGGCAAGCTTTTGGGCGTTGACGAGGTAAGAGTGCGTGACGGCGAAATTCAGGTCAAGGGTCCGTCGGTAATGCTCGGCTACTATAAAAAGCCCGAAAGAACAAAGGAAGCCTTCACGGAAGACGGCTTTTTGCATACGGGAGACCTCGGTTACATTGACGGAGAGCACGTTTACCTTGTTGGCAGAAAGAAGAATCTTATCATTCTTTCAAACGGCGAAAACATTTCCCCCGAGGAAATCGAAAACTGCTTTGTCGATGACGGCATCATCAAGGAAATTATAGTGTTTGCCGAGGGTGACAGCATTGTTGCAGAGATTTTCCCCGACCTTGCCCTCTCTGAATCAATGGGTATCGAAGACCTTGAAGGTGAAATCAGCACCATTGTTGACCGCGTGAACATTTCCCTTTCATCGGACAGGCAGGTAAGCTCCTTCAGAATCCGTGAAACCCCATTTGCACGCACATCAACGGGAAAAATCAAGCGCACAGAATTTTATTTTGAAAAGGATTAATTAAGTGAGGCATCCGACGGGTGCCTCCTTTAATATTTTTACAGATTTTTTTTATTAATTTGTATTGACATAGCATAATAAAAGTTGTAAAATTTATATGAATAATTATGGCTATAACTGTAGCCATCAAGGAGGTTATAATTTTGAAGAACAATCTATTCAAAAAATCGATGTCAGTATTCCTATCGGTACTGATGCTCCTTACCTGCTGGGTATGGGTAGCTCCGACAGAGGCTGAGGCTTTGAGCAAAACTATTGGTCTTTCAGCTCTTGCCGCAATTTCAAATGGTTCAGGTTCACGTGCAGATAGCAGTAAAATTGTTATTTGTAGCGATGGCGAGGCAGGAAACACAACAGTAGGTAACGCAAAGTTCAACATTGCTTCTCTTCCTGCTACTGTTAACAAAGCTACATTTTATCTTAATACAGGAAACCACGGCGGCACTCTTGTAAGCGGTGCATCTGTTAAGGTTTTCCTTATTGACCCTTCAAAGTGTCAGGCTTCAGATATAGGTCATGCTGTGAATAACATTGCAAGTGTTTACGGCAGCAATTATAGTGCTCAGCAGGGCGTTACTAATGCCTACAATTATTATGGAGTAACAGAAAGCCAGGCTCTCTATACATTTTCTCAGAGCAGCACAGGTCAGCATACCTTTGATATTACAGATGCAGTAAATACTGCAAAGGCAAACGGATGGACAGAGCTATGCTTTGCATTTATAATGCCTGCAATTTATAATGACGGCAACGGAAATTCGTGGTCAGATACACATATCAATGTTTCAGATACACAGATTGTGTGTGAGTATGAAGGTGCCTACGGTATGTCGCAGGCATCTTACAGCGACAATAGAACCGGTTATATTCAAACTCATCAAAAAACAGATGGAACCGACTATCTTGATATTTATTATCCTACGGAGATTTATCTTGATAAGAGTGAATCTCTTGAAGATGCAGGATATAAAGTATACCTTAGTGGTCATTACGGAGATAATGATGGATACCGTACCCTTGTTTTCTCAACCACTTGGGGCGGTTCTTATGACAGAGAAAATGGTGTTTTGAAAAATCAGACAATGCTTCAGATGTTTGATAATTATACATATGACACAACCGATGAGGTTAGTGTTTACGAAGGTAAAGAAAACTATAATGTTGACGGTAGTAACTGGGTTGTAAACTTTATGGGTACCGGTGACAATGGTGGAGTTTTCTCTGCAACGGTAAATCTTCAGGGTACACCAAATGCATCAAAAATAGGTACAGAAGCTACATTCGACGCTTGTAACAGTAATTCGGCAACTCCGCTTGTTTCTTATATGCAGAAGAAAAGCTGGGGCAGTTGGCCTACCGGTTCCGGTGCGTGGATGAACGCAGGCGATGTTACAGGTCAGGTTAAAATCAAGGTTACGCTTTATGATAAAGAAGCACTTAATCAGACTTATCAGAAGTCAGTTAAGATTTATAACACAAATGCTCCCTATGGTGACTATATCACAGCTGGTCTTGATACATACCTTGGTTACCACGACACAAGTACACCTAACCTTCTTAAAACCAGAAAGACAAATCAGACTGCAATCAACAACGAAAATTCAGGCTTAGAGTCCGCAATCAAAGCTCTTAAGTTTAACGCTTCAAATGCTGAGCTTAAAACAGCTGTTGCAAATGCAGAAGCAATTATAAATGAAGAGGGTTACAGCAAAAAGTACACTGCTGCTTCAAGAAGTGCGCTCGAAACTGCATACAACAGCGCTAAGAACAGTTCATATTACAGCAGTGTTCCTGTTTATCAGATTACTAACCTTTCTGATGACTCCACTTGGAATGTTGGTGAAAAAGCATATGACGATCAGCAGACAATTAACGCTCTTACTGCTGCACTCAATGCTGTTTCAATGGAAATTCAGGGTTACACAATAACTTGGGTTGACGGTGACGATAATACCGTTGAAACAGATTCAGATGTTAAATACGGTTCAACACCCGCATATAACGGTGCAACTCCCACAAAGTCAGAAGATGCAAATTATACTTATACATTTAACGGCGATTGGTCACCTGCTGTAGCTGCTGTTACAGGCGACGAAACTTATACAGCTCAGTTTACTGCAACTGAAAAAACCAAGTATTACACCGTAACCTTCAAGGATTGGAATGGTACTGTAATTGGCACTCCTCAGACAATTGAAGAAGGTAAAGCTGCATCGGCTCCTGCTGCTCCTTCAAGAGCAGCTGATGATACTAACCATTATACTTTTGACGCTTGGGATAAAGCTTACGATAATATAACAGCTGATACAGTGGTTACAGCAATATATATAGCAACTCCTCATAAGTATGATTACGCACAGAATAGTGACGGAAAAACTCATACAGGTGCTTGCTCTTGCGGTAAGACTGTATCCGGCAATTGTGCAGGCGGTTCAGCAACTTGTGAAACACCTGCAACCTGCTCAACCTGTAAGAAATCTTACGGTGGTCTTGCAGCTCACACTGAGGAAACAATCCCTGCCGTGCCTGCAACATGTACAACTCCGGGTAAGACAGAGGGTAAGAAGTGTTCGGTTTGCGGCGAAGTTCTCGTAGCACAGGAAGTAGTTCCTGCAAATGATCACGATTGGGACGAAGGCGTAATTGATCCCGAACCCACTTGTAACGTTGCCGGTGTCAAGACCTTTACCTGCTCAGTATGTAATGCAACAAAGACAGAAGCAGTTGCAGCCAAGGGTCACACAGAGGTTGATGTTCCTGCAGTTGCTCCTACCTGTACAAAAACAGGTCTCACAGCAGGTAAGAAGTGTTCTGTTTGTAATGCTTTCACTGTACCACAGGAAACAGTAGATGCACTTGGACATACAGAAGTAATCGACAAAGCAGTAGCTCCCGATTGCGAAAACACAGGTCTTACAGAAGGTAAGCACTGCTCAGTATGTAACGAAGTTCTCGTAGCACAGACAGTAGTTGATGCTCTCGGTCATACAGAAGTTATAGACAAAGCAGTAGCTCCCGATTGCGAAAACACAGGTCTTACAGAAGGTAAGCACTGCTCAGTATGTGATAAGGTTCTCGTAGCACAGGAAGTAGTTGATGCACTTGGTCACACAGAAGTAACCGACGAAGCAGTAGCTCCTGATTGCGAAAACACAGGTCTCACAGAAGGTAAGCACTGC
>JAZSAM010000019.1:0-3268 GCA_045601905.1 Acutalibacteraceae bacterium | reverse complement strand
GTACTGCTCAAAAAAGGTTGCGGCAATGTCCTCGGGCTTGCCGAACTGTTCTGTGACTTCCGCCATATCGGCGTTTTCGTTTTCCGCCGCAAAGTCGCAGACATTCTGCCTGAGCCCTGCAAGAAACTCCCTTGACTGCTTACTATTGTAAAGTAGTTCTTTTTTTATATCCTTTATGTATCTGTTAATTTCCTTCTGAGTTATCACTGAACTCACACTCCATATCAAGAATTTGTGCAATTGATTTTGTAACCGTAAGGTACTCCTGCAGAATTTCCTTATAGTATTCTCTGCCCTTGTCTTCAAGGTGATAATACCTTCTTCGCCTTCTTGCACCCACAAGCTTTTCATAGTCGGAAATATACCCGGCATTAACAAGGCGGTATAAAACAACATATAAAGCCGCCTCAATCATTGTGTAATTGCCGCCGCTTTTTTCCTTGAAGGCTTTTGTTATTTCATAGCCGTATAAATCGCCGCCCTGCAAAAGGTGCAGAACAAGCATTTCCGCAGTTCCTCTTTTAAAATTATCCTGTTGTTGACTCATAATTCCACCTTAATTTTATATCTTAAAGGAATATTATCACATAATATATATACAAATCAATACTTATTCTGAATATATATTATTGACAACAATAAATATTTGTGATATGATTTGTTTACATTTTAAAATAAATGTGTTAAAAAACTCAAAAACCACTTTAATTTTACATTTAAGAAAGGGGTGAGATTATGCACCGTGGCTCACGGCGGTGAGCAAAATTGAAAATATAAATTAAACTATTGAACTCCCTCAGTCGGCTTCGCCGCCAGCTCCCTCAAAGAGGGAGCCAAAAAGCCTTCCTCTTTGAAGCATCGTCGCCGAAGCGCGTCCTGTGGACGAAAAAGCGAGGTGAGGATGGCGCAGCGGTCAAAGTTTTGGTGCCGCTCCAAGGCACAACAAAACTTTGGGAACCGCAAGAGTTGGTGGCAGACCGAAGGTCTGACGGAAGGAGTACCGAAGAAAGGAAGAAAATTATGAAAACTAAAAAATTACTATCAATCTTAATGGCACTTATGATGATATTGTCAGTTGTGCCGTTTTATGCAAGTGCTGAGGCAGAGACTCTGACCGCTACAAACATTCAGACACTTCCTACGATAACGATGAAGGAAAATGTAACGGTATATACCGGTAATTATCAGGATACGGTTTTTTCGGTTGCTGATGATGAAGTTGTTGTAGATGCTGCAGGCAACCAGGTTGCAGGACATTTTGTAATTAAGAATTCAGGTGCTTATAGTGCAGGAGAAAAGACAGTTAAGTATATTAATCTGACTTTTATGCCTGATGATGCCGAGGTATACACATCATTCAATAAAAACCTTGTAAAAATAACTCCTGTTACCTTTACCGTAGAAAAGGCTGACCTTGCTCTTAAAGATGCTGAAAACGATTATCCCAAAACAACTGAGGCAGTGCCAATCGGAACTGCTATTTCAGAGATCATAATAACAGGCGGTGCTTATTATATTGTTCAGGCTCCGACAACCACTACATATGTTTCTCAGGCAAACTGGACATGGCAGGATACAAGCTTAATTGTTACAGAAAGCGGATACTATAATGCTATTCCAGACCAAAATTATGACAATTTTAATGATTTTGTGGTTCCGGTTTATATTGAAGTTGAGAGTAACATAGAAGCAACAACAATAGTTGAAGCTCCCACAGCAACAATAGAATACGGCACAGCTTGGAATGAGGTAGTGTTTGAAGGCGGAAAGGTTATGGCAGGCGACACAGAGGTCAGCGGTACCTTTACACGCAAATCAACAAGCACCGGAAAGCCTTCTGTTGGTGTATTTAATGCTGTTCAGGTCATTTTTACACCCGATGACCTTGAAAAGTATGCTACCTGTGAAGGCTACGGCACAGTAACCGTTACCAAAGGCAACTACAAGCTTGTTAACGAAGACGGTGAAGAAGTTACCGTTCCCGAGTTTACAATGCCTTACGGTACAACCCTTGGCAAGGTTCCTATTCAAAGCCTGATTAAGGACCGTTCACTCCTTACGGGCGCTGATGTTGCATTCGTCGCATTCCCCGAGCACGAAAAGGATGAAATAATTCTCCTGGGCACACACACCTATAATGTTCGTATTTATCCAAGCCATGAAGATAACAGCAACTATAAGTCAACATACTATCAGTTCGTTATCACAATTGAGCCTGCTGTTCTTGAGCTCAGTTTAAAATCAGAGCTTGACGAAGAAAACGCTAACATCCGTTACTATTATCTTGCCAAGAAAAACTATAATGACCCTGCACCCAAGGGCACCTTCACCTATTATATTGACGGTGAGCTTGCGGCTGAAAATGTAAGCATGGGCTATAGGGTTAAGATTGCACCTGAAAAATCAGGTACCCACGAGATTAAGATAGTTTACAACCCTGTTGAAAATGACCCCTTCATAATTGAGGATATTAACAGAACTGCTAATATAAAGCTTATTCATAATCTCAACAGAGGCAATCTTGTTATGGGCGGTAACGCGAGAGAGTGGTTCGGCGATGAAGTAAAGCTCGATGCAAACATTGCCGTAGAAAACCTTGGCGGCTGGAAGTTTACCGATGCAGACGGTAACGAGGTTGTTCTTGAGGATGCAGTGTATGAAGGCAGATATGTCACCTTCACAATGCCCGACTTTGACCTTAACGTTGAATTTATTGATAAAAGAGAATCATCAGACGACAGCGGCAACATTGATGATATCTTTGGTGATTTAGACCTTGATAATCTTACACAGGGCGACAGCGATAACCCCATTGTTAATATTTTCAATAACATAATTGATTTCATCAAGAATATTATCGAAACAATTATAAGCCTTTTCCGCGGCATCGGCGACAGAACCTGATAAATCCCTTAACAGATAGAACGCCCAACATACAGTTCTATTCTCCTTAGTGAAAGCACCATCCCCGGGCACTGACCGTTCGGGGATTTGGTGTATAATGAAGAAATACGGAGGTTGAAATGACAAGCACAAAGGAAACAATAAAATGCCCGATATGTCAAAAACGCATCTTTGACATTGTAAAGCACCCTGCAGATGAAGCTGTAATTGAAATCAAATGCCCCCACTGCAGACAAGTGGTAACCATAAGCCTGAAAAAGTAAACACAGGGATATGCGGAAAAAGCCGTATATCCCTGATTTTTTCAGTTATAGATAAGCTCAGCACAGACAACCTCTCTTGCTCTTTGCTCAATATTCCCCAT
>JAZSAM010000018.1:0-7522 GCA_045601905.1 Acutalibacteraceae bacterium | reverse complement strand
AAAAGCAGGCAAAAACAAGGTTTTTGCGTTTTATGCTATAAACAAACCTCGCCCTCGGAGTACCTGTGTACGCCGTCGGGTAAACCAAAATAAAGCTGAACGCTTTATTTTGGCTCGGTTTGTTCATTCTGCGCATTTTTTCCTGACCCCTAAAAAGGGGATGTAAAAAAACGAGTTTTTTTACATCCCCTTTACTTTTAGCGTGATTTCCTTGCACTTTTCACAAAAATTCCGTTTATTGTATGTGCAATTTCAACTTGCCAAATTAAACAAATAGTGGTAGAATAAATTGGTTATAATGTTAAATAGACGAATACAAGAAAATAAGGTGAAATAATGGATAAAAGAAACGATGTAAGAAATATCGCAATCATTGCCCACGTTGACCACGGTAAAACCACAATGGTTGACGAAATGCTCAAGCAGGCAGGCACCTTCCGTGCAAATGAGCAGGTTGCAGACCGTGTTATGGACTCAAACGACCTTGAAAGAGAAAGAGGAATCACCATTCTTTCCAAAAACACGGCAATTCACTATAACGGTACAAAAATCAACATCGTTGACACCCCGGGACACGCTGACTTCGGCGGCGAGGTTGAGCGTATTCTTATGATGGTTGACGGTGTGCTTCTTCTCGTTGATGCCTTCGAGGGCTGTATGCCTCAGACAAGGTTTGTTCTCAAGAAGGCGCTCGGACTCAAGAAAAAGGTTCTCGTTGTTGTCAACAAGATTGACCGTCCCGGCGCAAGACCTGCAGAGGTTGTTGATGAAGTGCTTGACCTTTTCATTGAGCTCGGTGCTGACGATGACCAGCTTGAATTCCCCGTTGTTTACGCTTCTGCAAGAGACGGCTATGCTTCCCTTGACGACAGTGTCAGAGAAGGCGATATGCGTCCCCTTCTCGATGCAATTATGGAAAACATCGAGCCTCCTATGGGCGAGCTCAATGGCCCCACACAGATTCTTTTCTCCTCACTCGACTACGATGACTATATCGGCAGAATCGGCATCGGCAGAGTTGAAAGAGGCTCTGTAAAGCAGGGTCAGGCAGTTGTTCTTTGCAACAATGACGGTGAAAGAAAGAATGTGCGCATTTCCCGTCTTTATCAGTTCGAGGGTCTCAAAAGAGTTGAGGTTGAATCAGCAAAAATGGGCGACCTCATCTGCGTTTCAGGTATTTCTGAAATCAACATCGGTGAAACGGCCTGCGATCCCGACCACGTTGAGCCTCTCCCCTTCGTAAAAATTGATGAGCCCACAATTTCAATGAATTTCATCGTAAATAACAGTCCCTTTGCCGGCAAGGAAGGAAAGTTCGTAACCTCCAGAAACCTCCGAGACCGCCTTTTTAAAGAGGTTGAGACCAATGTGAGCATGCGTGTTGAGGAAACAGACACTACCGACGCCTTCAAGGTAAGCGGCAGAGGTGAATTACACCTTTCAATCCTCATTGAAACAATGCGCCGTCAGGGCTACGAATTCTCCGTTTCCCGTCCCAAGGTTATTCTCAAGAAGGACGAAAACGGCACAACCCTCGAGCCTATGGAGCTTCTTATTGTTGAAGTACCCGACCAGTATGCAGGCTCGGTTATCGAAAAAATCTGCTCACGAAAGGGCGAGCTCGAAAATATGGGCACACGCGACGGAGGCTCAACCCATCTTGAGTTCAGAATCCCCGCCAGAGGCCTTATCGGCTACCGCAGTGAGTTTATGACTGACACCAACGGAAACGGCATTATGAACCAGCTTTTCGCAGGATATGAGCCTTATAAAGGCGACATTTCAACAAGAGAGCGCGGATCAATCGTTGTTCACGAAACGGGTGAAAGCTCAGCCTACGGCCTTTTCAATACTCAGGACAGAGGCAGACTCTTCATCGGCGCAGGCGTCCCCGTTTACGAGGGTATGATTGTCGGTGAATGTGCCAAGAGCGAGGATGTTGTCTGCAACGTCTGCAAGCAGAAGCACCTGACAAACACCCGTGCTTCAGGCTCCGACGATGCTCTCAGACTTGTTCCTCCCACGAACCTCTCCCTTGAGCAGTGTATGGAGTTCATCAAGGATGACGAGCTTCTCGAGGTAACTCCCACATCACTGAGACTCAGAAAGACCATTCTTTCAAAGGAGCAGAGACTCAAGAAGCAGTTTAAGAAGTAAAAAAAGACGCCTTCGGGCGTCTTTTTAGTAGTCAGTAGTCAGGTACGCCTGACGGCGTTGGACTCCGTCTGACTTTACCTTCGGCAAAGTCTTCTCTCACTGAAGGAGTATATGTTGCTGAGCACTACTTTCTAATTTTCACCAAAGACTATCCGTCCATTCCTTACTACTTACTACTCACTACTTACTACTAAAAAATCCGCGGCCCGGCCGCGGATTTTTCTTATTTCTGCTTTGAATACTTAACTCTGTAAATTACATTCATAAGTACACTGTCAATCTTGCCGATTGCCTTGGGTGAACCGAAGAGCTCACCTGAAACAACGGACTTACAGTTCTTTTCCATAACCATTTCAGCAGCCTGAGCCTCATCCTTGTTGCTGCCGCAGCAAACTGCACCGTTATCCTTGAGAAGAACGGCATTTGTGCCCTTCTTGGAGAGCTTCTTTGCGACCTTCTTTGATGACTTAAGTGTGTCGTTCGGATCGAATTCTGCGCACTTTACGGTTACGCCGACAATCTGTGCAAAGTCGTCAAGAAGAGGCTTAAGAGTCTTGCCGATTTTTGATGAAGCAACGATTGCATCCTCCTGTGAGTGGATAATTGCACCGAGATCCTCACGCTTCTGATAAATTGCTCTGTGAAGGTCAGCCTCTGAGGGATACTTGTCACCTGTGATAAGCTCATCCTTCTTACCGAAAAGACCAACTGTTGCAACGACCTCACCCTCCTTGTCGGAAAGGATAACTGCATCGTCGATTCTGATACTGTCATAAGCATTGAGCTTTGCAGCGGGAGAATCAGCTCTCTTCTTAAGATCGGCAACATAATTGAAAACATCCTTGAAGGTGTCGGTTGTCTTGCCTGTTACTTCGTTGTACTTGTTGTAAATGAATTCAGCACAAACCTTTTCAACCTCATTTGCTACCTTGAATGCATCGTCATAGTCAGCACCGAGGCAGACTGCACCGTGATGGCGCATGATTACAGCCTTTGAATCTGAACGGTTGAGAGCACCTACAACACCCTTGCGAAGCTTGCCTGTACCGGGAAGACCGTAAGCAGCAACGGGAATGTTGTCACCGATAATGTCCTTGCTGTAGCCCTTGATGCCGTTTACATCGCAGCCGATTGCGGAAACGATTGATGCGTTTGCCTGATGGGTGTGAATTACAAAATTACAGTCCTTACGGAGAATGTAGCACTGTGCATGAAGTCCCTTTTCACTCGAGGGCTTGATGTCGCCTTCATAGGAAAGATCCTCAAGGTTAACAACAACAATGTCATCGGGAGTAAGGCTGAGATAATCTCTGCCTGAGGGAGTGATTACAAACTGTGTGTCACTTACACGGCAGCTTACGTTACCCCATGTACGTGCAATAAGACCTGTTGCAACAAGCTGTTTACCTGCTTCAACAACAATTTCTTTAGCCTGTAAAAGTTCCATTGGTTTTACCTGCCTTTCTTACATAAATAAGTAAACATAAGGCAGGCGTTTTACCTGCCTTACTATGTAGTTTTAATTATTCAACAACTGAGATGTTTGAAAATACCTTGTCGAAGCGTGCAAGTGCATCGTCGATCATTGCTTCGTCGTAAGCTGCTGAAGTGTAAAGTCTTGAGCCTGCAAGAGTTACAAGACCTTCTGCCATGTAAGCAGCACCCATATGGGTCATTTCCTTCTTACGCTTGTCAGTTTCCTTGATTACGCCGGGAATTGTCCAGGGCTTGCTCCAGTCAATTGAGAAGTGCATTGTAGCAACTGTTTCCATATGGCATACTGAACCCTGGTTGAATGCTACGAAGGGAAGGTTGTACTTGTCGATGATCTGGTTGAGACCTGCAGTGATTCTGTCACCCATCTGACCTGCCTTCTGGCAAGCGTTCTGCTTGTCGATTTCTTCAAGAGTGTAGTAACCTGCAACGCATGAAAGAGGTGTAGCAGCCATTGTGCCGCCGCAGAATGCCTTCTTGATCTTCATACCGCTTGCATCAAGACCTGCGCCCATGTACTTCATGTATTCTCTCTTACCGCCGATACCGCCTGCACCGGGATATCCGCCTGCGATTACCTTACCGAAGATGGTGAGGTCGGGCTCTACGCCAAAGTAGCCCTGAGCACCTGCCATGCCGATACGGAAGCCTGTAACAACCTCATCGAAGATAAGAAGTGCGCCATACTTACGGCAAAGTCTTTCAACGCCCTTGTTGAAGTCAATGTCAAGAGGACGAGTACCGCTTTCGGGGCCGATGGGCTCCATAAATACAGCAGCTGTACCGCCGTTGAGCTGATTTCTTCTGAGCTTCTTTTCAAGATCGTTAAGATCACCGGGGAAGAATTCCTGTGTATCTCTCATAAGACGGATGGGAACACCGTTTGCCTGAGTGAACTTTGAGCCGGGAACACGGATACCGTAGCCGAGCTGATCTGACCAACCGTGGTAAGCGCCGCCCATCTTGAGGATGTGCTTTTTCTTTGTGGCAAGTCTTGCAACACGGCAAGCTACCATACAAGCCTCTGTACCTGAACCGAGCATACGGAACATATCTACTGTGGGAACAGAGTCGGAGATCTTCTTTGCAAGCTTGTACTCAAACTCGTGGAAAAGACCTGTTGAAGGACCGCAGGTGTTGAGAAGGTCGATAACCTGATCACGAACAACCTTGGGATTTGAGCCGAGAACTGTGGGACCGCCTGCCTGAAGGAAGTCGTAGTACTCGTTGCCGTCGATATCGTAAAGCTTTGCACCGTCAGCCTTAGTGAAAACAAGGGGGAACGGATAGTTGAAAGCAAGGTTATGCTGAACGCCGCCGGGGATGATCTGCTTTGCTTCATCGATCATTGCCTTTGACTTCTGGCACTTTGCTTCGAAGTATTCTTCTTCATACTTCTTAAGAACATCAGGGTTGATTGAATGCATAGGCTGCTTGATAAGATAGTCAAGCTTTTTGGTAATGGCCGCAGCATCGGGATACTGTGAAATTGCGAATCTTGTGTCCATATTAACATCTCCTGAAAAAAATTTTTTGGGTGAGTTATCGCTCACCGATATTTCCCTATAATTATACTATATTTTAAGAACATTTGTCAACTGTTGCAAAAGTGGAAAATCATTAAACTTTTTTATACATAATATATAAACGAATCCTTAAAGTACGGATTTATGGACTCCGATATTTGACAATTGTGATTTTTTCTTCTAAAATTAATGTGTATGAACCGCAAACCGTACAAAAAAGAATACACGATGCTGCTTTTTCGCAAAAAAGAAAGGGCGGCGTCATTTTTTCTCGCTGCAGAACATTTTTCAACAGAAAGGAAGATAAACATTATAAAAAGGAACCTTCTTATCTACCCGACTGCTGCAATGAACATAACCCAACGCTACGACTCAGGCTACTCCCACGCCCCCTGCTCCACGGGCTCTCCGCCTGACTTTCCCATTGACGATGCCTGCTCTTCTGAAGGCAGAAGCTGGTTTTACTGTCCCTGCGACGAAATGAAAATCAAAAGAATCTACGGGGTCGGAAACGGCGGAACAAACACTCTTTTTCTAGAAAGCACATCAAAGGTGATTTTCGCTGACGGCACCGAGGATTACTGCAGTATTCTCGTTATGCACTCCGATGACAGCGACCTTTCTCGGCTTAAGAAAAATCAGATTTTCCGTCGCGGCGAAAGAATCTGCCGTGAGGGTACCGACGGCTTTGCAACGGGAAATCACTTCCACATTTCCGCAGGCAAGGGTAAATTCAGAAGCTCTGTATGGGTTAAAAACTCAAAGGGACAATGGGTTATAAACACGAAAAACTCAGCCTTCAAGCCGGAAGAGCTTTTCTTTGTTGACAAAGCCTTTACAAAAATTATTTCCACGGCGGGAATCAGCTTCAGGCCACTTGCGGAGAATGAGTCTTCCGATAAAGCAAAGACTTACACAAAAGGAAATTACTGTGTTACAAAAGCATCGCTTCTCAATGTGCGCACGGGCCCCGGTACATCCTACAAAAAGAAAAGCTACGGCGAGCTTACCGGAAATGCCCGTAAGCAGATTTATAAGCTTACCAAAAATGAGGCAGACGGCTATGTAAAGGGCGTAAAATTCACCGTATCGGAGACTGACGGAAGCTGGGGTAAAACTCCGTCGGGCTGGGTTTGCCTCGACTACTGTACAAGAATTTAAAGGAGAAAAAATGTGATAAACACAACAGTATTAAAGGATGTTCTTCTGTTTTCTGCCGAGCTTATCGGCGCTGCAACGGTTGTTTTCGGTGCTGTTTTCACCCTTTACCGTTGGGTGCTGAGGCAGAACAGACAGGACACGGAAATAAAGCTGCTTAAGCAGGAGCAGACCATAATCTGCTACGGCGTTCTTGCCGCCCTCAAGGGACTGAGTGAGCAGGGCTGTAACGGCCCCGTGACTCAGGCAATTGACAAGCTCGAAAAGCACCTGAACATTCAGGCACACAAATAATCTTCACGAAAGGAGTAACTATGAATATCGATTACACAGAGCTTATAGAAGCTCTCATTGCCCTTTTATCGGCAATAATAACAGCATTTATCATCCCGCTTCTCAGAAAAAAGCTTTCTAAGGAAAAGCTCGGAGAATTAAAAAGGTGGACTGCCGTTGCAGTCAGAGCCGCCGAACAGCTTTACGGCAGTAAAACAGGTCAGGCGAAGAAGGAATATGTCGTCGCCTTTTTGCTTTCAAAGGGAATCGTTTTTGATGTTGACGAGGTAACCGCTCTGATTGAAAGCGAGGTCTACAAGCTGACAAAAGAAAAGGATTCTGTCAATGCCTCATAAAACCGAACAGGCTTTATGCTACGGTATAAGGAAGGGGATGTAAAAAACCCGTTTTTTTGCATCCCCTTTTTAGGGGCTAGGAAAAAATGCGCAGAATGAACAAACCGAGCCAAAATAAAGCGTACAGCTTTATTTTGGCTTGCCCGACGGCGTACAAAGGTACTCCGAGGGCGAGGTTTGTTTATAGCATAAAACGCAAAAACCTTGTTTTTGCCTGCTTTTGCTGATCTTTACAGTTTTAAAGGGTTTCTTTGGCAGTTCAATACCGAAAGAAACCCTTTAGTTATCTTGTTTTATGCGGTCTGCACTTTTTTACAGCCTCTTTTGATATAAAAATTTTTAATCGCTGAGCTTACTCAAAAATGCTCTGAGTCTGTCCGTCTTAGGATTGTTGATAAGCTCGGCAGCCTCACCCTGCTCTGCTGTTACACCGCCGTCCATAAACACGATGTAGTCGGAAACTTCCTTTGCAAAGTTCATTTCGTGAGTGACAATTACCATGGTCATTTTCTTTTCCGCGAATTCACGGATAACCTTGAGAATTTCACCCGTAAGCTC
>JAZSAM010000017.1:0-3188 GCA_045601905.1 Acutalibacteraceae bacterium | reverse complement strand
CGAGGTTTGTTTATAGCATAAAACGCAAAAACCTTGTTTTTGCCTCTTTTAATAATTTTTATTGTTTAAAGGGTTTCTTTGGTAGTTCAATACCGAAAGAAACCCTTTAGTTATCTTGTTTTATGCGGTCTGCACTTTTTTTACAGCCTCTTTAATATTAATCTGTTATCCTCAGCCGATGCGCTCTGCCATTGCACCGACGGTTTTGTTTGCAACAAAGTCAGCGGCAACAAGCTCCACACCAAATTCGGTTTTAATGTCTGACATTACGCAAACAATGTCAAATGAACTCATGCCGAGATCAAGCTTAAAATTGTCTTCAGCCTTGATTTCGTCAATTTCCACGTAGTTTTCAAGGATGCGAATAAATCTTTCGAGTGTCTGCATTCCGGTTTTCCATTCCTTTCTTCCTGAGTTAATTCTATTTTCTTTAAAATTTCACCTACTGTGATGTCGGGATTTTCGCAGGCAAGTGCAAAGATCTTTTCCATCTTTGAATAGAATACTGTAAGGTCGTATCCTGCTTCCTGCTCGCGTCTGTACTCAAAGTTGAATTCCATTCCCCCGTCATTTGAACGGTGGCTTACGGTGAGATAAAGAGGAATCATCGTTGCACCGTTGTTGTACCAGATTGTTCTGATGCTTTCCTTCATTTCGTCATCTATGCAGGCAATCTGCATTGCAGGCTGATAGGAAAGTCCGAAGCTGTCGTAGGTTGAGTCAAACTTTGCCTCCTCGGACATTGACTTATGTCTTTCCTTGAGGGTTTCAAGGAAGGAAAGCCTTGAGTGCATATACATCTCGTTCTGTATATCAGTAATTTTGCGCACCGCATTACAGAAGGTCTCTTCGGGACCGATGATGCTTCTCATCGGAAGGAAGTTGATGCGAAGTCCGCCCGACTTCTTCTCTGCAATAGCACCGCGGCGGTTGATAATCATCTTGAAGGATACATCCTCCTGATTGTCATTGAAGCAGGAAAGAGCTGTTCTTACCGACATTGAAATAACCGAGAAAACTGAAAGGTCATTTTCCTCACAAAGCTCGGAGATTTTTTCGCTCGCCTCCTTGCTCATGCTGAATCTTACAGCGTCGGCATCGGGCAAGCCCGAATGGATGTCGGCAAAGCGGCGGTCGGGGAATTTTTCCTGCTGCTTTTTAAGTCTGTTATCAAGCATAAAGTCGGTAAAGATGGGCTCGGTTGCCTTTGCAAGAGAGTCAAACCAATACTGCTTGTCGATTTCGTGCTGCTCGCTTGTTTCGTACTCAAGCTCCTTTTCAAGCACGGGAATGTAATCTCTCATCGGCTTGGGGTAAGCCGTGCCCTGAGTTCTGTGCTTGTAAATTTCCATTATATCGTTGATGAAAATTTTAAGGGAATAAGCATCCATCGCAAGATGATGGATTCTCATAAACAGACCCTGATAGCCGTCCTTGAACTTAACAAGGAAGATTTTATGTACCTCGCAGTTGAACATGGGGATCGTTTGTCTTGAGAAGGCAAGAAGGGTTTCCTTTGCCTCGTCAACAGTTTTGTCACTGAGATCCCATTCATCAACAAGAAGCTCGCTTTTTTCTGTCACATACTGGTGAAGCTGAAGCTTTTTACCCATAACGAAACGAAGTCGCATTGTGTCACAGCGTCTGACTGCCTCGTAGATTGCCGCCTTCATCTCGCCCTTGTTAATTTCACCCTTCCAGTAAACACCGCAACCGATGTTGTTTACGGGGTAGCCTGAACCGTACTTAAGCGACATAAGATACATCATCTTCTGCGAACCGGTTATAGGATATGCCTTCACGGTTTCGCCGCTTTTCAATTTCATTTCAATCATTTCCAATCCACCTTTCGGATAAAATCCGCTGTCCCTCTGACTATCGAAATTACTTTAAATGTACTTGTAAAAATCCATCTATGGTAAATTATACGACAAATTTTATCTAATTTTTGTAAAGTTTATGAACATTTTGTAACTTTTGCAACATCGTATTGCACTTGCAACTTTGTGTTTGTTTTTTCGAAACACATTTTGAATAAGTGTCTTTTTACAGAGATTACTGTAGGGAAATGACATCAACGACTGCACACCGTGTTAAAGTTAAGCTACTGTATTTACAACAGCAAATATATATGATAATATTGATTCAACGAAATTACAGGAGTGTACTTATGAAGAACAATGAAATTAACATCCGCGACCCCTTTGTCCTCTACGAGGACGGCAAGCATTATATGTACGGAACGAGAGCCGCAAACTTCGGACGCAAAACGGCAGGCTTTGATGTATACGTTTCTAACGACCTTGAGAACTGGAGTGACCCGATTGAATGCTTTAACTCCGAAGAGCACGAAATGAACCACGAGGTCAACTGGGCACCCGAGGTGCACAAGTACAAGGGCGCGTATTATATGTTTGCCACCTTTACAAGAAAAAGCAACAATTTAAGAGGCACCTTTATTCTCAGAGCTGACAGTCCCCTTGGTCCCTTTGTACCTCACAGCAACGGCGTTGTAACTCCCGAGGAGTGGGAATGCCTCGACGGCACTCTTTACATAAGCCGTGAAGGTAAGCCCTACATCGTTTTCTGCCACGAGCACACACAAATTATTGACGGCACAATCTGCTTTGCTCCCTTAAGCGATGACCTGAAGGAGGCAATCGGCGAAGCGACCACCATGTTCAAGGCATCATCCCCTTACTGGGCTGATGTTATCGAGGACAAGACGAAGCACAGAATCACTGACGGCCCCTTTATGTACCGCACAAAAACGGGGGAGCTTTTAATGCTCTGGTCAACCTTTATCAAGGGACAGTACGCTGAATGCCTTGTTAAATTCACCGACGGCGAGCTTGGTAAGAGCTTTGAGCACCTCCCCCCTCTTCTTGATGACGATGGCGGCCACGGAATGATTTTCAGAAGCGGTGACAAGCTTTACCTCACCTTTCACTCCCCCAACCAGACAAGCTACGAAAGACCTCATTTCACCGAAATTGAAGATAAGGGTGACAGCATTACAATAAAATAAAGCAGGATGTATAACAAAGGGGGCTGTAAAAAAAGTGCAGACCGCATAAAACAAGATAACTAAAGGGTTTCTTTCGGTATTGAACTACCAAAGAAACCCTTTAAAACTGTAAAAATCAGCAAAAGCAGGCAAAAACAAGGTTTTTGCGTTTTATGCTATA
>JAZSAM010000016.1:0-6588 GCA_045601905.1 Acutalibacteraceae bacterium | reverse complement strand
AGCATAAAACGCAAAAACCTTGTTTTTGCCTGCTTTTGCTGATTTTTACAGTTTTAAAGGGTTTCTTTGGTAGTTCAATACCGAAAGAAACCCTTTAGTTATCTTGTTTTATGCGGTCTGCACTTTTTTTACAGCCCCTTTTATTAATGGCCGAATGAGTTTACCTCATAACAACAGCCTTTATTTCTGATGATAGCCGTCAAGGAATTCGCCCATACGCTTCATAGCACTTCTCATTTCCTCTGCCTCGGGAAGCATTACGATGCGGAAGTGGTCAGGCTCCTTCCAGTCAAAGCCACTGCCGGGGATGAGAAGGATGTTTGTTGCGTGAAGAAGATCCCAGGCAAACTTTTTGTCGTCTGTGATGTTGAACTTCTTGATGTCAAGCTTCGGGAAAAGATAGAAGGCCGCACTGTTCTTGACGAATGTAATGCCGTCAATTTTCTCAAGCTCTGAGCAGGTTGCTTCTCTCTGCTCGTAAATTCTTCCGCCGGGAGCAACCATTGATCTCGGAGTTTCCATGTCGGCGATTGCGGCAGGAATAACAAGCTGAGGAAGAGTGTTTGCACAAAGACGCAGTGAGGTCATCTGAATGATTCCCTTGCGGTATTCCTCGGTGAGGTGTCTCGGGCCGCTGAGTACCATCCAGCCGCAGCGGAAGCCGCACACAAGGTGTGATTTTGAAAGACCGTTCATTGTGACAACGGGAAGATCGGGAGCAAGTGATGCGGTTGAGATATGCTCAAGTCCGTCCATAACAAGGCGGTCATAAATTTCGTCAGAGAAAATGATGAGGTTGTTCTCTCTTGCGATTTCAACTATTTTTTCGAGAATCTCTTTCGGATAAAGAGCGCCCGTGGGGTTGTTGGGGTTGATAATTACGATTGCCTTTGTTTTTGAGGTGATTTTGCTGCGGATGTCGTTGATGTCGGGATACCAGTCGGATTTTTCATCGCAGAGGTAGAACACCGGCTTGCCGCTTGCAAGGTAAACAGAGTTGCCCCAGAGTGAGTAGCTGGGGGAGGGAACAAGCACCTCATCACCCTCGTTGAGAAGAGGCATAAGAGCGAAGTTTACAACCTCGCTGACACCGTTACCGATGAACACATCGTCGGGAACAATTCCCTGGATGCCCTTGCTTTTTTCGTATTCGCAGATTGCTTCTCTGGCATCGGGCATACCCTTGAAATCGCAGTAAGCAACGCCCTTCTGCTCGTTGCCCTTGAGAGCATTGGCAAGGCTTTCGGGGAGCTTGAAGCCAAAGGTTGCAGGGTTACCTGTATTAAGTCTCAGAACATCGATGCCTCTTGCACGCATTTCCATAGCTTCTACGAACAAAGGTCCTCTGATATCTGAATGTACATTTTTCATTCTATCAGCTGTTTTGATGATATCCATATTTTATCCTTTCCGGCAGAGGTTTTCTGCATCTTGAATATAATGATTAAACATTATAGCACAATGTTTCTCACATTTCCACATTTTTGATTAAAAATTTTTATCGGAGCAAGTGTTTTTCCCGATGCTTTCAACAGGATTTTTTCAAAAGAAAAATTAAAAAGCCGTTCAGCCTACAGCAACTGGGTTTTTGCCGTTTCCGCCCTCAAAGGCGGACTGAACGTTGACAAATCTTTTCAGCGATGATAATATAAATCAGGTGCAAAACGGAGCTTGAATATAAAAGGAGTGACAAATTTTGGCAGGAAAAAAATGCAAAGGGAAAAAAGGCTTATTGATATTTGTTTCTGTTGTCGCAGCCATTTCGGTTGTGATTGCAGGAGTTAATTCTATGATGGTCAGCAGTCTGATTGAAAAGGGTAATTCCTATAAAAAGCTTGAGCTTGAAAATCAGCTTGTTCCCGAGAAGGACGAAAGCGGAAGCTGGTGCTTCACAACAGACGGAGAATTCAAGGTAATGCACCTTACGGATATACATATCGGCGGCGGGTTCCTTTCAAAGTCAGTTGACGAAAAGGCTCTTAATGCAGTTGCCGCAATGGTAACGAGGGAAAAGCCCGACCTTGTTATTGCAACGGGTGACATTGCCTTCCCGGTGCCTTACGATGCAGGTACCTTCAACAACCGAAGCGGTGCGAAGGCATTTGCAAACCTGATGGAAAGCCTCGGTGTTTATTGGGATGTCACCTTCGGTAATCACGATGCTGAAGCCTATTCCTATTTTGACAGAGAGGCAATGGCTGAATTCTATTCGGATGAGGATTTTAAATACTGTCTGTTTCAGCCGGGTCCCGAGGATGTTGACGGCTACGGAAACCATATCATCAAGGTAAAAAATTCCAAGGGCGTTATCACTCAGGCGCTTGTGCTGATTGACTCTCAGGACTATGTCAACAGTAACATCATTGAAAGCATCAAGGGTAATTATGACAACATTCACGCTAATCAGGTTGAATGGTACGGGGATGAAATTCTCAGAATGAACGCCGAAAATGAAAAAATCAGTAAAGAGTCAGTGCCCGTCAGCTCTCTTGCGTTTTTCCACATCCCTCTGGTAGAGATGGACGATGCCTGGACTCAATTCAGGGAAAACGGCTATAAGGATACGGAGAATTTCAAGTATATTGAGGGTATGATCGGCGAGCTTGGCAGGCAGGTTTGCTGCGGCTACGGTGAGGATGACCTTTTTGAAAAAATGCTTGAGCTTGGTTCAACAAAGGCAATGTTCAACGGTCACGATCACGTTAACAACACAACCTTCGAATACAAGGGAATTCAGTTCAGCTACGGCTACAGCGTTGACTATTTCGCATATTCGGGTATTGATAAGCTCGGCTCACAGAGAGGCTGCACAATGATCACCTGTAAGCCCGACAGCTCATTTACCATTGATAAACATAACTTCTATTCCGACAGATACGATCTTCCCGACTTTACCCGTGAGGAGGTAACAATGCAGTTTGAGGATGTGACATATCAGGTTATACCGGAATAAGAGGTAAGGATGAATTTTTAATGCAAAAAGGAAGGGAAAATATGACCAAAGAAAGGTTAAGCATAAAAAACTGGTTTATAATTACTCTGTTCTGCTTTATGGGCGGTATTGCGTGGAATACGGAGAATATGTATTTCAACACCTTTATCACCAATGAGATCTATGCTGATGTGTCTCAGGCGGCAATCAGAGGCTCAATGGAGGCAACAACGGCGGTCGCCCGTATGGTAGCCTTGTCTGCTGTTGCGGCGGTACTTACCACATTTATAATGGGTGCGCTCAGCGATAAGCTGAAAAACCGTAAGATGTTTATTTCTGTAGGTTACATTTTCTGGGGTGTAGTTACGGGAATGTTCGGCTTTATCACAAAGGACAATGTAGCAAATCTCTTTAACCTTACCGACGAAGCAAAAATTTTAGGCACTACGGTCTGGTTCGTTATTCTTATGGATATTGTTATGACCTTTATGGGCTCGACGAGTAACGACGCGGCGTTTCAGGCGTGGGTAACGGATGTCACCGTACCGAAGCAAAGACCGATTGTCGAAACCGTACTGTCTGTTGTGGGAACAGTTTCCTCTCTGGCGGTAACGGGTGTCGGTTCCTTTGCTCAGGCAGGCACCGTCTCCTATAAGCTCTTCTTTGCAGGCTTGGGACTCGTGGTAACCTTATGCGGTGTGGTCGGTCTTTTCCTTATTAAGGATCCTCCCCGCACCTTGCAGATTCAGACCTCCTCGAACTATTGGTCAGACCTTTTCTACGGCTTCAGACCTTCTGTTATAAAGGAAAACGCAAGGCTTTATCTTGCACTTGCTGCCTTCTGCTTTGCGATAGTCGCATTCCAGGTTTTTTATCCCTATCTTCTTACATACATTCAGTATGTGGTTATTCCCGATAACGGTGGTGTTCAGAATATTCTTAAGCCTCCTGTTATAATAACTGCTGTGGTGGTTGTAATTATACTTCTTGCCTGCATTGTGACACTTCTTAGGCTTTCAACAAGGAAGAGGGGCTTTTGCCTTGTAACAGGTGTCATTGTGCTTACTCTGGGCTTTTTCCTGCTTTCAACAAGCACGAGCATTTACATTATTCTTGTAAGCATACTGCCCGTTGTTATCGGCAATGCTCTTGTTAACATTCTGTTCGGTGCAACCGTCAAGGACTTTATTCCCGAGGGTAAGGCAGGACTTTTCCAGGGCATAAGAATGATTTTTTCCGTTATGCTTCCTATGGTTATAGGGCCCGTTATCGGTGATAAGGCTTGCCAGAGTGCTGCACAGACCATTATAAATGAAGCGGGAGCTGAGGTAATTGTGCCTGCAAAAAATATGTTCCTGTGGGCAGGTGTGGTTTGTATTTTCGCACTTATTCCTCTTTATTTCCTTGTTAAAAAGGGCGTTGACAACATAGCAGAAGATAATAAAACAGAAAAGGACGAAATCGTTGCTTGAGGTGAAAATATGAAAAAATGGAGCTTTTATACATCAAAGGAAATCAAGCCTGAGGGCTGGCTTCGCCGTCAGCTTGAAATTCAGGCAGAGGGCTTAAGCGGTAACCTTCATAAAATCTGGCCCGATATCCGTGACAGTGGCTGGATAGGCGGAAAGCGCGAGGGCTGGGAAAGAGTGCCTTACTGGCTTGACGGCTTTATCCCTCTTGCTTATCTTCTCAAAAACGAGGAAATGATCGGCACTGTAAAAAAGTACATCGATGCAATTGTTTCGGCTCAGGACGAGGACGGTTGGATCTGTCCTTGCAAAAAGGAAGAAAGAGCAAGGTACGACACATGGGCAATTCAGCTTATCTGCAAAACTCTGAAGGTTTATTATGACTGCTCGGGCGATGAAAGAATTCCCGATGTCATTTACAAGGTGCTGAAAAACTATTATGACTTCCTCAGCAGCGGTGAAATTACCTTATTCGGCTGGGGCAAGTACAGATGGTTTGAGACATTTATTTCAATTAACTTCTTATATGAAAGATACCGTGAGGACTGGATAAAGGATCTTGCGCGAATCATTAAGGAGCAGGGCTTTGATTATAACACGGTAGTTAAGTCCTGGGAAAAGCCCAGTCATATGTGGCTCAGAAAAACACATATAGTAAATCTCACAATGATGCTTAAAAGTGAGGCGGTTTCTCACGAGATACTTGGTGAAGAGTATACCGACAATGCTGAAAAGCTCCGTGCTGTTCTCGATAGGTTTAACGGGACTGCTTTTGAAGGCTTTACGGGAGACGAGGTGCTTTCGGGACTTGATCCCACGAAGGGCACAGAGTGCTGCGCTGTTGTTGAGCAGATGTATTCTTATGAGGAGCTGTTTGCTCACACGGGTGACAGAAAATGGGCAGAGCGCCTTGAGGTGCTTGGCTTCAACGCTCTTCCTGCCACCTTAAGTGAGGATATGTGGACTCATCAGTATGTTCAGCAGGTAAATCAGGTTGCCTGTCAGAAAACGATGATCATGGCTCCGTGGAGTACAAACGGACCTTATGCACACACCTTCGGACTTGAGCCGAACTTCGGCTGCTGTACGGCAAATTTCAATCAGGGTTGGCCGAAATTTGCTCTTTCCTCCTTTATGCATAGCGGTAGCACGGTAATCAACTCGGTTATGCTGCCGTCCACTCTTAACAGTGACGGAATTTCAATCAGACTTGAAACGGAGTACCCCTTTAAAAACAAAATGCATTACTACATAGATGCAGATAAGGAATTTGATTTTATTATCCGCATTCCCTCCTTTGCAAAGGTGCTTAAGCTCAACGGTGAGCTTGTACCCGTAAAGGATCTTGAGCTTGAAATAAAGGAAGGCAAAACGGAAATTGAGCTTGAGTTCAGAACAACTCCTTACTTCAAGAAGAGACCGAATGACCTTTATGCATTACAGATGGGCTCCTTACTTTTCTCTGTTCCCGTTGCCTACGAAAAGAAGATGAGAGAGTACACCAAAAAAGGTGTTGAGCGTAAATTCCCGTACTGCGATTATCAGTTCATTCCGAAAACCTCCTGGAATTACGGCTTTGCCGATGTGAATTTCGAGGTGAAGTACAACGGGGTAGGGGATATACCCTTCTCACAGAGCAAGCCGCCCGTATCAATAAAGGCAAAAATGCAGAAAATTGACTGGGGACTCAAATTCCCCTACAGAAGCATCTGCAGAAAGACTCCGAAATCAGTAAAGCCGATTTCGGGTGTTCAGGAAATTGAGCTTTGCCCCTACGGCTGCACAAGGCTCAGAATGACTGAAATGCCGAAAATTTAATCGGACTGAATTACTTGCTTGGAATAATAGCTTGAACATACAACTGAATATAAGATAAACGGGGCTGTAAAAAAGTGCAGACCGCATAAAACAAGATAACTAAAGGGTTTCTTTCGGTATTGAACTACCAAAGAAACCCTTTAAAACTGTAAAAATCAGCAAAAGCAGGCAAAAACAAGGTTTTTCCCTTTTATGCTATAAACAAACCTCGCCCTCTTAAGTACCTTTGTACGCCGTCGGGCAAGCCAAAATAAAGCTGAACGCTTTATTTTGGCTCGGTTTGTTCATTCTGCGCATTTTTCCCCAGCCCCTAAAAAGGAGATGTAAAAAAACGAGTTTTTTTTACATCCCCTTTTGTCGTTTTGACCA
>JAZSAM010000015.1:0-23437 GCA_045601905.1 Acutalibacteraceae bacterium | reverse complement strand
TCACGGCGAAGTCCGTGAGGTGTCGGGACTTTCCTTTTTGCGACGGCGGATAAATGAATAGTTGTAAAAGCTCAGTAGCCGAAAGGGCGCTTTGGTTACTTTGTCGCTCTTGACAAAGTAACTGGCCCGCCGCCACGAGGCGTCCGGGATTCTGAAGCAGTTAAGAGACTATCTGTAAAAGATGCCGTGCAAGTCATAAAGATATTATACGGGTTAAGATCTGCCGTACTACTTAAGGCTTTCTCTCATTTTCAAAAGAATCGTCTTCTCCCTGCGAGAAACCTGCACCTGACTCATACCAAGCTCCTTTGCGGTTTTTACCTGCGTAAGTCCTTTGAAATATCTCAGCTCAATGAGCATCCTGTCCTTTTCGTCAAGGGTGTCAAGGACGGCAAAAAGTGAGAGTCTTTCACTGATTTCCTCTTCGGGAGGTGCCGTGGGGATGTCGAGCTCATTGCCGTTTTTTTCGTCATCGCTTAAGGTCAGGGACACCGTGGGCATTGAAACGGTGATAAGCTCGGCGGCAGTCGAAATGTCGGTGCCGAGCCTTTCGGCAAGCTCGCTGACAGTCGGCTCCCTTGAAAGCTCGAGTGAAAGCTCGTCGCGTATCTTCATTGCGTGACGGGCCTTTTCTTTAAGGCTGCGTCCGATTTTGACCGCACCTCCGTCACGGAAAATCCGTCTGATTTCACCGAGTATAACGGGTACGGCATAGGTTGAAAAGGCAAAGCCTCTTGAGGCATCAAAGTTGTCTGCCGCCTTGACAAGTCCGACACAGCCTGCCTGAAAAAGGTCATCGTAGTCAACACCTCTGCCACGGAATTTGTTGGCGCAGGAGTGTACAAGTCCGAAGTTTTCCTCAATTAAGTTTTCACGTATTGAATCCTGGTTGGACATAGTGTTCACCTGAGCTTCAGTATTTGCCTTTGATTTTTTTCTCGAGCATAACGGTCGTGCCCTTCATAGGCGTTGAGCTTACTTTGACCTTATCCATAAAGCTTTCCATCACCGCAAAGCCGAGGCCTGCTCGTTCACCGCCTGCCGAGGTTGTAAAAAGGGGCTCCATTGCCTTTTCGACGTTTTCAATACCGATGCCCTTGTCCCGTATTCTGATTCTGACCGTGTTACGGGGATAAATGCCGACGGTTATGTAAATTTTCCCGTCCTTTTCGCTGTAGCCGTGAACAACGGCATTTGTCACCGCCTCGCTGACGGCTGTCCTGATGTCGGTAAGCTCTTCAATGTTCGGGTCAAGCTGGGCGACGAAGGCTGACACCGCAACCCTTGAAAAGCCTTCGTTGATGCTTTTTGAGTCGACGGTCATTTTAAGCTCGTTAATGCATTTCATTTCAGATTACCTCCTTTTGTTTTACTTCTCCGAGACGCTCGATTCCTGCAAGGCACATTACCTTGTAGGCACCGGGGGAGAGATTCTGCACACGGATTTTTCCTCCGATGCTTTTCATCAGCTTGAATCTGCCCATCACAAGCCCGATTCCCGAGCTGTCCATGAAGCTGACCTTGTCAAAGTCGAGCACAAGAAGTGACGGTCTTTTACGGATTACCGCCTCGTCTATGCTCACACGGATAAGTGAGGCGCTGTGATGATCAATTTCGCCGTCAAGAAAGACAACGATTTCTTTTTGCTTGTATACAATTTTTGCTGCCAATATTATTCCTCCTCAGATTATCTTTGCAAAAAAAGAATCCCTTAAGGGCTTGTCTTAAGGGATTGTAGTATATATTAGCTGATTATTTTGACGAAATGAGGGAGAGGGTGGCTTTAATTCGGAGTGCGGAATTCGGAATTCCGAATTCCGCCCGACTTCTCGGGAGACGGGCAATGGTATTCCGCCAAATAAATATGGTTGTACATTTATTTTGGCTTTAAGCACAAACAAAATCACCGTCAGGATTGCTCCGACGGTGTTCATTTTTATTATTGTTTTGCTCGCCGCGCGACATTACTTTAATTACTCCCCCAAAGAGGGAGACAAAAAACTTTACTGATTTGGCGGCATCTCACTTTCGGTCTCCCGAAGTGCTCCCCGCAATTCCGAATTCCGAATTCCGCATTCCGAATTTGTTATCGTTCTCACTTCACTCACAAGATAAAAGGAGCCGCAGACAATGAGAACTCCGTCACTGTCGGTTTTGCCGAGAGCAAGGCTGAAGGCATCTTTAGCATTATCCGAAGAGCTGCACCTTTTAAAAAGGGCGTTTGCTTTTTCACAGAGCAATGCGGCACTTTCGCCTCTTACGGGGTCAACATTAGTGAAAACAATTTCCTCACAGCAGTCCGCAAGATGCCTGAGACTGCTCTCGTAGTCCTTGTCCTTCATAAAGGCGCAAAGAGCAACGGCTTTTTTGCCCTCGCGCTTAATGGAAAGGGAAAGCTCCTTCATTGCACCCTCATTGTGACCTGCGTCAAGGATGACGAGAGGATTCCTGCTGACGCATTCAAGCCTTCCGGGAAGAAAGAAGTCCTTTATGCCCTTTTCAATGCTTTCGTCGGTGATGAAAAAGGAATGCTCTGCGAGGACACGGGCGGCTTCGGCGGCAGTCAGAAGATTACCTGTCTGGAACTGTCCGCACATTCCCGTTTCAAGATGAAGTGAGCCGTAGTAAAGCTCGTTTCCCGAAAGGTCGCTTCGGATGAGGCGTACCTTACTGCAGTCGGGCACAAAAAGAGTGCTTCCTTTTTCTTCGCATTCTCTTGCTATTACTTCGGCGGCTTCCTTGTCCTGCGGTGTGAAGGGAAGTGCTTCGTTGTTGAAGGGATAGGAGACGACGGGGCAGCCACCCTTGATGATGCCGCATTTTTCTCTTGCGATTTCACCCGTCGTATTGCCAAGAACATCGGTGTGATCAAGGGAAACAGAGGTGATGACAGCAAGACTCGGTGTGCCGATGACATTGGTGCTGTCGTGCTTTCCGCCGATGCCCGCCTCGAGAATTACGACATCGCAGTTCATTTCGTAAAAGTAAACCATGGCAAGAGCAGTTGTTACCTCGAAAACGGTTGGATAAAGCTCCTCCTCTTCCATCAGAAGAACTTTTTCCTTGAGAGTTTTTGTGATTGCGGCAACGGCGCTTTTCGGAATGAATTCACCGTTTACCTTGATTCTTTCGCCGAATTCGATGACAAAGGGCGAGGTGAAAAGTCCCACGGTGTAGCCTGCAGTCTGCAGAATTGATGCAAGGGCAGTGCTTACGGAGCCCTTGCCGTTTGTTCCCACAATGTGAACAAACCTGAGCTTTTTGTGGGGGTTACCCACAAGCTCAAGCAGACGGCTTATTCTCTCGTGTCCGGGACTTTTCTGAAATTTTCTTCTTGAATAGATGAAATCAATGGCTTCTTTGTAGGTCATTTTTGTTCTCCTGTTTTTTGTGAGTGCAGAATGAAGGTCACGGTTTTTGAGTAGTCAGTAGTCATGGCGCTTGACGGAGTTGAACTCCATCCGTCTTTGCCTTCGGCAAATCCACCTTCCCTCAAATCAATGTGATTAACTTAAGGTTTAAATTGTCATTCTGAACGAAGTGAAGAATCTTAAACGCTTTATTCAAAAGATCCTTCGCGTTGCTCAGGATGACAAGGTAAGGTCACTGCCGCTTAAGTTAATGATATTGCTCAAAGAGGAAGGCATCTCCTCGGGGAGATATCAGCCGAAGGCTGACAGAGGGGGTTCCCGACTATTGGCTACTGACTACTGGCTGTTGGTTGCTTCTGCATTTTTCAGCTCACTCTCAGCCTTCTGCAGGAAAGCTCCCCCAGCTTATGTACATTGCATTTTTCAAAAAGTGCCGAGGCAAAGCTCATTTTGTCAATTCCCTTTGGTCTGAGAAGCTCGTAAACGGGAGGAAGGTCAATGTCCTCACCCTTTAACACGCAGGCAGAGGGCGGGGCATTGTCGGAAAGGGTGAAGAGAATACCGCCGAAATAATTGCAGAAGGGTGCTTCCCCGGGGGACAGAATTACGGTGCTTGAGGGAGCCCTGCCCGAAAATCTGTCCTTTACAACAAGGCTTATTCCGTAGGTGTCAAGAAGCCTTGCAGATACCTCGGTGTAATTCTGCGGAGCTTTTGTATATATTTCAATTACCGAAAAGAGACTTAACGCTTTTTCTATCAGCTGAGGATAAATTCCCTCGGTGTCAAACACAGTCAGACTGCTTTTTACGGCAGAAAAGGAAAGGGACGCGATGTAGTCGGTCATGGAGTTGAAAAGCAGAAAAGACGGAAGCCTTTCGGGGTGAAATTCAAGGCAGCGGGTGCTTTCGTCAGTGGGAATGTTGACATCGAAAAGCACGCTGCCTTTGAGCTTATATAATTTTTCTGTGATTGCCTCAAGGGGGACCTGACCTCTGTACTCCGTTGCAACAACACGGTAAAAGGCGTCACCGTCGGGTACGCTTTGCCTTTGAAAATTTATTTCGGGAAGGGCAAAAAGGTCACGAAAAAAGGTTCTCGCACCACCCTGGGAATCCTTGCATTCTACGGTAGCAAACATTTTCTCACCTCATAATTATCTTATGAAGACGAGAAGGGGGAAATTACATTTATCAGTATATGTCCGAGGAAAGAATACCTCTGCGGTAATTGTCCTCACCGATGCCCGCACTTGAACGGTGAACACTCATCACAAGTCCGATTGCAAGGTACAGACAGGCAGTTGACGAGCCGCCTGCACTGATGAAGGGCAGGGTGATACCGATAACGGGGAGAATCATCAGGCACATACCGATGTTGACCATAACCTGTGACATAATCATAAATGCAACGCCGTAGCACATAATTTCAGCGGCATAGTTACGGCTGTTTTTTCCGACCTTAACGATTCTGTGAGCAAGGGCGGCGAAAACGAGAAGAAGCACCAAAGCTCCTATAAAGCCCGTTTCCTCGCAGACAACGGAGAAAATCATATCGTTTTCACATTCGGGAACAAGTCCGCTGTGGGTGTAAGCACCCTGAAAAAGTCCCGAGCCCGTGAAGCCGCCCGCTTTGATGGCGTTGACTGCCTGACTCTGCTGCCAGATTTCGTCGGGGAATTTGTCGGGATTCAGAAGGGCAAGGATACGGTTACGCTGAATGTCGCTGAAGACCTTGAGCCAGATAAAGGGTGAGGCGGCAAGTACAATGAGCGCACCTGCGGGGAAATAAAGCCAATGAACGCCTGCAACATACATCATACCGATAAACATACAGATGAAGATAAGAGCTGAGCCCATGTCACCTGTTCCGATAACAAGAAGGATGGGGATTGCCGCGTGAAAACAAAGAGCAAAAACACTCTTGATGCTGACAAGGTCCTTCTTGGCTCTTTGTAAATGATGAGAAAATGTGATAATAAAGCCGATTTTCAGAATTTCCGACGGCTGAAAATAAAGGGGGCCGAGCTTCAGCCAGGAAATAGCATCGCTTCGCCCGTCAGGTGCAACACCGAAGGGTATGAGAAGCAGCATAACAAACAGACAGCCGAAGGCAACGAGTGGCCATAGCTTGAAAATGATGTCATAGTCGATAAGTGAAATTACAAGGCAGGCAAAAACGCCAAGTCCCATTGCAAGAAGCATAACAAGGGTATCTCGTGACAGATAGGTGCTGCCGTCAAAGGTTGCGGTGCATACTGCAAGAGCACCGAAAAGAGAAAGCAGAACAGACAAAGCAAGAAGGCGGATGTCCGTTTGCCTTATAAGTCCCTTTATATCTGAAAAACCAAGGTCGCTCGGGCTGAAGCCGATTTTCTTCAGCTCCCTGAGCTTTTCGCCGAGGTTAAAACTGTCAATTACTTTCGAAAACAAAAAATCACATCCTGTGCATTGATATTCCTATTATATTATGTATCTCGGAATATTTCAAGTAAAAAGTTGACTTATGAAATATTTGTGATAAAATAGGCTAACAGAGCAGTAAGTAGTGAGTAGTTAGTAGTAAGGGTCGAGGGCCTTAAAGCGAAGCAACCCTTCATTATTCATTTTCATTAAATTGATACAGCGAAAGGACGGTGGAGCCGTGATAAGCTTCAATTCACACAGTACGGCAGAAACGGAAGGCTTTGCAAGCGAGCTTGCAGGGAAAATAAGCGGCGGCACCGTGGTTGCCCTTTACGGGGGACTCGGAATGGGAAAAACCGCCTTTACAAGAGGCTTTGCAAAGGGCCTGGGCAACGAAAGCTATGTTTCAAGCCCCACCTTTGCCCTTGTGAATGATTACGGCGGAAGCCCTCAGCTTGTGCATTTTGATATGTACAAGGTTGAGTCCTGGGAGGACCTTTACTCAAGCGGATTTTTTGAGTATTACGACATGGGTGCAATTCTCTGCACCGAGTGGAGTGAAAACATTGAGGGCGCTCTTCCCGAAAACACCGTAAGAGTCAGGTTTGAAAAGGGCGAGGGCGAAAACGACAGAATCATCACCGTGGAAGGAGTGTGACAAGGTGAGAATTTTAGCAGTTGACACAAGTGCAGTCTGTGCGGCGGTTGCCGTTACTGACGGGGAAAAAATCCTTTCCGAAAGTCAGACCAACACGGGACTTACACATTCAAGGACACTTATGCCTATGATTGACAGCACACTGAAAAATGCGGAAATCCCCCTTGAGAGCATTGACGCCTTTGCCTGCAGTGTGGGCCCCGGCTCCTTTACGGGAATCAGAATCGGTGTTGCGGCGATAAAGGGTCTTTGTGACGGCACGGGTAAAAAATGCATTCCCGTTTCCACCCTTGAGGCGCTTGCTTATAATCTTCTCGGTACAGACTGTACTGCGGTAAGCGTTATGGATGCACGCTGCAATCAGGTTTACTGCGGAATTTTCCGTGTTGAGGGTGAAGCGGTCATCCGTCTTACAGCTGATGAAGCGATAAAAATTGACGAGCTCGGTGAAAAGCTCGCTTCTTATGAAAATGTTATTTTTGTCGGTGACGGAGCAAGACTCTGCCACAAGGCATTAGGCTATAAAATTGCCTCACCCTCACAGATTTTCCAGAAGGGAAGCAGTGTTGCCTTCTGTGCTGCAAAAAATTACAGTGAAGAAAAGCTTCTTGACGGTGCAGAGCTTATGCCCGTTTATCTGAGGCTTCCCCAGGCTGAAAGGGAGCTTAAGGCGAAAAATCAGAGCCTTAGGGGATAGAGTGGAAATTCGGAGTGCGGAATTCCGAATTCCGAATTGCGCCCGACTTCTCAGGTGGTGGATAATGGTATTCCGCCAAATAAATTTGGTTGTACAGTTATTTTGGCTCAGTTTGTTCATTCTGCGCATTTTTTTCCAGCCCCTTCATTTTTATTATTGCTTCCCTCTCCGTGTGAAATTTCTTTAAGGGATACAAAAAACTTTACTGACTTGGCGGCATCTCACTTTCGGTCTCCCGAAGTGCTCCCCGCAATTCCGAATTCCGCACTCCGAATTCCGAATTGCGCCTGACTTCTCAGGTGGTGGATAATGGTATTCCGCCAAATAAATTTGGTTGTACATTTATTTTGGCTTTAAGCACAAACAAAATCACCGTCAGGATTGCTCCGACGGTGTTCATTTTTATTATTGCTTTGCTCGCCGTGCGACATTACTTTAATTGCTCCCTCAAAGAGGGATACAAAAAACTTTACTGACTTGGCGGCATCTCACTTTCGGTCTCCCGAAGTGCTCCCCGCAATTCCGAATTCCGAATTCCGCACTCCGAATTCCGAATTGCTCCTCAGTTCGCCGGACCGTCAAGCACCCTCTTATCCTCCGTAAGCCTCGAGCCGTGGCAGGGGCAGTCCCAGGAATGCTCCTGCTTGTTGTACTTGAGAGCACAGCCGAGATGAGGGCAACGTGGGGCTGTGGGTGTGAGCAGGTTAACTGCTGTTTCAAAGGCATTTACGGCAAGCTGAGGATGCAAAACCGACCTTGAGGGCGAAAAAATGTCAGCATAATCATTTTCTTTTCCGAAAATAAGATCCTTGAGAATCAGTGCTGACACCATGGAAAGGCTCATACCCCACTTGTTGAAGCCCGTCGCCACAAAAAGGTCAGGTGTGCTTTTTGAGTAAGCACCGATGTAAGGAAGCCCGTCAAGAGTCATACAGTCCTGAGTTGCCCAGCGGTATGTGATTTTTTTGTCGGGGAAAAAGCGCTCCTTTGCATTTTCCGGATCATCCCAGCCGCCACCGTTTTTACCTGTGCGGTGAGAGCCTCCTCCGATGAGAAGATAATCCCCGTGGTTTCTGAAGGATAAGCCCTTTTCGCTTTCATCAAGGTACATTCCTTTGAGATTTTTGCCGTTTTTGAGGGCGACAACATAAGAACGGTGCTGATACATTTTAAAAGAAAAGCCGCCGTGCTTGTTGAAAATGGGAAAATGAGTTGCCACAATGACCCTCTCTGCCGTAATGCTGAAGCGGTCGCCGTAGTAAAGCTTCCCGTCAAAGCCGATAATACGGGTGTTCTCGTGGATTTTAAGCTTTGGTGCAATTGCTCCGACGAAGGCAAGAGGGTCAAACTGTGCCTGAGAGGGAAACCTGATTGCACCCATCACATCAAAGGGCAGAGCCCCAACAGACGGAAGAAGCTTTGCCCGTGCACCGATTTCGGCAAGTGCATCCATTTCCTTCTGAAGCTTTCGTTCCGCCGAAAGGGTGTAAATGTAGTTGTTCTTTCGTTCAAAGGAGCAGTCAATTCCCTCTGCTGCAAGAGCGTACTGCTCAATTGCCTTTTCGTTTATGCGGTAATACTTCTGTGCAGCCTCGGTGCCGTATTTTTTGAGAATTTTACTGTAAATCAGTCCGTGCTGAGAGGTGATTTTCGCCGTTGTGTTGCCGCTTGTTTTCCGGCAGATTCTGTCTCTTTCGACAAGAACATAATCTACTCCGAGCTTCTGAAGCTCGTTTGCAATAAGTATACCGCAAAGTCCTCCGCCGATGATAAGCACGTCGGTTTTCACCTTGCCGAAAAGGGGTGGAAACTGGGGAAGAGGATTGTTTTTTAACCATAATGAATTCATAGGGACACCTCGTTTAAATTCGGAGTTCGGAATTCGGAATTGCCCTCTCCGTCTTTGCCTTCGGCAAATCCGCTTTTCCCAAAGGGAGAGGCAAGAAAAAAATTCATTTTTGTTATTTGGCGGTGTCTGACTTTCTGTTGTCCGAAAAGCTCCCCGCGATTCCGCATTCCAAATTATATTATTCCTCCTTCTATTAATTATTATTCTTTACAAAACGGCAAAAGCGTGGTATGATGTTACTGAAAAAAACAATTTAAAGGAGATTTTATCATGATAGCATTAGGTGCAGACCACGGCGGTTACTTATTAAAGGAAGAAATCAAAAAGCATCTTGAAGAAAGAGGCATCGAATACAAGGACTTCGGCACATACTCACCCGAATCCGTTGACTATGCCGCAATTGCTTATAAAGTCGGTACAAGCATCACCTCAGGCGAGTGCGAAAGAGGCATTCTCTGCTGCGGTACGGGTATCGGTATTTCCATGGCTGCAAACAAGGTCAAGGGCGTCAGAGCAGCCTGCTGCAGCGATTACTTCAGCGCAAAGTTCACCCGTCTTCACAATGACGCAAACATCCTTTGCATGGGTGGCAGAGTTGTGGGTGCAGGCCTTGCACTTGAAATGGTTGACATTTTCCTTGACACCGAGTTTGAGGGCGGCAGACATCAGAGAAGAGTTGATCAGATTATGGCGATTCAGGACGGCACTTTTGAGGTGTGAATATGAAAAAAATCAAGCTTGCAAAAAACAGTCGCATTCTTTTTATCGGTGACAGTATTACCGATTCGGCATTCAACTACAAAAAAAGATTTTCCATCAGAGGTAAAAACACCTATGCTCTTCAGCTTGAAGAAAGACTTAAGGAATACAGTGCTGATATTCATGTTGATATAAGAGGCATTGCAAGCAACAGAACCTATCATCTTTGTGACAGACTGACAAAGGACTGCATTGAGCTGAAGCCTGATGTTATAATAATGCTCATCGGTGTCAATGATGCCTGGGAACGTTATGTTCCTGAAAATTATCCTCCGAATCCCAGAGAGACCGAACCGCACATCCGTGAAATATACAGAAGAATAAATGAGGAGCTTCCCGACACTCGGGTGCTTTATCTTATGCCGTTTCTGGTTGATACCGTCAAGAAAAAGCTTCCGTTTCACAAGAAGCTTGATGAATACCGTGAAATGCTTAAGGGTATTGCCGAAGAGAACGGGGCAGAGGTGCTTGACCTTCAGCAGGTTATTTACGATGCTCAGAAGAGCATAAAACCCAGGAAGCTTGCCCGTGACGGTGTTCATCCTACAAATCTCGGACATAGGGTTATTGCCGATGCGGTGTGGGAATACTTTAATTTTTAAACAAAGGAGAAAACATTATGACAAGATTTATTTCAAGTATCATCGCAATTATAACAGCAATTTTTTCAGTTATCTCAGGATATATCGGTATTGATACCAAGCCTGACAACAACACGGACGAGAGCTTCAGAGTAAAGAGCTATGTTATCTGCGACAGAATTCAGGAGCCGACAAGCCTTTGCAGTGAGGACTTTGATATTATCACAGATGTTATTCTTTTCGGTGTTGCAACCTTTGACACAAAGGGTAACGTCAGCATCAACAGAGAGGTTCTCGAAACCGCTCTTAAAAACCTCAAAGAGGTTGTTGGTGACAGAGATATTACATATACCCTTAACTTCCTCGGCCCGGGCAGCAAGACTGATTCAACGGACTGGAACGAGCAGATGAAATCTCTCGGCAAGGAACATAACAAGGCTTTTCTTTCCCCATGCCTTCAGAACAACATTATTGAGGTTTTAGAGGAATACGACCTTGACGGCGTACACTTCGATTATGAATATCCTATAACGGATAGTGCATGGTTCGGATATAACAACTTCCTTGTTTCCCTCGGCTCAAAGCTCGGTGACGATTACACACTGAATGTTGCTGCTTCAGACTGGTGCTTACAGTATACAGATCTTGCAGTTGAGCTTGTTGATTCATTTGAGCTTATGATGTATGATGTGTACGACGAAGAAGGAAAGCACGCAACCTATGAAACCGTTACCACACGTTCACAGTGGATTAAGGATTCAAATATTCCTCTTGAAAAGATAACCTTCGGTCTTCCCTTCTATGCAAGACCGACTGACGGTGACGGTTATTGGTATGATTATTCTTCTTATGCCGATAAGCTTGATGAAAACGGCTTTTATACTGACAGTAACATCGGTAAGACCTTCTGGTTCAACACTCCCGATGTGATTGCAAAGAAGACAGAATTTGCGATTGATGAAGGCTACAGCGGCGTTATGATCTGGCATTATACCTGTGACCTTCCTTCAACAAACGAGGACTCACTTTTAAGAGCAATCGGCGAGACGGTGGAGAACAATTACAATTAACTTCATTAAATCAGGGGCGGATTTTCCGTCCCTTTTTGTTTTTAGTATCATTTTTCATACTTTTCCCGTACAGAAAGTATTAATTTTTATATTGAAACAATCTGCAAAAGGTTGTATAATCAGCTTATAACAATCAGAAGGAGAGAAAAAATGAAAAAAACAATCAGACCGTCACCGTTGATGCTACTGTTAAACGGAGGAATCACTGCTTTTCTGGCGTTTATTATAATAACAGACACTTCAACCGGCGGAGAGCCCGTGTTTGAGGAGGTGCTGGTCTGTATAGTAACGGGACTGATGTTCATCTACTATCTTATCAGATACATTTTAAGAGGTAAGGTTCATTTCGATGATGAAGCCTTCACTGTGCACGGAAAAACCTATAGCTTTTCATGTATTACAAGAGCCGTTGTAAGTAATCAGACTGTAGGCGTTTCACCGTCAATCGGGTGGATTCTGTGCCTTTTCGGCAGAGCACGCAGACTGTTTTCCACTCATACGGAGCAGAAAATTGAAATTTACGCTAAGGGAGATTATGTTTTCAGCTTCACCCGTGACGAACCGGGCTCAGAGGATTTTATAGATGTATTGAAAAAGCACAGAGTAAGATTTACCGTACGTAACAGTCTTTCAGACTGGGAAGGAGAAATAGAATAATGAAAAAGTTAAGAACAAGCAAATCAATGATGGCACTTGTAATCGTGCCGGGAACGGTTGCGTCAACTATGCTTGCCTTTGCGCTGTGGGCGATTGTGCAGTTCCATGTGGCAATTGCAGCCGCCATTGCCGTGGGACTTTCGTCGGTAATTGTCCTGGGAATGTATCTGATTTCCGACAAGGGCATCAGCTTTGATGAGGAGAAATTTGTCGTTAAGGGTGGCAGAGAGTATTATTACCACGAAATTGATGAGGTTAGAGTGAAGCTTTCCGACGCAGACCTCAGACGCTATAAGGCAATTGTTGTCGACGGTGAAGAGGTATGCATTTTTGATGATCTTTACAGTAACGCAGATAAGTTTAAGGCAATCCTTGAAAAGCACGGCTTTACTGTGCCGACTGACAACAGAATGATGAACTAACACTTGACAAACCACCTTTACGGTGATAAAATATTCCGTAACAAAAGAAAATTCAACATCCCTTTTAAAGCGTTGAGAAAGAGGACTTTTCTTCATTACGGATTTTACAGAGAGCCTTGCCGTCGGCTGTAAGCAGGGCAGATTCAGAGGTCGGGTCTACCACTTTCGAGCGTGTGCCGAAACAAGGTACGCCGTACAGACTGCGTTAAAGTCATAAGAGTGCCGTTTTACAAAACGGAATACGGGTGGAACCGTGGAGCTTACCGCTTCATCCCAAGTTAATTGGGATGGAGCGTTTTCTTTTTGGGAAAGTAGGGTAACGGTTATATTGGAAGACCCTCCCACCGCTACGCGGTCCCCCTGAAAGGGGAGGTGTCGGCAAAGCCGACGGAGGGGTTGTTCCTTACTACTTACTACTGACTGCTTTTCCACCCACTTACTAACGAGAGGAGTACAAACAAAATGATCAATGTAACACTCAAGGGCGGCGTTGTCCGCGAATACGAAGAGGGCTCAAGCATCATCGATGTTGCAAAGAGCCTCGGTGCAGGTCTTTACAAGGCTGCCTGCCTTGCAAGGGTAAACGGTGAAATCTGTGACCTTCGCACAGTGCTTTCAGCCGACGCAGAGGTTGAAATTCTCACCTTTGACGATGATGAAGCAAAAAAGACCTTCTGGCACACAGCATCCCACATTCTCGCTCAGGCTGTAAAGAGACTTTACCCCGAGGTAAAGCTTGCAATCGGCCCTGCAGTTGACAACGGCTTCTACTACGACTTCGACAGCGAGATTAGCTTCACTCCCGAAATCCTTGAAAAGATTGAAGTTGAAATGAAGAAAATCGTCAAGGAAGGACTTTTCCTTGAAAGATTTGAAATGGATGCCGACGAAGCAATCAGAATGATGGAGGAAAAGGGCGAAATCTATAAGGTTGAGCTTATCAGGGAGCACGCAGAAAGCGGCGAGCCTATTTCCTTCTACCGTCAGGGTGAGTTCACCGAGCTTTGTGCAGGTCCTCACCTTCCCGACACCTCACGCGTAAAGGCATTCAAGCTCACCTCCTGCACAGGCGCTTACTGGAGAGGTGACAGCAACAAGAAGATGCTTCAGAGAATTTACGGTACTGCCTTTACAAAGGCAAGCGACCTTGAGGCTCACCTTGCTCAGCTTGAAGAGGCAAAGAAGCGTGACCACAACAAATTAGGCAGAGAGCTTGAAATCTTCACCACCGTTGACTATATCGGTCAGGGCCTTCCCATTATGCTTCCAAAGGGCACACACATTGTCCAGACTCTTCAGCGCTTTGTTGAGGATGAGGAGAAGAAGAGGGGATGGCTCCGTACAAAGACACCCCTTATGGCAAAAAGCGACCTTTACAAGATTTCAGGTCACTGGGATCATTACAAGGACGGTATGTTTGTTTTAGGCGACGAGGAAACCGACGATGAAGTTTTCGCACTTCGTCCCATGACCTGCCCCTTCCAGTATCAGGCATACCTCAACAGAGCACGCTCCTACCGTGACCTTCCCATGCGACTCGGTGAGACCTCAACTCTTTTCAGAAACGAGGCTTCGGGTGAAATGCACGGTCTTATCCGTGTCCGTCAGTTCACAATTTCCGAGGGTCACCTTATGTGTACTCCCGAGCAGCTTGAAAGCGAGTTCAAGGGCTGTCTTGACCTTTGCGTATTTATGCTCAAGACTCTCGGTCTTTACGAGGATGTTTCCTACCGCTTCTCACAGTGGGATCCCAACGATACAGAAAAGTACATCGGTACACCCGAGCAGTGGGATGAGGCTCAGGGCGTTATGTACAAGATTCTCGATAACCTCGGCATCGACTATAAGATCGGCATCGGTGAGGCTGCCTTCTACGGTCCCAAGCTTGACATTCAGATCAAGAATGTTCACGGCAAGGAGGATACCCTCATCACAATCCAGATTGACCAGATGCTTGCTGAAAAATTCGGCATGGAATATGTTGCTCCCGACGGCACAAAGAAGAATCCCTACATCATCCACCGTACATCAATCGGCTGCTACGAGAGAACACTTGCCCTTCTTATTGAAAAGTATGCAGGTGCCTTCCCCGTATGGCTTGCACCCGAAAAGGTACGTATTCTTCCCATCGCTGACCGTCATCAGGATGCAGCTTATGCCGTCAAGGAGGCTCTTATGGCTGCAGGTGTTGACGATGCCACCGTTGACATCCGCAGTGAAAAGCTCGGCTACAAGCTTCGTGAGGCACAGCTTGAAAAGATTCCTTATATGCTTGTTATCGGTGACAAGGAAGCAGAAGAGGGAACAGTTTCCGTCAGAAAGCGCGGTCACGGTGACCAGGGCTCAATGGCTGTTTCAGACTTTGTTGAGCTTGTAAAGAGCGACATCGCAACAAGAGTTATCTGGTAATTATGAGCTTCAAGGAATATTTAAAGGTTGCAACTCTCGCTCCCGATGAGGGCGACGAGATAGAATATTTAAGCATAAGAAGCCGTGTTGCCTGCAATGCACTTGTCAATTCGCAGCGTGACATTCCGGGCACGGGCTGTAACTATGAGCCGGACATTACCGCATTCTGGCAGGAGTACAGAAGTCTCAGAGAGGAGTGCGGCTATCCGCTTCCCTTCAACACCCTTATGATGAAGGTGCTCGTTGAAGGGCTCAAGGCGGCTCCGAGGCTTAATGCCCATTTTGATTATAAGCATCTTTCATCCTCGGGCAGACTCATCATAAAAAAGCACATAGATGTTTCAATGCCCGTCTGCTTTGAAAACGGTGAAACCTTTACCGTAAAGGTGAAGGAGCTTGAAAACAAGAGCCTCAGAGAGATTTCCGAGCAGATTGAGCTTACAAAGGCAAAGCTTGAAAACACCAACTTCAAAAAGGTGCTTTTCAATGTTGCGGGACAGAGGATGTTCGGCTATGCCGTAAAGGGAAAGCTCATCGCAACCTTCGCACAGTTTCTTGCCGCCTATACGGGAAAGGGAAAAATTGCAAAGTTTTCAAAGCTTTTCAAAAAGAGCTCCTACCGTCACAAGGGCAGAAGGGAAGGCGTCGGCTCACTGAAGGTTGACGATTTTACCGAGGGTACCGTGTGCTTTACCAACTGGGGCACACTCTATGAGGATCTCAAGGTGGACATAACCTACATTCCGCCCCTTTATCCTCAGGTATTTATGTTCGGCACGGGCAGAATCAAAGAGGTCAAGGATGTTTACCGCAAGGAAAACGGCGAGCTTGATTACAGAATGAAAACCGTTCTTCCGGTTATGATGGTCTTTGACCACAAAATCGGCGGCGCAGCTGATCTTATGCCCTTTATAGAAAAGCTGGATGAGATTTTTGCCCATCCCGAAATCATAAGGGAATGGTGACAAAGGGGGAAAAGCTATGAAAAAGACAAGGCCTACAAAACAGCAGAAAAAGGACACGGCTGTTATTGCCGTGCTCGGTGTAGTTGTACTTATCCTTCTTGTTTTCGGTGTCAGAGCCTTTAACTCGGAGGATGCTCCGACGGATGACACGACTGTACCTGTGCAGGTCACCCCGCAGACGCAAGCAACCACGGCATTAAAGCCTGCCGAAACTACAAAGGCTCCCGAAACAACAAAAGCACCTGAAACAACGAAAAAAGAAGAAACAACGAAGGCACCCGAAACGACCGCACCTGCCGTTGACGAAAAGGCAGAAATTCTCAAGGTCGTTTCCGACTCGGTGAATCTTCTCAAGTCCGATAAGGTAAGCTTTACGGCACATAAGGTGCAGAATATCAACATTCATCTTGTTGACAGCAGCGTACCCTCTGTCAATAACATAATCAACAGTGTAATCAAGATGTTCGTCAAGGAGGAAATTCTCGATTATGAGTTTGTAAACGGTGTTTCCGATGATCCCGAGAGTGACGGAACCGTTGATGCTGACGACACCTTCCCTCCCGGTGACAAGCCCTTTGAGCTTACAACTGAGGGTGTCGCAAGTGCAACAAAGCGCACCGAAGGCTCGAACACGGTTTATACCGTTGTGATTGTGGCAGAAAAGAGCACACTCGAAAACCCGAGACCTCCTCATCATAATGCAGGAGCGGATACACTTGATCTTTCATCTGTAGAAATTCCGATTGTTACATTGACCAAGGTTGATTTCGATTATCCCGGTGCTGAAATATCCGTAACACTTGATGCCGACGGAAAGATTGTCTCCTACAGTGAGCATCTTCCCATCAGCGGTACGGGTGAGGGCAACGGACTCGGAATCACGGGCTACGGAACAATTGAAGGCTATATGGACGAAAAATGGGACATTAAGATGAAGTAATGTATCATTTAATAAATAATTCATATTTTGTTGACAAGAGACGCAATTAAATGATATTATATTAATTAAGCAAAATAATATGAAAAATAATGAAAAAGTGAGGTAAAACACCAATGGCAATGTCAGATTTAGGCGTTATGCTCGGAAGCATGGTCTTCAAGGGGCTTAACCACTTTACAACCATTCCTGTTGAGACTCAGGAGAAAATCCTTCTTCAGATTATGGAAACAAACAAGGATACCGAGTACGGTAAAAAGATCGGCTTTAAGGACGTTCATTCTGTTGAGGATTTCCAGAGAATCGTTCCTCTTTCAACCTATGATACATACGCTGATTACATCGACCGTATGCTTGACGGCGAAAGCAACCTTATGATGGCAAAGAAGTGCATCAGATACTGCACCTCCTCAGGCTCAGTAGGTAAGCCCAAGATTCTTCCCCAGTCCGCAAAGGCTCTTTTCAATATGCAGTCAATGGGCTTTGCAGCAACACCTGCCTGCGCAAAGATGTGGTTTGAAAAGCACGGCAAGAAATTCCCCAAGCAGATCGGTCCCGTTGCAGTTATTCTTACAGGTCACAAGATGAAGGACGGCAAAATGGGTAACGGTGCAGGTCAGGTTCCCTTTACCTACCTCAAGCCCATTTCCAGGTTCTTTATGACAACTCCCAACGATTTTATGTATCCCGAAAACGAGGATGCAGTTGATTCAACATACTTCCACCTTCGCTTTGCACTTCAGAGAAAGGATGTTTCCTTCCTCGGCTCAATGGTTGTAACCCTTCTTACAGGTATGTTTGACTACCTTGAGCAGAACTGGGAGCTTATCTGCAAGGACATTGAGCTCGGTACAATCGACAAGAGCATCAAGTGTCCTGCTGAGCTTCGTGCAAAGTGGGAAAAGAAGTTCAAGCCCATGCCCAAGCGTGCAGAGGAAATCAGACGCGAATGTGCAAAGGGCTTCGATGATCCCATCGCTCCCAGAATCTGGCCGAAATTTGCATGGTCCTACGGTATGGTCGGCTCAAACCTCAAGTTCTACGTTCAGAAGCTTCGTAAGCACATCGGTGATGCTCCCATTCACAACATGGGTTATGCAGCAGCTGAGGGCTACATGGCAATGCCCGTTGAGCTTGATGTAAACGATGCTGTTCTTCTTCCCCGTTCAATTTTCTTCGAGTTCATTCCTGTTGATAACCCCGACATCGAAAGACCTCTTACCATCGGTGAGGTTGAAGAGGGCAAGGATTACGAGCTTATCGTAACAAACTTCTCAGGTCTTTACCGTTATCAGATCGAGGACGTTGTACGCGTAACAGGCTTCTACAACAAGACTCCGAGAATTGAGTTCCTTTACAGAAACAACCTTGCAATGAATATCGCCAACGAAAAGACAACCACACAGATGGTTGACTGGGCAGCTGCAAAGGTTCAGGAGGAAATGGGCGTTTCCTTCAAGGGCTACAGCTTCTATGACGACAAGGAAAACGATCCCGTACGTTACATGATGTTTGTTGAGCCCGAAGGCGAAATCGCAAAGGAAAAGCTTCCCGAAATCGAAGCCTGCCTTGACAAGTGGCTCAATGAAAGCAACGAAAAGTACTTCAAGTACCGCCGTTGGGGCATGATCGGTGATCCCAAGGTTGTGCTTCTCAAGAAGGACACCTATAACGATTACAAGGATATGCTCAAGAAGCAAGGTAAGGTTCTCAATCAGATCAAGCCCGTTACCGTTATCAATACAGAGGAAAGAAAAGAATTCTTCTTCTCACACATTGATGAATAAGATGCAAAATCACCCGAAGGACAGCTCTTCGGGTGATTTTTAGTAGTGAGTAGTAAGTAGTGAGGGGCCTTGGGCACTTTTGGATGCAGAATGCAGATTTAAGGTTGGGTTCCGCAAAAGGCAGTGACACGGTGAAACTGTGACGCAAGGAGTAACACAACAAAATAACAGAAGCACAGGGTTCGGCTGTTTAGCTGTTCCCTGTGCTTTTTCGGGCTTTTTGTTTTAAAAAAGTTTTTATTCAGTTTCTTTTGCCTTTTTGGATTTTTTGTTGGCTTTGCCGTTTGAAATGGTGAGTGCCTTTTCACCTGCAAGTTCCATTTTTATAAGACCGACAATAATGAATACGGAGTTTATATAGATAAGAACTGAGAATACCTGTTTATAAAGGAAGTTTATTATATCAGCTCCTGTTTCTCCGCCGATTATTATTGCGGCGATATATCCTACAGCAGTAACACCGCCTGTAAAAAGAAGTATAAATGAGACGATTGCCCATAATCTTGTGATAAGCCTTAAAATTTTATCTTTCATTTTGCAGTCCTCCTTATATGCCGAATATGGGAAGCAGTCCCAGTAGAGCAACAACAGAAAGCAGGTATTGAAGAACTACCCATATAATGCAGTTGACGGTAGTTTCTTTCATCTCCGACTCTGCTATACCCATAGCTGTGAGCATACATACTGCAACGGGAGGAATGATACCGCTCATTGCACCGCAGATGCAGGGAAGCATTGCAGCTGCAAGAACAGGGTCAAATCCGCTGCTTGCAAGAAGAGCTACAAGAGGTGTGCCGAAAATAGCAATCTGTGCTGAGCCGGGGAAAATCATACCCATAACAGATGTGAAAAGAGGCACAATAAAAGCAATAGCAACCTTGTTGAGATTGAAGGAGCCGATGTATTCAACCAATGAGTCACCTGCACCGATATCCTCAAGAACTTCTCCGATACAGTATGAAAAAACGAGAGTTGCAACAACTGGAATTACCTTTTTAAGTGAATTTTCAAACATATTCACGAGAGCTTTGGGCGTGCGCTTACTTTTATCGCAGATGAGAACGGAATAAATCGAGGCGACACCGGGCACGAACAGAAGCATACTGCTTGAAAGCTGCTTTGCACCTGTTTCGCCAAGACGCTCTGTAAAGAAGGTATCCTTGAAAAGGAAGTCGAGAATAAACGGAAGCAGGATTATAAGGGGAAGGATGAGACTCTTCCAGCCTGTTTTGAGTGTTTCTTTAAGTGAGGGGATTTCCGATTTATCAACAGGCTTAACCTTATAGTACTTACAGAAAGCAAAAACAGTGATAATCCTTTGAAGAATAAACCAAAGAGATATGCTCCAGAGTATGAGCCAGAATTTTCCGATGCCTATTGTTTCTTCGCCCATATAAGCTGTCAGACAACCGAAAGAAGCAACAATAACACCTGAGGGCGGAATCATATTGCCCAGAGTACTTGCGGCAGATTCAATATTCGCCGCAAGATGAGCAGGGAAGCCTGCTCTTTTCATCGTGGGGATAGTGATAACACCTGTTGATGCAACATTTCCCGGGCCGCTTCCTGAAAGAGCGCCCATGAATGCACTTGAGATGACTGCAACATAACCGGCACCGCCGGGTACTCTGCCGATAAGGGCGAGTATGACATTTATGCAGTCGTTGATAACCTTTGTTTCAGAGAGAATTTCACTGACGGCGATAAAGGCAAAAATAGTGTAGAGAAGAGAGGTGGAAAATGTGTTGTGTATGTAGGCGGGAAGGTTTTCCCAATTTCCTGTCATAAATAATATCAGAACCAGACCAAGAGCCATTACCTCGTATATAGGGCGTTTGGAAATGATAAATACGACAAAAATAAATGCGAACAGAATCAGCAGAAAGAGAAGTGGTGTAGGCATATTATTGTCCTTTCTTATTTATTTTTTCTATAACCGCTATCGGTTTTTTAGATATAAATTATATCTAAGCAGTTTTATTTTGTCAATAGATTTAATCAAACCTTAAAAATTAACATAAGCGAACCTATATCCGTTATTTCAGGTATACGTTTATTTCACCCTTTATCTTATCTGCATCCTTTATTTAACCCAAAGCAAACCAAATCGCAGAGCTTGTCCCGACCCTTTGGATTTTTGTATTCAATAATATATGGACAAAAGCACGTTTTAGTGCTAAAATAGGCACAGTAAATGAACCGAAAGGAGAGATTTTATGTCAGAAATCACAGTAAATGAAGCCGTTTCACGCTTTCAGGAGCTTATAAAGGTTAAAACAATCTCCTCTAAGGACGGCAATTTTGACAAAGAGGAGTTTGCAAGGTTTCTTCCTCTTTTAAAGTCACTTTACCCCGACGCATTCTCTGTACTCGAGGCAGAGCTTGTCAATGAATTCGGCATCCTTCTTCGCTGGAAGGGTAAAACCGCATCCAATCCTATGGTGCTTATGGCTCACCACGATGTTGTTTCCGACGAGGGACAGGAGTGGGAGCACCCTGCCTTTGCAGGCGAAATCCACGACGGCTGTGTGTGGGGCAGAGGCACAATTGACACAAAGTGCATCATCGCTGCAATTTTAGAGGGCATCAACAACCTTGTAAAGGAAGGTTTTGTGCCTGAAAGAGACATTTACTTTGCTTCAAGCAATGCTGAAGAGGTTGCAGGTGACACAATGCCCGAAATCGTTGAGGTCTTTGTTCAAAGAGGAATTCAGCCGGGCTTTGTCCTTGATGAGGGCGGAGCTATTATGACAAATCTTCCAATGGGTATAAAGACTCCCTTTGCAATGATTGCTCTTTCCGAAAAGGGATGGGCAAACCTCAAGCTCACGGCAAAGGCTAAAAATGCATCCCACGGTGCCAAGGCAACCTCAGCAGGGGATAAGGTGTCGGCACCCGTCAAGCTGATGAGAGCACTCAACAAAATCGACTCATCACCCTCAAAGGCAACAATCACACCTGCCCTTGAGGGAATGCTTCAGAGCTTTGCGCCCCATGTTTCGGGACCTCTCAACAAGGTTTTCGAAAATGTGGCATACCTTAAGCCGATTATCAAAAAGGCAATGGAAAGCAACGCCGACACTGCCGCAATGATCCGTTCTGCAATAATCATCAACGGCTACGAGGCAACTCCCACCGAGTCAGGTGCAACACCCGAAATTGCAACGGCAAAAATCAAGGTAAGAATCGCACCTCAGGACACCCTCGAGGAAATTGTTGACCACATCAAAAAGGTTGCAGGCAAGGATGTCACCGTTGAAATTCTTGACCGCTCCGATCCGCCGAAGATTTCCGATTACAGGACTCAGGCATTTGATTACATAAAAGAAACGGTACAGAAGGTTTTCCCCGATGTAGGCGTTTCACCCTTCATTCTCAATGCAGGCACGGACTCACGCCACTTTGCGAAAATCTGCGACAAGATTTACCGCTTCGGTGCATTCCGTCTCAATGATGACCTTTTCTCAACCGTCCACTCTGCAAACGAGCGAATCCCCGTTGAGGATTACCTTAAGATGATTGAGTTCTACACGGAGCTGATGAAGAATCTGAAGTAGGAGAAAGGGCCGAGGGTCAAGGGCCCGGTTAACAGAATTAAGCAGTCAGGTTGCGGGTTAAGTCCTGCGCTGACTGCTTTTTGTTAACCGATTTCAAAAGGCGGCATATACTGAAAACGACTGAAGCTTTATAAGGTGGTGGACCCTTGTTTTCATTGGTTCTGATCGGTATTATGCTGCCCTTTTTCGGTACGGCAATCGGAAGCAGTGCAGTTTTTGCGATGAAAAAAAGACGAAGGCAGGCTCTTACGGATTGCCTTTGCGGCTTTTCGGGCGGAGTGATGATTGCCTCCTCGCTCTGGAGTCTGCTGCTTCCTGCAATTGAGGGAAGTCAGCATCTTGCTTCTCTTGCTTTTCTTCCTTCCTGTGTGGGATTTCTGTCGGGTACGGCTTTTATGATTTTTTGTGAGAAAATTTCACATAGGCTTCAGAAAAGAGGCTCACAGCTGAAAAAAGGCCCTGACACAGCCTTTGCCGTAACCGTGCACAATTTTCCCGAGGGTATGGCGGTAGGTCTCGCCTTTGCCGCTTTTCTCAGCTTTCGCGATGAGCTTTCACTTTCCTCGGCATTGTCACTTTCCGTCGGAATTGCAATTCAGAACATTCCTGAGGGCGCAATTGTGTCATTGCCCCTTCTTTCGGACAGAATCGGCAAAACGAGGGCGTTTCTGACGGGTGTGATCTCGGGTGCGGTTGAGCCTTTGGGTGCAGTGATGGCAATTTTCTTTGCAAGCCTCTTCTCGTCGCTGATGCCCTACTTCCTTTCCTTTGCGGCAGGCACCATGATTTTTGTTGTGATGAATGAGCTTTCCGAGGAAATGCACGGTGAAAAGGGCAGGAGCAGGGGAATGGTATTTTTTGCCATAGGCTTTGCGGTTATGATGAGTCTTGATGTTGCATTGGGATGAAAAAACAAAAGCCGCAACGGATGACCTGCGGCTTTTGTTTTTAAGCTTTTTGCTTCTTTAAGGGCAATCCGGAGTTTGGCTATAAAATCAGCCTTACTGTGTGCATAATTTGCCTCATGGATATTTGCACCAATTGAGGTGGCAGAACGCTCCAATTGATTGACAAGAGAATAATGGCCTTTGATCGTTTCACAGAGTTTAATTATCTTAATAGCGAAATCCATAGATAATTCAACGAGTTTATTTTCTTTCATTATCCTCACCTCTACAAATATTATAGCATATTTAATGAAATATTGCTACGCAATATGAAATAATCCTTTGGATTATGAAATATTTTGCCGTAGCGGCAAAATGTGAAATAAAATAAATCCCTCATACGCCGCAGCGTATTTCATAGCGTCAGC
>JAZSAM010000014.1:0-13697 GCA_045601905.1 Acutalibacteraceae bacterium | reverse complement strand
AAAAAATTTCAAAGGTGCTGCAAATCGTACATTTAAGACTCATTTGGTTCGATTGCTGTCACCTTAAGCGCGCAGACCAAAAATGAAATAAGAAAACAGATGTGCTTGAGTTGATTACGCGAGCACATCTGTGTTTTTTATACTTAAACTTTAAAAGGGCTTCTTTGGCAGCTCAATACCGAAAGAAACCCTTTGTTCGTCTTGTTTTATGATGACTGTATTTTTTACAGTCTGTTTAATTTATGTAATTCTTGCGTAAAAGCTTTATCTGAACAGATCAGCAAGCTTCTGGAAAAAGGCCTTGAGCATTCTGATAAGAAGTACAAAGGGATTCTTTGTCCATGATGTATCTTCAACATCAGAGCCGTCATCAATGACAACATTGCCGTCAACGAAATCAAAGTATTGGGGGTAGCTCGGGTCATCCCAGACAGTCATCTTTCCGTCACTTGCACAGAACCTTTCAAAAAGAGTGTTGAAGGTGCCGGGGAACTGGTCGTGATTGATGTTTTTGATAAACCAGGTTGTGTCGGGGAAAAGTCCCGTTGAAGCATCTACGGTAAGGTCAGGTGAGATATATTTGTCAGTGCCGTTTGCTTTTGCGGCTGCAATATAATCCTCTGAGAAGGTAGAGCCGACGTTTGTGCCTGTTGCGCCGAAGGAGAAGGCTGTAACGGTTCCTCTTACGTCGCCTGTGACTTCAGAGCCGTCAAAAAGAGGCACACAAGGAGCACCGTATTTTGCGACAACTGCAATACCGACACCTTTTGCCTTGAGTTCAGTGAGAAGCTCTTCGTAGATAGGCTTGCCTGTTTTTTCATTTGTATCAGCCATAAATTCGTGATATGCATCAATTTTTTCAATGAAGAGTCTGTATTCCTCCTGAAGCTCGGGAGTGCTGAACACTGTGGATTTTGCTTTATCATAATACTTGTCACTTACCATGCTCCAGTAAGAAAGGTAAGCGCCGTAGCAGCAAAGAGCGAGCTTGGGCATAAGTTCAGGAGCAATTTTGTTGAATATTTCGGCAACAAATTCAGTTCCGAGACCGAGAACCTGTGCATAATTGAAAAGTGAAACAAGAGAAACTGCAAGGGAAGCGATTGCAGGATCCTCGATGAGGTTGCCGTCGTTAAGAAAATCGTAAACAAAGCGGTCAATTGTATCCGGAGTGAATTCAATCGAGCCTGAAACGAGTGCTTCAAATGTAAGATATCCTGCAAGTCCGCTGGTGTTGAGCATAACATTTCTTACTCTGAAGGGGTGGTCATAATAACCGCGGTGGCTCTTTGCAATGTATGTCATTGCAAAGTTTGAGCCCATGCAGCGGCAGTGGATGTTGACGCCGTTTTTGCCTGTTGCGGCAAGAACTCTTTCAATGAATACATCGAGCTGATCCGAAACATCCATAGGAGAAAGACGCCAGTCATAATAGAAATGAATTGTTTTTGCGTTTTTATCAATGGGAGCAGTTCTGTAGTCCCAGTTGATGTGAGTGCCGAACTGAGGATTGCCGTTGCTGTCAAGAATGAGTTTCTCGTAGATGGGAGCGGTTGCATCTACAAGTGAGTCAATGTAATCGCTGTAGTCATCGGTGAGAAGTGCAACTGCAAGCTTTTCAAGAACGGGACCGGCAGCGTCTTTGATATAACCGGCTCTGTCAAGGTGGTCAGGGTTTGGTGCGAGCGTGCCGTCACCCATGTAAATGGGAGAGTTTGCTTTACCTGAAAGGTAAATTGTGGGCAGATTGCTTTCGTCAACGGCAAAAGCGGGAAGGCTCAGTGCAAGTATAAGACAAAAGCATAGAATAAGTGAAACGAGTTTTTTCATAACTTTAACCTCCAATTTAATTTATTCAGTTGAAATTATATCACAATTTTTTAACAAATAAATGCGGAAAGAGAATTTAAAAAAATAAACTGCAAAAGTGTGTTTTCAAATGTTGATTTTATAAAGTTATTGTGTTAAACTAAATTTGCGACATAAAATTGCATAAAATCAGCTTAGGGGATACTATCGGGAAAATTGTATCTCTTGTTAAACATTCCTATGTTGAGCAATTTTGTGTCGCAGCAATCGAGATGCATTTTCTATATGTGCGTCTCTTTGAGGCGCATTTTTTATTTTGAAAATTCTGTCGGAAAGGCAAAAGTAAAAATGACGAAATTCAGGAAATATAATTGTGACATATGTGAATTGCATAAAGAGCGAATAAATGATATACTGACTATGGTATATTGTTTAATATATAATTATTTCAAGGGAGGTAAAAACCTATGAAGAAAGCATTGAAAAAATTAACCGCAGTGACACTGACATTCCTTCTCTTGTTTTCAGCACTTTGTGTGCCTGCTTCGGCAATAAGTCTCTTTGATAAAATTGCCGATGTCAAGCTTGTCGGCGAGCCGGTGGTAACAGAAAGAGAGCTCGACGAATACATAGAAATGCTTGATGAGTACGGCATTGAGAGTGATGAGGACTACGAATGGCCGATTGAAGCCTTGTTTGATGTCACACTTTCAAACGGCGAAACAATCAGAATAAATGAGTATGGCTACGGAATCAGCGCAAACGGCAAGAGAGCTATTTATGCATATCCCTATGTTGACATCCGTGATTATCAGCAGGCACTTGAAAACGGTGCTGACAGAATCCCCTTCAGCTATGAAATCACACTTTTCAGCAGTATTGAAATTGAGCTTGATTCCTTTAAGGGTGAAGGTGAGGCAGAGCTTATTGAATGCTACGTAAAGGAGCTTATTCCCGTTTCCGGTATACCCGAGGTTTACCGTGAGACCGGAATGATCGGCGCAATTGTCGGTGACGTTGTTCCCGGTGTGAAGGAATTCACTCTTGTGGGTGCCGAGTTTGACATCGTTTATCCCGACGGAAGCACTGAAAGAGCAACCGTTGAGGGAGAAGAGACCGAAGGCGGATTCGTAAGAGAAAAGCTCAACGGCGAATATATTGACTATTACTACGATAACGAAGAAAACGCAGTTATAATTGAATACAGCGACTGCATCCTTGCGCATCCCGTTGAGTACATTCCCTACCCCATTGAAGAAATTGTGATTGATGAGGTAAAGGTGACAGACGATTTTGAGGCTGAAAGCGTAAGCTACACCGTAACAAAGCCCGACGGCACAACACAGAGCTTCACCTTCGCTTTTGACGGTGATCCCGAGGTCAATGTTATGGGTCTTAAGTGTTATCTCGGTGAATCGGTTGATGAAGCCCCCGTGGTTATTGCTTGCGGTAAATCTATGAGTGAGGATTATCCGCAAAAGGAGCTTCTTGAGGTAATCGTTATGGCTGACCTTGGTGTTATGGCAACAGAGGTCGTTGAGGGTCCTGCTCAGGAGGATAACCTTATCAACCGCATTATTTACAGAATCAGAATGTTCATTCAGAAGATTATTGAATTTCTCTGGTATCTTTATTAATTAAAAAAGCTTCTTGCAATAAATTCTGAGAGGAGTGTTTACCTATGAACGCAATTAAAAGAGCATCACTTATCCTTGCTCTTATTCTTTCCCTTACCTTGTGCTTTGCTTTTGTTGCAGGTGCCGAGGGAGAGCTTACTGACGGTGTTTTCACCTACACCGTTACGGACGATAAGGCAACAATCGTTAAAATTGATGCCGCCGCTGAGGACAACCTTTTTATCCCTACAGACATCTGCGGCTTCCCTGTTGATAGCATCAGCCTCGATGCATTTTCAGAATGCAGCGGTGTGCTTACGGTACACTTCTGCGGCACTCAGCTTGACTGGGATCTGATTGTTGCGGGCAATGATGTGCTTTCGGGCAGGACTCTTCACCTTGCAGAAAAAATTGCCGAAGCTCCTGCAACCTGCGAGGAGTCGGGACTTACAGAGGGTGTATACTGCTCAGCATGCGACACCTGGTTTACCGAGCGCAATGAAATTCCCGCAAAGGGACATTCATTCACAGATTATCAGTCTGACGGCAATGCAACAATTTTTGCCGACGGCACAAAGACCGCTTACTGTGACAACGGCTGCGGAAAAAGTGACACTGTTGCAGATGAGGGCTCGAAGCTTGTTCTCGGCACAACCTCAAAAATCAGCTCAAGCTCAACGGCTTCCTCAATCAAGCTTTCGTGGAAGGCGGTACCCTATGCAACGGGCTACAGAGTTTATCAGAAAACCTCAGGCGGCAGCTGGAAGAGACTGACCAGCACCGAAAACACAACCTATACAATCAAAAAGCTCAAAACGGGCACGGTCTACACCTTTGCCGTTCAGGCATACAACAAAACAAACGGTGTTGTCCTCTTCTCACCTGACAGGGTAAGCTTCCGGACTGCCTGTACTCTTCCCGAAACAAAGGTTTCCTCAAGTGCAAGACAGACCTCAATCAAGCTTATGTGGAACGAGGTTTCAAATGCAACGGGCTACAGAATTTATCAGAAGACCTCTGACGGCTGGAAGACAGTTGAAAAAGAAGTGACAAAAACTGCTTACAGAGTTTCGGGACTTACAGCGGGCAAAAAGTACACCTTTGCAGTAAGACCTTACATCAAAACCGACGACACTACGGTTTACGGTGAGTATGATGCCTACAAGGGTGCCACAAAGACAGAGGCTGTTACCACTAAGCTTTATAAGAATGAGGGCGGCTCAATCACCATTGGCTGCAAAGACATTTCCGGTGCCGATGCCTACAGACTTTACTACAAAAAGGACGGAGCAAAATCCTATAAGCTTTATAAAAAATACCCCAAGAATCAGAAAATCACAATTGACAACCTCCAGGGCGGAAGCAAATATGTTTTCGCAATCCGTGCAGGAATAAAGAAGAGTGACGGCGTTGAATGGAGTGATTATAAAGCCTTGTCTGTAACCGTAAATTACAGAATCGACCGTTACAACGACATTATCAAAAGCGGTAACTTCTATTTCGAGACTCACGACGGCAATGGAGCTTACTCCGGCATGGCAATGAAAAACGGCAGCTACTGCCTTGATATGAAGGATCAGAACTCGAGAATAAGAGTTGTTTATAAGGCACAGAACAAGCGTTGGTATGTTGTTGACGACATCAATAAGTTCTATATTGTCCAGAAGGACGACGGTAGCTTTGAGCAGACTATGAATGAAGCAATGAGCACTCCGAGCACATCAATCAAGTATAAAGCTACAACCGAAAAGGTCGGCTCAAAGACCTACTTTGTTGAAAGCTACACCGAAAACGGAGAGACAATCAAGTATTACTTCAATGGCAATAAAATTGTTAAGGAAGTGTACATTTATGACGGAGAATCAGTTACGGCCTATTACACCAAATTCACAAAGACCGTACCGAGCTCACTGTTCTCTATCCCGTCAACCTACACAAAAGTAACTGCATAAAAACAAAGGGGCTGTCGGTGAATCCGACAGTCCCGCTTTCTGATATAAGCTTATTTAATTCTGCATTCTGAACTCTGCATTCTGCATTTAAACAGTGCGTCATATAAATTTTATCCTATTTCTTCATATATCTGTAAACCACAAATTCCGTTGTTACCTCAAGGCTTTCAAGTGAATCAATTTTCGCCTTGTCCCTGTCACTTGTATGGTAGTAGTAGGGCGTCATACGGAAAAGTGCCTGAATGTCAGCATTTGAATTCAGGGTGACCTTTTTGGTGAATTTGCGTTTTTCTTTAAGGATGAGGCTTTCTGTTTCAGGGGGAGCCTCATCGTTTTTGTAGGGAGTGTCATAAAGCAGCTCCTTTAATTCAAAAAGGTGGTTTTCACCTGCAACGGCGGTAAGGATTGTGCCGTCATTTTTTGTTATGCGCGAAAATTCCTTTTCCTGAAAGGGAGCAAAAAGGTGAAAGGCAAGGTCGACGCTTTCACTTTCAAGAGGAATGCTGCTGCCGTTTGCAACAAAGCAAAGGTCACTCTTTTTCCTTTTTGCACAAAGTCGGAGCATTTCCTTTGAAATGTCAAAGGAAATGAGTGTGCAGTCAATGCTGCTTCTGACCTGTTCACCGTACCAGCCTTCACCGCAGCAGATGTCGCAGATTACGGGGGAGGAGCCCGTCAGCTCCTTTATCATACCGATAAGACCGTCGGAAAGGGCAGAGAAGTAGCCCTTGGAGAGAAAATCCCGTCTTGATAATGCCATATCACGGTTGTCACCGATGAGAGAGCCGCTTTTGTTTTTTCCGTGAAGGAGATTTACATAGCCTTCCTTGCTGATGTCGAAGCAATGCCCGTTTTCGCATCGGTAGCTGCTGCCGTCCCTGAGCAGCTTTTTGTTGCAGACTGGACAAAGAGGAGAGAGCATTTTTTTCACCACTTTTTTATTAATATATTGTAATCTTTCTTGTAATTACGGATGTTTTATGCTATTATACAAAAAAAGATAAATCAAGTCAATAAAGGTCGTTTTATTCATGGCAAAGGAAAAAAATGTCAAAACAAATGCTATGCGTATTCTCGAAAAAAAGAAGATTCCCTTCAGGGCGAATTTTTATACCTGTGAGGAATTTATCGACGGAATGCACATTGCTGATATGCTTTCACAAAGCTATTCGATGAGCTTCAAAACACTTGTAGCTGTGGGTAAAAGCAAGGAGAATTATGTTTTTGTTCTTCCCGTTGACAAGGAGCTCGATCTGAAAAAAGCGGCAAGGAGTGTCGGTGAAAAAAGTGTTGAGCTGCTTCACGTCAAGGACATCAAGAATGTCACCGGCTACATCAGAGGCGGATGCACTGCAATCGGTATGAAAAAGCAGTTCAAAACGGTTATTCATTCCTCCTGCCTTGATTTTGACGAAATAATAATCAGCGGAGGCGCCCTCGGTGTACAGTTGTTCATTAAGCCCGGGGATTTTCTTAAAGCTGCCGACGCAAAAGCGGAAAATATAATTATGTAAGGGGAATCGGAAAATGAAAAAGCTTTCAGTTGTTATTGTTGCATTTATGCTTGCCTTTATCCTTTCAGCCTGCGGTGGGGGAGGACTCAGCGAAAATGTTTACATAAGCGAAATTATGGCTGATAACACGAAAACCCTCGCAGATGAAAACGGGGATTACTGCGACTGGATTGAGCTTCACAATCCCACAGCCGCACCCATAAACCTTGCAGGGTTCATCATTGCCGATAACTCATCAAATCAGTTCACCTTTCCCGACCTGGTCATTTCTCCGGGCGAGCATCTTGTGCTTTTTGCAAACGGTGTTGAAAAGGTAGACACGGCAAACAAGGTTATTCACGTGCCTCTTTCAGTCGGTGCAAAGGGTGAAAATCTTTACCTTTACGATGCAGAAGGCAAGCTTGTGTGCAGAATAAGTGCTCCCGGAATTGAGGCTGACAAGAGCTTCGGTGTTGCCGAGGGCGAAAAGCTTGCAATTTTTGATGTTCCCACTCCCGGTAAGCCCAACTTTGTTTCCGTTACCGAGCCGACTGAGAAAAGCGGTGATGATTCTGCTTCCGGTTCCGTTACTCAGACGGGAATTTACATCAACGAGTATTCACCCAACTCAACCCAGACTCTGATGGACGATGAGGGTGAGTTCGTTGCCTGGGTGGAAATTTACAACAGCACCGAAAAGGAAATTGACCTTTCGGGCTGCAGCCTTACGGATGATGCAATTGACAGAGGTAAGTGGATTTTCCCCGACTATAAAATTGCGGCAGGCGGCTACGGTGTGGTTTACCTTTCGGGTAAGGACAAGCCCTACGGCGGCGGAAAGACCGTGCACGCCACCTTCAAGCTCAACGGCAAAGAGGAGAAGCTTTATCTGTTTTCAAGGACGGGACAGATTATCGACCAGGTTGATGTTTATGAGCTTTTCTCGAATCTTACCTGCGGCAGAATAAGACAGACTCCCGAAAAGTTTGCTTTCTTTGCAAGACCGACTCCCGGCAGAGCAAATGTGGGCACTCACTTTGACAGCGTTGAAAGTGCAAGGTACACAGGTAACAGAGAAATCGCAATTACAGAGGTTGCCGCCGTCAACACAACAAATGAGCACGCTGACGGCGAATACTATGATTTCGTTGAAATATACAACAGCAGTAAATCAAATGTAAATCTTGCAAACTACAAGCTCTCCGATTCCAAAAAGGCGGAGAGCTTTAAGCGATTACCCAAAAGAATTCTCGCTCCCGGTGAGTATGCTGTGGTTTACTGCGGAGACGAGGATTATGTAAGCTACGACGGAGACATTTTTGTTTCCTTCGGTCTCAACCGCTACGGCGAAACCGTTTATCTTCTCGACAAATACAATGTCGTTGTTGACGCACTCAAGTACGGCAGAATGCAGAACGGCTATTCAAGCGGTAAGGAGCTTGACGGTGACGGAGAGGTTGTTTACTATGCATCTCTTACTCCCGGTACAGGTAATCCCGAGAGCCTTAAAAGCTCACTTCCCAATCCCGAATTTTCCAGAGGCAGCTCTTACCTTAAAAAGGGCTCGCAGGTTGAAATCACCGTGCCCTACGGTGAGATTCATTACACAATCGACGGAAGCACGCCTACGGAAAGCTCCCCGATTTACACAGGCCCCATCACAGTCAAAAGGACGGGTGTAATCCGAGCAAGAAACTTTGCAGTAGGTCACGTGCCCTCTGATACGGTCTGTGCAACCTACCTTACAGACAGAAAGCATGACCTCCCCATTGTTTTCCTTACAACTGACAGTGAGAATCTTTACGATTACAGCACGGGCATCTGGGCAATGGGTGCAGGTGCAAGCACAGAGTTCCCCTATGAGGGCGCAAACTTCTGGCAGAACTGGGAGAGACCTGTTCATTTTGAGTATATGACGGCAAAGGGTGTTTCTCAGGTTGCCTTTGATGCGGGAATTTCCGTTTTCGGACAGTACAGCCGTGCAAACGATCAGAAGAGTGTTGAAATCAAGCTCAAGGACAAGTACGGCCCCACAAAGGTATGTTACCCCTTCTTCGGTGAGGATGCGGTGAACGTATTCTCCTCCTTCGTGCTTCGTAACGGCGGTCAGGATTACAACATCGCTCACATCCGTGATGCCTATGCGGCAATGGTAATCAAGGGGCAGATGGACATCGACATCATGGATTATCAGCCCGTTGTCTGCTATGTCAATGGTGAGTACCACGGAATCTATGATATGCGTGAGAAAATTGATGAGGATTATCTTGCAAACAATCACGGTGCCGATCCCGACAAGGTTGACCTCATCAAGGCAAACAGCGATGTCAAGGCAGGTACCTACGACAACTACGGAAAGATTATTGATTATGTAAACTCTCACGATTTGTCAAACGATGCTTACTATGATAAAATCTGCGAGTATGTTGATGTTGACGAGCTTATCAATTACTGGATGTGTGAGGGCTTCTTTACAAACACCGACACGGGTAACATCAAGTTCTGGCGTGAAAGAAAGGCAGGCGCAAAGTGGCGCTGGATTTTCTTCGACGTTGACTGGTGCCTCTTCGGCTCAACCTACAGCGTTGAAAACATCACCGCCGACTACCTTGATCCCTTGGGACACGGTGTCGGTCAGGCCTTTGAAACTGACCTTTACGTCAACCTTTACAAGAATCCGAGATTCAGAACAAGGATGCTTGAAATTTTCTCACAGCACCTTAAAACAACCTTCCGCACCGACAGAATGCTGAAAATCCTTGACGAGCTTATTGCTGAAATCGATCACGAGATGCCATATTATCTTGAAAGATGGGAGATAAGCGATTATGACTCATGGAAGGACAGAGTTGAAACTCTCAGAGAAATCATAATTGACAAGAGAAAGATTTTCCCCGATCAGATGAAAGAGGCTCTGAGTATGACCGATGCTGAGGTTGAAAAATACCTTTCCGATATAGGCGTGTAATTTCACCTGTCAATAAAAATTAATTTTCTATTGAAATTCTGAATAAATTGGTATATAATGTAACCAAACAGATAAGGAGGAAATTATTATGGCAGACTTTTTAAAGACAATTGAAATGATTCTGATTGATATGTGGAACTATCTTCACGTGCTTCTTCAGTACATCCTCAACGGTGAGACTGACGGCGAAAATGAGTATCCCGTGGAGCCTATAAAATAATCAGAACAAAATTGAAAATCTGTGGCTGTTTCGTCATGAGGCAGCCATTTGATTTTATAAAAGTGATTTTTTAAAATGGAGTAGCTTATGATAAAAGAATTTCTTGAAATCGGCAAAATTACCGGTACGCACGGCATCAAGGGCGAAATGCGTGTTCAGCCCTGGTGCGACAGCCCCGAATTTATGACGGACTTTAAGGTGCTTTATCTTGACCTCAAGGGCGAAAAGCCGATTAAAGTAAAGTGCAGACCTAACGGGAATATGGTGATTATGAAGGCTGAGGGCATAAACACAATTGAAGAGGCCTCAAAATACCGTGAAAAGGTGCTTTTTATGAAGCGCAGTGATGCAAAGCTTCCCGAGGGACATTACTTCATTCAGGAGCTTATTGACTGCACGGTAATTGATGCTGACGATGAAGGAAAAACCTACGGTATTCTCAGTGATGTCAGCATGACAGGTGCAAACGATGTCTGGCACATCAGGGACAGCGAGGGAAAGGAGTATCTTATTCCTGCCATTCCTCCCGTTGTCATTGACACAGATGTGGTTGGAGGCATAATTAAAATCCGTCCGCTGAAAGGAATTTTTGACGATGAGGATTGATATACTTACGCTTTTCCCCGAGATGTGCGAAGGTGTCCTTGGTGAAAGCATAATCGGCAGAGCGAGGAAGGAAGGCCTTGTTGAAATCAACTGCCGACAGATAAGAGACTATTCCACCGACAAGCACAAGCGTGTTGACGATGCACCCTACGGCGGGGGAATGGGGATGATTATGCAGGTTCAGCCTATATATGACTGTTATATGAGCCTTTGTGAGGAAATCGGTAAAAGGCCGCACCTTATCTTTATGTCTCCTCAGGGAAAAACTCTCACTCAGCAAAGGGTAAGAGAGCTTGCACAGATGGAAAATGTTGCCATTTTGTGCGGACATTACGAGGGCATTGACGAAAGAATCATTGAGGAAATTGTTGATGAGGAAATCTCTATAGGTGACTATGTTCTCACCGGCGGTGAGCTTCCTGCCCTTGTTCTTGCAGACAGCATTTCCCGTATGCTTCCCGGTGTTCTTTCCGACACGGTTTCCTTTACCGATGAAAGCCATTACAGCTCCCTTCTTGAGTATCCGCAGTACACAAGGCCCTTTGAGTGGCAGGGACGGGCTGTTCCGGATATACTGTTATCGGGACACCATGCCAACATCGAAAAATTCCGCCGTCAGCAGAGCCTTGAAAGAACCTACAGAAGAAGGCCTGATATGCTCAGTAAGGCAGAGCTTACAAAAAAGGACATTGAGTTTCTCCGTGAGCTTAAGGCGAGAATCCGAAAAGAGGAACAAGGTGACACATAAAGGACAGAAAGGTCACAATTTGTCCTTTAATTTTGTACCCTTTGTATCAAAAGGAAAGCGGGCTGTTGTGAAATTGCACAAAATTGACCTTTTGAATTTTACAATGTTTAGTCTTGCAACCAAAAAAGATTTAAAGTGTTTTTTTCCATTGACGAAGTCAAGTTTTGTGGTATAATATATGGGAAATCCAATAAAAAAATACTTTATGTGGGGTATAGATATGTTTGTTAAAGATGTAAAAGTTCAGAATCAGGTAGGTCTTCATGCACGTCCTGCAACCTTCTTCATCCAGAAGGCAAACGAATTCAAGTCATCCATCTGGGTTGAAAAGGAAGAAAGAAGAGTTAACGCAAAGAGCTTACTCGGTGTTCTTTCACTCGGCATTATGGGCGGCACTGACATCCGCATCATCGCAGGCGGTTCAGACGAAGAGCAGGCTGTTGAAGAGCTTGTAAAGCTTGTTGAATCAGGCTTTACCGAATAATGACAGAAAAAGCAGAGAAGCATACCGTAAGGTGTGCTTTTTGTTTTGTCAGCTGATTCTGTCAACTTTGAAAAAACTGTTGACAAACGTTACTGTTTGTGATAAAATACACAAGCAGTAAACGAAGATCACTTCTTCACTCTTCACTGTTACTTATTACTTCAGATATGGGGGCGTAGCTCAGCTGGGAGAGCGCTTGAATGGCATTCAAGAGGTCAAGAGTTCGATCCTCTCCGTCTCCACCATGGAATACCGCAATCTTTATAGTTAGGTTGCGGTATTTTGTTTTTTATAGTATAATGAAAAAAGACAGTTACTTGTGGTGGAAAGTTTTACATTACAATACTATCAAAATGGAGAATATAAATATGTTGATGGATGTGTTACAACAAATCTGGAATTGGATTACGACAAATATTACAATGATAAAAGATTTACTTTGGATTGTATTTACTTTTGTAGCAACTTTGGTTGCATTTTTGACATATAGGAGAGCAAGATTCACTCTTTTACAACCTTTACGGACAGAAGTTATAAAGCGACAAACAGATTTGCTTGTTGAGCTTTTGGCTTTTTTACATGATGATGGAGTGAAGTTTTTCTTAAAAGCTGATTATATGGGAATTATTGCATGTAATTCGTACTTTATAATGAAAGACTATGGATTTGTTTTAAAAAACGATGACTTTGGAGAAAACATCAAAGCTAACACATGTGGATTAATTATTTTAAAAGAAAGTGGGCAGTTGTCTTCTGTTGAGTTGCCAAAACTCTTTGAGCAAGAAAAGGGAGCTTCAAATGAGCAAGAGGAACTTTTGGCAAAATCGGCAGAAAAGTACAGGTTGGCAAAGCAAGGTGTTGTTGAATTAGAGTATTTACATTTAACAAAACAATTTGTAGATTGTGAGCAAAAACTCGAATATTTCATTAACAACCCATTTATGCCAAGTTCTATACAGAAACTTCTAAAAGAACTTTATGAAGAAATTCAGTATAATCTTAAGGTTGTTATGAAATCTACTCTTGAAGAGTTCGTTACACTTCTTTGTAACAAGAGTAATGATTTGAGTGAAAACAAACCGCTTTCCGTTCAATACCAAGCGATTTATAATAATTTTCAGCGAAAAAGTAAGCATCATGATACGAATATTGAAAAAATGCGAGAAATAACAAGGGATTATTTGATGGTTGATAAAAAGTGGAATTAAAGTTTAAAAATTTTAAAGTGGTTAATTTTTTTAATACATCTTATAAACAATAATGCTAAACCCTGCAAGGCGATTAAACCTGCAGGGTTTCTTTTTGTTGACAGTAATATGTCAGGCCACCTTATCCAACCCTACCATGAACTGCTCAAAGTCAATGTTAAACTCAGCTTTCAGCTTATATCCTCTGCTGACCTCAACCCGTTTTATCAGGCAGTTCACAATCATTTTCTTCTTTTCAAAGCTTGCTTCATCATAAAGCTCTGCCCAAGAAATGAGTTCATCAAAGTTGTCGGATAAGTTCTTGAGTACACTTTCGCCGTCAGCAACATCTTTTTCTGCATCAGTGCATAAGCCAAACAGTCGATTGCACTCTTTCTCTGATTCTGTAATCAGCCCCGAAAGAGTATCAGCCGAAAAAGAGCTCTCACCCTTGATTGCTTTAACAACCTCGGATTTCAGTATAGTGAGGTTTTCAAATTCTTTGTAGTAATCTGCTTTTAACATATTGAGCCTTGCTTTTCTTACTTCAAGCTCATCAGCATAACGGAGTTTGATTACATTAGATTTTGATACACCTTTCATTTTGTTGAAAA
>JAZSAM010000013.1:0-26730 GCA_045601905.1 Acutalibacteraceae bacterium | reverse complement strand
TTTAAAACTGTAAAAATCAGCAAAAGCAGGCAAAAACAAGGTTTTTGCGTTTTATGCTATAAACAAACCTCGCCCTCTTAAGTACCTTTGTACGCCGTCGGGTAAACCAAAATAAAGCTGAACGCTTTATTTTGGCTCGGTTTGTTCATTCTGCGCATTTTTTTCTAGCCCCTAAAAAGGGGATGTAAAAAAACGAGTTTTTTTACATCCCCCTTCATATTCTGAATTTTTTACATTTCGCCCATAGTTATAACTTTTCTGTTTTTAATGATGTACTCACCGAGGGAAACCACCGTCAGCACAACAGAGGTGTAAATGAGAATTTCGGGGAGCAAACCGAGAGTCAGACCGTGGAAAATGCCGTCAAGCAGCAGCACGGTTATCATAAACATCTGTGCCACGGTTTTTGCCTTGCCCCAGCTTGAGGCGGCAATTGCAACACCGTTGTCGGCGGCAATCTGTCTTATGCCGCTGATGGCAAACTCCCTTGCAATTATGATAAGTACAACCCATGCGGGAAGCTCATTTTTTGCACAAAGGCAGATGAGAGCCGAGCAGACAAGCAGCTTATCCGCCATCGGGTCCATAAATTTACCGAAGTTTGTCACAGTGCCCGTTCTTTTGGCAATCGTACCGTCGAGCTTGTCCGTGATTGTGGCAACAACGAAAATTATAAGGGCAACAAGTCTGTTGTGGGCGCTGAAATCCGTAAGGAAAAACAGCAGGAAAAAGGGGATAAGTACCATACGGAAAACCGTGAGTTTGTTTGCAAGATTCATATTTTTACCTCAATTGTTTTTCCGTAGAATAACATTCGTACATTAAAGGTACTTAAATCGGCAGTGTGCTTACCACCGGAAAACCTCGGGTGCGATTTTTCTGTCCCTGAAGTAGTATTCTCTGTCCCTTTCGCTTATTTCGCGAAGCACTCTGCAGGGGTTTCCTACTGCAACAACATTTGCGGGGATGTCCTTTGTGACGATGCTTCCTGCACCGATGACCGAGTTGTCGCCGATTGTAACACCGGGAAGGACAATCACTCCTGCACCGAGCCAGCAGTTTCTTCCTATGTGAACGGGCATATTATACTGCATTGCCTTTTCACGAAGCTCGGGGAGAATGGGATGGCCTGCCGTTGCGACAACCACATTGGGGCCGAACATAGTGCAGTCACCCACATAAATGTGTGTATCGTCAACGAGAGTCAGACCGAAGTTGGCATAGACATTGTTGCCGAAGTGAACGTGATAGCCTGCGTGGTTTGCGTGGAAGGGAGGCTCAATGTAGCAGCCTTCACCGATTTCGGCAAACATATCCCTGAGCATTTCCTCTCTTTTGTCAAGCTCTGTGGGGCGTGTCATATTGAAGTCGTAGAGCTTGTTGACTCTTCTGAGCTGTTCGCGCATTATTTCTTCGTCTTCGGGAAGATAGATTTCCCCTGTGTGCATTTTTTCTTTCATGGATGACATAGTCGGTTCTCCTTTATTTTACATAGTCCATATGGTATTCGAGTATTTTAAGATTATTAGTTTCACAGTCGTAAAGTGCATTAAGACAGTAGTAGATACCGCTTTCGTCGGGTACGGTATTGAACTGATTTAAAGTAGAGTTGAATACAAGAATATAGTCAAAGTCCATATCTTTTAAATAAATCTCGGTAAGACCTGCGGTTAATCCGAGAAGCTCATCGGGCAAGGATTCAAGCCACCTTGAGTCAGCTTTCAGGTCCCTTTCCAATTCCTTTGCCGAATCTTCATCAAATGTCAGGTTGTCTTCGTAAAGCATATATCCGCGAAGAACAGTTTTTTCATTTGTAAGGTCATTTGTTTCCATCACGGAAGGCGCCGGCAGAGTTATTTCTGTAAGAAGCGCAAAGTTTTCCGCCGGGTCAGAGGAATTATACTTATTTATGATAAGAGGTGTTCCCGTAAGGATGAGCAATATCAGAATTATCAGAAGTTTTTTGATCAGTGAATTTTTCTGCGAAAAGGGTTTACCATTGAAGCCTGCTTTTTTATTGTATATATCGGTAATAAATATTGAGTCCTTCTGAAGCTCGTTTCTTTTCAGAATGAACAGTTGATTGCCAAGCTGAAAAAATATCCACTTTCCTGACTGTTCGATTTTTTCAATGTCGGAATAAAAAGCCTTTCGTGAAAATATCTTCTCACCCTGACGGTAAATATCAGTTATGAAAAAGCCGTCAAAAAGGCTGTATTCGTAGGTGGATTCATAGATTTTCATAAAAGAGCGTTGCCAGCTTTTTCTGTAAGCAAGAAAACGAAAAAGAATAATTATAATCAATAAAAGAAAAAAGCCTAATATTATACCTGCTGCAATGTCGCTTATTGAGCTGAGAAAACAGACATACAAAAGGTAAACACCTAAAATGGCAATATCAAGAATGAAAGGGAGCAGGAAGTAATTTTTGACCTGTGTCCGATAAACATCCTTCAGTTCATCCTTTGAAAGCTTTACGGTGTATTTTTCACTTGATTCAGCTTCTTTAGCTGTGTGATCTTCCTTTTTTATTACGGTTTTTTCTTCACCGAGAATCCCATCTACGGAAACACCGAAAATCTCCTTTAAAAGGACAAGATTATCTATCGAAGGTACGGTCTGTCCCGTTTCCCATTGGCTTACAGTCTGTCTGCTGACAAGGATTTTCTGTCCGAGCTCCTCCTGGGAAAGTCCCATTTCTTTTCTTAATTTCTGTATGTTTTCACCTATGTTCATTTATAGTGCCTCCTTTTGTGAGGAAAGTATATCACAGGGCTGAATGCCTTGCAAGACAGTAGTTCTTGCATTTGTCAAGCGACACTTGCGAAGGGCTTTGTTATTCAGTTTTCAACCGCAGTAAGGAAATACCCGTAAATTTCCTCGGGGCTTTCCTTCATTTTGTTCCTTATCCACCAGTTGACCGTTTCCACAAAAACACAGGCGATGTGATTTACAAGAAAGTCCTTAGGGAGATCTTTTGTTCTTTTGAGTGAGAAGGAGTCAAGGCTGATTTTCACAAGCTTTATAAGCTCAAGCTTGAAGTAGGAGAGGAAAAGCTCGTTGTTTTTTCCCGAAAGAAGCTCGAGAATGTGGTTGTCGTTTTTTGTAAGATGCCTTAAGAGATGAAGAAAAACAGGCTCGTCGGACTCACAGGCGAAAATGTGTCTGTGAGTGTTGTCGCCCTTTTCTGCAAGGTCACTTATGTGGCAGAAAAGCTCACGGCAAAGCTCCTTCAAAAGAAAATCCTTGGTTTCAAAGTGGGCATAGAAGGTTGCCCTTCCCACATCGGCACCCTCAATGATGTCGGACACAGTTATCTGATTGAAGCTCTTTTGTGAAAGCAGATTTATAAATGAAGCAAAAATTGCTTCTCTTGATTTTCGTTGCCGTCTGTCCATAACAGCCTCCGTACATTTTTCGTTTTTTGTTCGGTAACGGACACAGGAAAGCAATTATATGTTGTATCCCGGATTCATTAAGTATATGATATAACCGAACAAGGTGTTCGTTAACATAGTCATTGTATATTAAAAGAAATCTGATGTCAAGAGGTGCAGCTATGAAAAGTGAAAGAGGAATTTTTATTGCCTTTATTCTTAATCTGTTTTTTTCAGCCTTTGAGATTGTGGGAGGAATCGTGACGGGTAGTGTTGCGATTATTTCCGATGCGGTACACGATTTCGGTGATGCGGCGGCAATCGGCATTTCCTTTCTGCTTGAAAAAAAGAGCAGGAGGCAACCCGACGAAACTCACACCTACGGCTATCTGAGGTATTCCGTTCTCGGAAGCGTGATTGTTACGCTTATACTGATTGCCGGCTCCGTTGCCGTTACGGTAAATGCCGTAAAGCGCATCCTTAACCCCGTTGAAATCAACTACAACAGTATGATTCTTTTTGCCCTTGTCGGTGCGGCGGTGAACATCGTCGGCGCAAGGCTTACCCATTCGGGTGACACCCTCAACAGTAAGGCGGTAAGTCTGCATCTTTTAGAGGATGTGCTGGGCTGGGTGGTTGTCCTTGTCGGTGCAATTGTTATGAGGTTTACGGATTTTTCCCTTATTGATCCGCTTATGTCAATCGGAGTGGCAATTTTCATTCTTATCAGTGCATTTAAAAATCTTAATGAGGTGCTCGGCATTTTCCTTGAAAAAACACCCGAGGGAATAAATGTAAGTGAGCTTAAAAGAGAGCTGGAGGCACTTGACGGTGTTACCGAGGTGCATCACATTCACATAAGAAGCCTTGACGGAAAGACGAATCACGCCACAATGCACGTTGTTTCACAAGGTGACGCTCACGAAATAAAACACAGGGTAAGGCATTTTCTTAAAGAGAGAGGCATTGCTCATGTCACAATTGAAACTGAGACCGCAGACGAGCATTGCCACGAAAAGAGTTGTCTGACGGCAAGAAGTGAGGGCGGTTGCTCTCACGGGCATCATCACAGTCATTGATGTGTGAAATCCGTGCTTCCTTTTTTGTGCATGTTTATCGTTGATTTTGCAAGGGAAAAATGATAGACTAAAAGTGATATATTTTACACATTGAGGAGGAAACTCTTATGAAAGCTTTCAGGCAGGTAATTTCTGTTATTATGGCGGTGCTTATGCTTGTCACTGCCGTGCCCCTTGCGTCTGTCAGTGCCGCAGAGGAAAAAACGGAAAATTACACACTCACGCTCGAAAACACCTATAACGACTCTCTCACTGCAGGAAGCAGCAGCCTCGGACAGATGTCATTTTTCGGCAGTACGGAGTTTAACGGCTGCTACGGCAATCAGCTTCCTGAGCTTGCAAGGGAGCTTTACGATTCAATGGTAAAGCAGTTTGCCACCGACAAAAAAACGGGTGAGTACACTCACACCTTCGGTACTGCTTTTACCTTTAAGACTGAAATCTCCAACGGTGAAATCGTGATGAATGAGGAGCTTGAGGAAATTGCGACAGAAATTTCCTGTGCTATGCAGTCGGCTATTGATGCCTTTCTTTATGACCATCCCGAGGTTTTCTGGCTGAGGATAACAAGCTCAAGCTACGGTGTGTCAGCCTCGGGCAACTCTTCAATCGGATACACGGGCATAATTGACAGCATTGACATTACGCCCTCGGAAATATACAGCGGGGCTTCATCGAAGCTTTTACAGTATGGCTCTGCCGTCGACGCCTCCCTTGATGCGATTACCGTAACAGAAAGCAGATACGACACCCTTAAAAATATTCACGACTACATCTGCGGCAATGCCTGGTACAACCTTGTAAATGAGCTGAGAGTGCACTCATCTGAGGCCTTCTTCATCGGTGACGGCGGTGTGGTCTGTGAGGGCTATGCAAAGGCATTCAAGGTCATCTGCGACAGACTCGGTATTCCCTGCGTTCTTGTCAGCGGTGATGCAGGCGGAGCTCATATGTGGAACTATGTGCAGATGGATGACGGCAAATGGTATCTTGTTGATGCCACCTGGGACGACCAGAAAAGCGGAATTATGTACACCTACTTCCTTGCAAATGCCAACACGGTAGGCTTTGATGATGTGACAATCAGCGAGGAAAGAACCGAAAGAAACGACTTTTCGGGTACGGGAATTTTCACCTTTACTTATCCCGTACTTTCCGAAACAGCTTACACTGCTCACGTTCACCAGTGGGAAAGTGATTACACGGTTGATGTTGAGCCGACCTGCACAGAAAAGGGAAGTAAGAGCATTCACTGTAAGAGCTGCAGCGAGACAAAGAGCGTGACGGAGGTCGAGGCGACAGGTCACGAGTGGAATGCAGGCGTTGTAGATATTGCTTCCACCTGCAGAACTCAGGGCTCAAAGATATACACCTGTAAAAACGATTCAGATCACAAGAGAACAGAACAGCTTCCTCTCAACCCCGAAAACCATGAGGGCGGCACAACTATCAAAAACAAAAAAGCAGAAACCTGTACAGAAAACGGCTACACAGGTGACACCTACTGTAAGGGCTGTGAAGTGAAGCTCTTGTCAGGTGAAGTAATCCCTGCAACAAACCACAGGAACAAAGAGGTAAAGGCAGGTAAGGAAGCAACCTGCACCGAAATCGGCTACACCGCAGGTATTTACTGTCCCGACTGCGAGGAGTGGCTTGAGGAACCTGAGAAAATTCCTGCAGATCATGTTGATGCTGATGCAGATAAGTTCTGTGACAGATGCAAAGAGTACATAGAAGAACTTTACAAAACCGGAAAATGTGGGGATAATGTAACTTATAATTGGTATAAGGATGGCATGGTTATCATCAGCGGTAGCGGACCGATGTATAGCTACGATTCCGACTCTCCTTTTTATTATGTCAGCAACATAAAAACAGTAGTTGTTGAAGAGGGTATAACAGTAATCGGTGCTAATGCTTTTGAACGATGTTATGGACTCGTAAGTATAATTCTTCCAAATAGTGCTACAAAAATAAGTTCAGGTGCTTTCTTTTGTTGTGACGGACTTACGGAAATTACAATCCCGAACAATGTTACAATAATAGGAGAAGAGGCTTTCTATGGGTGTTCAGATATTCAAAGTGTAACCATAGGAAATAATGTAACAACAATCGATGGTTGGGCTTTTTCCGCCTGTGAAAGTCTTATGAGCGTAAATATCCCAGACTCTGTAACAAAAATTGGTAGTGGTGCGTTTTGGGGTTGTGTAAGTCTCCGGAATGTTACAATTGGAAATGGAGTAACAACAATTGACAATAGTGCCTTTTGTTATTGCGAAAGTCTTACTAGCGTAACCATCGGAGATAGTGTAACAACAATTGGAGAGGATACTTTCGGATACTGTCGCAACCTCGTCAATTTATCAATAGGAGATAGTGTAACGGTAATTTGTGATAAAGCATTTTCTGCCTGCGAGAGTCTTGTGAACGTAACCCTTCCAACCAGTGTTACAACAATCGGTGATTATGCTTTCTATAATTGTTACAGTCTTACGAGTGTAACTATCCCTAATAGCGTTACAACAATCGGTGATGGTGTTTTCAATAACTGTTGGAGTCTCAACAGCATAACTATCCCTGATAGTGTAACAGCAATTGGTGAGCGCGCTTTCTCATACTGCCACGATCTTACGAATATAACTGTCGATGAAAACAATCAGAACTACTCTGATGATGAATTCGGAGTATTATTCAATAAAGATAAGACAGAACTTATACAGTATCCTATAGGTAATAACAGATCAGGATATACTATCCCTGACAGCGTAACTACAATTGCTAATGGCGCCTTTGCTGCCTGTGACAGCCTTACGAGCGTAACTATCCCTGACAGCGTAACAACAATCGATGATTGGGCTTTCTCTTTTTGTGATCCCCTTACAGATGTGTATTACGGTGGAATCTCGGAGCAGTGGAAAAAAATTAATATTGGCATAGAAAACGAAGCTTTAACAAACGCAAACATTCATTTTAGTTATTGCCCTCACGAAAACCAAACCGCCTACCCACAGCAAGATCCCACCTGCACCGAAATCGGCTACACCGCAGGTATTTACTGTCCCGATTGTGAGGAGTGGCTTGAAGCTCGCGAGGAAATCCCCGCACTTTCTCACGACTGGGGCGAGGCTGTAACAGAAACTGTTGCAACCTGCAAAACTCACGGCATTAAGCTTTACACCTGCAAAAATAACTCAGACCATAAGAAGAGAGAGCAGATGGGACTCAACCCCGAAAACCATGAGGGCGGAGAGTACATTAAGGATGCGGTTAAGGCCACCTGCACAAGCGAGGGCTACACGGGTGACACCTGCTGTAAGGGCTGTGATGTGAAGCTTTCATCAGGTGAAAAAATTGAAAGGCTTTCGCACACCTGCAGAACGGTTACAATTAAAGCAACCCTGACGGAAAACGGCAAAACCGAAAGCAAGTGTACCGCTTGCGGCTTTGTTGAATCAGCCTCGGAAATTTACTTCCCTGAAACAATCAGACTTTCCTCAGGTGAGGTGACCTACAACGGCAAAGTAAGGACACCCTCTGTGATTGTCAAGGACAGTCAGGGCGTCGCACTTGTCAAGGATCTGGACTACACGGTTACCTATGAAAGCGGAAGAAAGCTTCCCGGCAGGTATGCCGTTACAGTTACCTTCAAGGGCAACTACGAGGGAACTAAGGAGCTTACCTTCACAATTCTTCCCAAGGCATCCACCACGATTACCGCAAGTCAGTCAACAAGCGTAATCAACCTCAAGTGGTCTGCGTCAGCAGGTGCAACGGGCTACAGAGTTTATCAGTACAGTCCTTCAAAGGGCAAGTATGTTTCGGTTGCCTCTGTCAAGGGCGTGACAAGCTACAGAAAGTCAACAAGCCTCAAGGCAGGCACACAGTACAGCTTCAAGATAAAGCCTTATACAAAGCTTGCTGACGGCACTGTGCTCTGGGGTGTTGCCTCGGATGCCTTTGTAACTGCAACGGAGTGCAAGGCTCCCTCAATCACATCTGTAACCACACCGTCAAAGAGCAAGGCAACGGTCAAGTGGTCGAATGTCAGCGGTGAAACAGGCTACCAGCTTTACTATGCAACGAGCAAAAACGGTACCTACAAGAAGGTGAAAACCTACGGTGAAAACGTGCTTGCAGGGTCAAAGACCTTCTCCTCATCGGCAAGCGGCAAAACTATTTACTTTAAGGTCAGAGCCTACAGCAAGGTCAACGGTCAGACAATTTTCAGCTCCTGGAGTGCCGTCAAGAGCGTGAAGCTGAAGTAATAATGTTATCAGAGGGGATGTAAAAAAACTCGTTTTTTTACATCCCCTTTTTAGGGGCCAGGAAAAAATGCGCAGAATGAACAAACCGAGCCAAAATAAAGCCGTTCAGCTTTATTTTGGTTTACCCGACGGCGTACAAAGGTACTTAAGAGGGCGAGGTTTGTTTATAGCATAAAACGCAAAAACCTTGTTTTTGCCTGCTTTTGCTGATTTTTACAGTTTTAAAGGGTTTCTTTGGTAGTTAAATACCGAAAGAAACCCTTTAGTTATATTGTTTTATGCGGTCTGCACTTTTTTTACAGCCCCTTTTATATAAATATAAGCAACACCTGTAGTTGGTGTCGCTTAAGTGTACCTTCAGGCACTGCTGCTATAGTTTATTCTTATAGAATTATTATCCAAACCACTACCGAAAGGACGTGGTTTGTGATTTATGTCGCCTGTGACAACGATATCCCCCTGTTCTGCAGGGGGCATAAAATAGCTTTAAGAGAGGAGTGAAGCAAGAAAAAAGAATCCTTCAATAGAGCAGAAATGGTTTGCCAACCACATATCTACAGTAATGAAGGATTATAATTGACGAGTCAGGGCAGTTCTAAATGACATCTAACCCATAAAATGAAGTAAATCTGCCTTTTAGGGGTGGCAGGGTATTTAATGCAAGCGACGGATGTTTGGTGTTGTATTTTTAGGTAGCTGTCAGAAAAAAGCTCTTATAGAACTTAATCAAGCCTCCGGCTAAGCCGGAGGCTTGATATATTCAATCAGATTTCTTTACCGCCGAGAGATCTGATAAGTTCATTTACAGACCTTTGATCTACCCAAATGACGACCTCAAGCATTGCAAGAGCTGTCAGAATGTGCCAGATTGAATGACCGTGGATGTTACCGAGAATGAAGGTGTTGATTTCGTTATCGCCCCAAAGGGAGGTTATAATGAATGCAACAAGGAAAGTGAAAATAATTAATATAAAGAGTATTTTTTCCGTTGAAGTCATCTTCTTGAAGTTTGCAACCAACAGATACAGAATCGGAAGTGCGGTTAAGAAGCAACCGAATTCAGCAAGGGAGAGTCCACCGGTTTTACCGTCCATGGGAGCTCCGCCGCCACCGATGTAAAGCGGTCTGTCGTGAAGAACAAAAACCTCATATGTCAGAACAGAAAGGACAACAAGCATTATTGCCGTAACGCCGATAAGGAAGATGTTCCTCTTTTTCTTCTCGCTTGCGTTCTGATAAAACTCAAAAGCGAAGCAACATACACCGGACCAGGCAACCAGCTCCGTAAAAGACATGTCTATGTAACTTGCAAAAAGCTTGGTTGTGAGAACTCCGGGCTGGAATTCACCGTAATTAGCGGTGTGCATACCAACAGAAGTTACGGACATAATCATATAAAGCAAAATGAAAATGTACCAGTACCACTTTTTGTTCTTTTTGATTAAAAGAACAGCAATACAAATGAATGCCGCCAAAGTATATACCCAGTTTGTCTGCACTGCTGCATATTGGGCGCAATACTCAGCGAGGGTTGTGCCTCCTTCAAGAACTATGTCTTTAAAGGACGGCCAGTCAATAAAGTTAAATTCCATATTTATTCCTCCTTTAAATACATATTATCAAAAAAATCGGCATTAATCAACCCAAAATGTTAATTTATAATAAAAATTTTCTCAGTTTGCTCCTCACTACACACCCTATAAGATAATTTTATAGGTTTCTTACTATAGTTTATAATATGAGTATCCAACTTAATCAAAAACCGCTCAGATAAAATTAACCTAGATCTTCAACCGTGACCATAAAAAACATCAATATTGCGGATAAGATGATCTGTGTGGGGGTGCGTTTTTGCGCGTATCGGGAGAGCGCTTGAATGGCATTCAAGAGTTCGATCCCGCTTATCTCCACCAAGAAAAAATCCGTAATCTTATGATTGCGGATTTTTTCTTGTTTATATTGACAAAAGAACAACACTGTGTTATTCTATGTATAGAGTTTCGAGGTATTGGGACTTTAGTATTGTTAACGGGGTGAAAATATGAACATAAAAAAAGAACTCACCAAAGGCAGTTCAGCTTTGCTTGTTCTTTCCGTACTCGAAAAGGGAGATATGTACGGTTACAGAATAATCAAAGAGATTGAAATGCGTTCTGAATTTGTCTTTTCATTGAAAGAGGGAACTTTGTATCCTATTCTTCATGCTTTTGAAAAAGATGGATATGTTGAGTCCTACTGGGAAGGCAAAGAAGGAGAACGTAGAAGAAAATATTATCATCTAACTAAAAAAGGTATCAAGGTGCTTCAGGAAAACAAGCAGGAATGGGAATCATATTCCAAAGCCGTTGGCAAGGTAATCGGGGGTGTTGCAAATGCAACAGCGTAAAATAGTCGAGGACTACCTTAACACGGTTATACCGAAAAAACTTTCTGAAGACAAAAAGTCAGAGCTTCGTGCGGAAATAGAATGTCACATTTATGACAGGGCTGATTTTTATATGGAAATCGGTTACGATGAAATCACCGCTTTTGAAAAGGCTGTTGAGCAAATGGGTGAAGCAGAGCCTGTGTGCGAGGAGTTTGAGACTATTTACAAGGATAGCGATTTAAAAGCGTGGTTATGCTTCGGAGGCATTCTTATCTGTAATCTTTTGGCATTATTTAACGGATTTGCTTACTTCACAATTGATACAATGCTTCCACCGTCTGCATTTCTTGTTCTGCTTAGCTCACTTTTTGCAGGATTTGTAATTTTACTTATATTTCATGCCAAAAACTACAAGCTCCAAAACAGGCTTTTTGCTATTGGCGCTGCAACGGGGATGATGTTTCTTTTTGCGATTTTTACCAATGCAATATATCAACCGATGTTTTACGGTTTAGGTTACAACATAGAATATTTTATCAGCGTTTTTACAGATAAAGATTTTTCTGAACTTCCCGGTGCGATGGCTCCCGTAGGTGCATGGTGCTTTTTACTTCTGATTATACTTCTGTGTATTAAAAAGAGCAGAAAGAGAACTAACCTGAAAGCTTTAGCAGTTGTTCTTCTTTTATTTGCAACAGCTAACACTTTTGTATTTTATAATGCAGAGATAAATTACGATTATACGCCTGAATTATATGCTCAAGAAGAGGTAGACGAGTATTATCCTTATTATTCTGCCATAAACGAAAAAATGACCTACGCCGAAGCGGATGCATATATGAAAAAAGAAGGCTTTGTTGATTGTGACGGATATATAGACTATGCAAAAAAGGCTGATGTCGAATACGGTGAAGATTTCAATTATTCCTATGCTTTAGAAGAAATGAAGGAAATTCTTAATGAAGCTCTTGAAGGGAATGAAGGCAATATTTATTTTACCAAGGTCGCTGCGGAAGAACAGTATACAAAGTACTATATTGTTTTATCCAAGGATGCAACCACAAAAGTTTATGTTTTCGACACACCTTACTCCGTTGCCGATAATAAAACTTCAGACGCTTTGAAATCGAAAGAGTGTTTTCTGAACCTTAAACAAGGTGACAAAAAAGCTGATGTTGATAAGCAAATTGAGACCTTGGGTTTCAAGGTTTATGAAAAAAGCGTTAAGCTGGACGGAAAAATAATCACAGAATATAAGCTTGAGTTTGAGAGTACTGAAAACATTCCGTCCTGGAAAAATTTCTTTGATATATATTATCGTGAAGAATGCAGGATGAAAATTTATCTTAAATTTGATAATGGTGAGCTTTCTGACGGTAAAATGGAATATGATTATTATAATTTTTTGACTGAAGAAGATATCAATGACACGTACACGTTGATTGATGAATAAGTATATAGTTTTGCACTTGTTTTGTGATTATAGTAGGCTTTAATTTAGTTAGTCAAAAAGCACCCCATAGTTTGCTACGGGGTGCTTTTGTCTATTTATGCCACCTTATCAATACCCACCATAAACTGCTAGAAGTCAATATTAACGGGAAATGTTGACCGCATACCCGTGATAAATCAATCTTTTACCGGGGTATTGTGTGTGCCACAGATAGTCTATGAGAGTTTCTGTTTTGGCGATTCCTCACAAAATTAAATAATGTGAAACAAATTCAACATAGTGATTATTAATAAAAATTAAACTTTGCTTAAAGGGTTGAAGATCCCCTTGTTTTTGGTTGCTTTTATAGAAATTTAATGGTATTATATGATTGATTAAAAGTGGGTAATTGTTTTTATATTTTTTGATTGACAGTTTGCTTGGCTTTTATAGAGAGGTATTTGAAATACCTATAGGATTCAACTAACAACAAGCGGTGATTTACAAATAACCGCAAGTAATATTATAAAGGAGCGTCGTATGTTTAAAGGAAGTGAATATGCTTATTATGCAATGTATCTTGTCGGTTTTGCGATAATGATGATTATAAATTTAAAGAATCACAAGAAATATGATTTGAAAAAAGTGTAACAGTTATTATAACATTTATAACTTACATTGCCGGTGTGACCGGTGCAATGATTATGGGAAGCGCTTATACTGCTTTAATAGAGAAATTTGATGCGGGCGGTTCTTCTGTGGCAATTTTCTGAGCAGTTGTGTTTACTCCGATTTTTATGACGGTGGTTGCTTTGCTCCTGGGTCAATCGTGGCGTAAAGTAATGGATATGCTTGCACCGGGTATTTTTATAATTCTTGCCTGTGCAAAGTTCGGATGTTTTCTGGCAGGATGCTGTCCCGGTAGGGAATGCAGCTTCGGTATTTATAATCCTAAACTTGAGCTTACAGTTTTTCCGTCGCAGCTTTTTGAATCAATAACGATGGCTTTTGTTGTTGCTTTTTGTTTTTGGTATGCTTTCAGATTCAAAAAATGCAGATCCGGTTCAGTTTATCCCGTAACGGCAGCGGTTTATTCCGTAACGCGTTTCTTCTGGGAGTTTATGAGATACTATAAATACGAAGAAATGCGCCATATTATGTTCGGTATGACCTTCTGGCAATTCTGGTGCGTTGTAGTTATTATACTGTCAGTTTTGTGGATAGCTCTTCTGAAATCAGAAGGATTAGTTGAACTTGAAACAAGATATTATTCTTTTACGGATGCAAAATATCAGATTGTTGCCGATAAATTTGAAAAATTCAAGCACAGAAACGACAAAAATATCGTTCACCACAAAAAGAAGAAAAAGAAATAATCCTTAGTTATTTTTAGTTTTTTATTCAACTTGGTTTTGAAGTTTTATATTAAACTTTAAATATAAAAATATTTACGTATGGGAGGAATGATAGGCTTAAGTTGTCAAGTCTCAATGGCCAAGGGTCTTGGCAAAAGCGGGGCAGTGCCCCAGAAGAAAATCAAAAAACAAAAATTTTTAATGGAGGAAAAACAAACATGAAAGTTGGAAAAAAACTTTTATCCGTGTTCTTGGCAATCATTATGATTATGTCAAGCATGAGCGTTTGCTTTGGCTCAATCACCTTTGCAAGTGCAGCTGATGACACAAACGCAGTGAAAGCTTTTGTTGCTGCAATGAAGTGCGACGCTATGAAGTCATTTTCAACATCGTACGCTGAAACTTCAAAAAACTCAGGTGCTAACAAAGAAGTAACAAACACATTCACTTATAATGCTCCCTCATATGCTTATTACGAGCAGGTAAAAAATGTTGTTTCAAAGCTTGACGCTGCAATCAAAGGTCTTGACGAGTATAAGAACGGTCATAACCATAATAACGGTGGTAATTGTCAGGACGGTTGGGGCAAAGGCACAGCAACCGATAAGTGTACTGACCTTGGTTGGATTGAAAGACATCTTAAAATAGCAATTGGTGATGCAGAACTTGCTACTCTTAACGGTACATACAACTTTGCAAATCTTTGTAATGCTATTTTTAATATGGATGATTGTGAATGGCGTAATGCTGATAATGACTTGGACGGTGACGACACAACATCTACTTCCAACGTTGAAGCAAGAGTTCATAATGTTCTTCTTGTAAAGGTTGACAGTGCATCATCAAAGCTTACAAGTTACAACTCAATTTCTGATATTCCCGATACTCTTGAATCGGCCTATCAGTACAAGCTTTCAATGTGCCGTCAGAACTACCAGACTGGTAGTTGGTGGAAAACTAATCACTATCACCACGCCCTTAATACTAATAACAGTGATGCTAGTAACCCTGCTCCCGCAGCAACAGGTGCAACAATTTCTACAAACAAGGCTGTTCTTACAAACGCTAAGACAGCACTTAACAGCTACTCAAACTACATCAACGCAGCAGACGTTAACGCTATTCTTGCTATTTCAAATAACAGCGCAACTCTCACAACTGCTTATGATGCAATTCTTGCTCAGAAGAACAATGTTATTAACGCTCACGGTACAGCAGTTTACAACAAGTTCTTCTCAGAGGTTGATCCCGCTCTTAAGAACATAGCTGATGCAGTTGACTTCCTTGCTTTCGAAAGCCTTTCAAACGAAATCAAGGCTCTTTACAGTGTTGACTTTTCAAGAATGAACGAAAGCGAAACGCTTGCTCATCTTACAGCTTTCAGAACAAAATGGGCTGAATTCACAAAGCTTGAACAGGCTACACAGGATCTTGTTGCATCAACATACAATATTGACGTTGATGCTATCGAAGAAAGAATTCAGGAAATTTCAGACAGATACGATTCTTTCCGTATCCGTAACCTCAAGGCTACTATTGATACACACATCAATATGTATGAATATCTTGATATTGATGATGTTGACAATGCAGCAGACCCTGCAGCAATCAAGTCAACAATATTCACAGCAATTGCAACTCTTTATAACGACCTTAACAGTCTTAACAGCTACGATGCTGCTCTTGTAGCAGAAGTTTGCGGCGCTGGTTACAAGGCTTCTGTTCAGGCTCGTTATAACGAACTCAGCGACCTTGGTGATGCAGCAGATCTTAACGAAGATTACATGGCCAGATATATGGCTTTTGTTAACGATATTCAGCCTGCAACTGCAGACGGCGTTGACAATGCAACTGTTCGTGACACTCTTAAGAACTACGATGCTTGGACAGTAGAGCTTAAGAATCTTATTAACAGCATGAAAGATACTCTTGGTGCTGAAGACGCTCAGAAGCTTTATGACGAAGTTGACGGCGTAATGAAGGACTACATGGCTGCTGCTTATGTTGCTCTCAATGCAAGAGTTGAAGCAGAAATCGAAACAGCATGGGGTCTTTATCAGGGCTTCAAGGCTCACCATAAGCTTACAGGCATTGACTTTACAAACATTTCCGCTTACAACCAGCTTAAGACTTCTATCGGTCTTATTGATACTGATGCTTATGAATTCCTTAAGGTTTCACAGAATATCAGAATCAGCCAGGATGCAATTAATAAGTATAATGAGCTTGTTAACTTTGCAGTTCCCGGTTATCAGGAATTCCTCGACAGCTTCGGCTTCTCAGAGTATCAGCAGTCATTTATCGGTGACCTTGTAAGAGAAGAGTCAACAGACGATATCGCTCGTGAAGGCACCTACACCTCAACTGACGCTGAAATTGAAAATGTTATCAAGGATCTTGACGCTCTTCTCGGTAATCCCGAAATTACAAAGCTCCTTGGTCAGCTTATCAACAAGGATAAGGAAACAGGCGAATGGACAGGTGAATCATTTGACCTCGGCTCAATGCTTACAGACCTTATCAAGGATGCACTCTTCACCGATAGCATGATTAACACTGTTGTCGGTATGCTTTATCCTCTTGTTGTAACAGAGTTCATCAAGGTTTGGGCAAATGATCTTCCTGCTAAGAACGGTGATTATGATATCAAGTATATCAAGGATCTTTATACAATCTTTAAGGAGGCAGGATTTAATGCTTACCCTGACCTTCTTGCTTCAAAACTTGATTCAAGCAAGTACGCAAGTAACATTGCAATTCTTAATGCCGCCACAACCAACTTTAAGAATGCTAACGGTGGACAGTACTATACTCTTAAATGGAGTGATGCAGACAATAAGAATGTCGCTGACAAGACTCCTTGGGATGAAGCAGTTCTTAAGAAGAACGTTCTTGACGAAGAAGGCAATCCCGTTCTCAACGAAGACGGTACAAACGTAAGCGAATGGGCACTCGATTGGGGTGTTGACGCTAAGAGAGAACAGCTCGAAGCAGGCACAATCACTCAGGCTGAGTTTGACGATTACTTCTATCAGGCATTCGACGATGCAGTAGACGGTCTTAAGCCTCTTCTCCTTGCTCTTCTTGGCAACAAAACATGGGCACCTTCAGAAGTGGACCACATTGCTGATACAAAACACAAGGTTATTATCACTCTTTCAGTTGAAGTTGGTCTTCAGCTTGGTGCAACAGCTAACCGCGGTTATGCAAACCTTATTATTCCTGTTTATGAAGCACTTGGTATCACCGGCTTCAAAACAGCTTCAGAGCTTGAAGGTATGTCAGGTAACGCAAATGCTGCTGCTGACATCCTGAAGGGTATTCTTGATCCTATCTTCAATTTTGCAGACACAACCCTCAAGAATGCTCCCCTTACAACAATCCTTAACTTGCTTCCCAACCTTGCATATGCTCTTATCACCGATATGGTACCTGAGCTTCTCAGTATGCTCAAGACATCAATTACTTATAAGGCTGTTCCTTACATCATCGGTGGTTCAATTGACGTTTCATCGTTCGTTGACATCTCCGGTGGCGCTGATATCGACGTTGGTTCAATGCTTGACCTTAAGGGTATGGGTGTTGACCTTTCAGACGGTCTCAACTCACTTCTTCCCGGCTTTGGACTTGAGCTTCCCAATATTGACCAGGGTACACTTGCTACTCTCGGTACTCTTGACCAGATTTCAACCGGCAGAGCTCAGGCTATCTACACTCAGCCCGCTTCAGGCAAGGCATATCACATCACAGCCAATAAGGCTGACGTGCTTCTCTTCCTTCTTGACTATGCTCTCGGTAGCGGACTCCTTGGCAATTTCATTGAAATTCCCGCTGAAGGAATTATCGGTGAGCTCTTTGCTAAACTTGCAGATGCCGATTCAAGAGAAGACATTCTTGCAGCTGTTGTTGAACTTCTCAACGCAAAGAAGTACAACACTCTTGAAGAATACGAATGGTACCACGGTTATGTTGACAATCAGCAGGTTGGTACACTCACAGGTACACCGGCTTACCAGATTTACATGAATCCTGGTAACGACTGGACAAAGGAAAAGGCAGAATATCTTTACAATAATATTGATGCTCTCCTCGGTTCAATCCTTTCAATGGCAGGTCTTGATCTCGACAAGACAACTGAAGAGGTTGACGGCTCACTTGACAAGGTAATCTCCGATGCAATCGGCGGTCTCCTTTCCGATAAGACTCTTACAGGTCTTGCAGCTCTTCTTGCAAAGCTTGACCTTAATTCACTTCTTGCAGGTGACGAAGAAGCTGAAGGCGACGATGCCAATGCTCCTGAAACCGTTGCAGAAGGTGAAGAAGAAGGCGAAGAAGCAGCAGCTATCGAAATTGACATCAATGCTCTTATCAAGGAATTCCTTGGTATAGACCTTGCTTCATTTGCAACTAAGTATGCTGACATTGCAGCTGCAGTTGAAGCTGATCCCGAATATGTACACGATTTCGGTGTTGATGCAGGTACAACAACATTTGCAGCAGCTCTTGCTGAAATGCTTGCTCCTCTCAACAGTGTTGTTGACTTCATCCTTAAGGGTGAAAACCTTGTTATCAACATTTCAGAAACACAGCAGGTTAAGCTTATCGGTTATGACGGTTATAACAATGCAATCGTTCCTCTCCTTGAGGCGCTCGGTTGTGAGGTTCCTGCAAGTGCAGATGTAACTAATGTTCTTGAAACCGTTATAAACGCACTTGTCGCAAGGATTGATTCAATTACAGCAAACGGCGCAATCAAGGGTATAATCGATATTCTTCCCGGTGTTCTTTACTTCCTTGCAGGTAACAACCTCGCAACAGTTGTAAGAAATCTCCTTCAGCCCGTTTATGTAATCATTGACACAATCCGTCCCATTTTCGATCTCGATATTGCTGAGCTTATCGCAGGTATCGAAATCGGCGAGGAAGGCAATAAGAAGCCTCTCGGCCTCGACCTTGATGTTCTTAACCTTAATTCAATTCTTGCTATTGTTGAAGATCTTCTTCTCGCAGAAGTTGACCTCGGCACACTTCTTACAGATGTTAAGCAGCTTATCTATGATGTATGTAAGGTTGTAGGTAAGGAATACACATCAGTATCAACTCTCCAGAAGACATGGAAGAAGGGTGCTTACAGCGAAACCTTCGACCAGGCTGATATGCTTACAGTTATCCTTTCATTTGTACTCGAATGGGCAACTGTAGAGGATAATGCTGAAAAGCTTGATGCACTCCTTAATACAGACGGCGTTATTGCTTCACTTAACAAGGTATTTGCTGATGTTGAAATCACTTACGGCACACCTAACTGGATGTATTGGTTCGATTCAGAAGAAGCATTCAATGAGTATCTTGCAGGCGATGCAAATATCCCCAACACTCTTGCATCAATCGATTGGGCTGCAATCGAAGGCAAGAACGACTGGGATAAAGAAACAGCTCAGTACTTTGCAAACAACATCGATATTCTTGTAGACAAAATCATCGCAATGATCAATAAGGATAAGACTGATGAAGAAGGCAATGCTCTTCCCACAAATCTTGCTGATCTTCTCGGTGGTCTTGTTAACGGTCTTGTTAATGCAGAAACACTCAACGACCTCGTTGGTATGATCACAGGTCTCCTTGGTGACATCGATGAAAACCTCATCAACACAGCAGGTTACCTCCTTGATGTTGACCTTGCAGGACTCAAGGCTTACACATGTGAAGCTGAAATTGATTCAATCAGCGACTTTATCAACGAACTTGCAAATGTTCTTGATACTTATGCAAGCGGTCTTATCAACTGGCTCTTCTTCGGCGACGACTACAGATTTGCTAAGAAGTCAGACAGCACAGACACAATCGTTATCAACGGCGGTCTCGGCTACGAAAAGGGTCTTGCAATGATCCTCGAGGCTCTCGGTTGTGAGCTTCCCGCAGAAGTTAACACCAAGTCAGTTCTTGGCGCTCTTGCAACACGCGTTGAAGCAATTCTCGCTAACCCCGTAGACGAAGTTCTTGATCTTCTTCCCAACCTCGTTTACTTCCTCAATGCAAACGGTGCAGGCGTTGCAGTTGACAACCTTCTTAAGCCCGTAAATGCACTTCTTGACAAGCTTACAGCATTCGGTCTCAACGTAAGCCTTGCTGATCTTCTCAAGATTACTAAGGAAGACGGAACAGAAATCGCAATTGACCTTGCTAACCTTTCACTTGAAAACGTTGTAACAATCGTTGAAGGTGCAACAGATCTTCCCCTTGATGCAGCTGAAGACATTCTTGTTGACTTCTGCACAGGTAAGATCACAAAGGGTGAATACATCTACAGAATGGATGCTGCAAGAGAAGATGTTATCACAATTCTCCTTGTAGTTGCTCTTGAGCTTATCTCCGATGATGCATTTGCTACTAAGCTTAACGAGATGCTTGATACCGACGTCGTTACAGGTATTAAGGACATCTTCAACGGCAGCACAATTACTTATGTAGCTCCCACCTGGAACTACATGGACGGTATTGAAACCGAAGAAGGCGTTATCGAATATGTAAACGCTATCACTTCCTATCCCAACGACTGGACAGAAGCTAAGGCAGAATATCTTGCTGAAAATCTCCCCGAGCTTGTTGATACAGTTATCGGTATGGTAGAGATCGGCGGCGTGAAGTATGATTCACTCGCAGCTCTCCTCCAGGCTAATGTAAACATCTTCACAACAGAAACCCTCAACAGCCTTCTTGACCTCATCAAGAATCTCCTCGGCAACATCGACGCAGAGCTTCTTAAGGTTGGTTGCATCATTGATGTTGACCTCGCAGGTCTTATGGCTTACACAGTTTCCGCAGATATCGACACTGTTGATGAATTTGCAGATGAGCTTGCAACAATCCTTACAAAATATGCTAAGGGTGCAGTTGAATGGCTCCTTCTCGGCAGAGACTTTAAGCTCCTTGTTAAGGATGCTGACGGTACCGGTGACGAGCTTGTAACAGACGGCTCATACATCACAATCACAGGCGCCCAGGGCTATGCAGAAGGCCTTGCACTTCTCCTTGAAGCACTCGGCTGTGAAGATCTTCCCGAAGTATACGATGTAGAAAACCTTGATACAGAAGCTACAGTTAAGGCAGTTCTTGCTTCACTTGCAGCACGTATCGACGAAATCTTCGCTAACCCCGTAGAAGAAGTTCTTGATCTTCTTCCCAACCTCATTTACTTCCTCGATGCTAACGGCGTTGCAGCAGTAATTGAAAACACAACAGCAGCTCTTATGGCTCTTGTTGACAAGCTTGAGGTATTCGGCATCAGCCTTGACATCAACTCACTTGTTAACCTTCCCGAGCTTATGAAGATTGCTGATAAGTATGAGGAAGGCGACGATGTAATTGCTCTTGACAATCTTACACTTGTTGCTCTTCTCAAGGCACTTTCACTTATGACAGGTCTTGACTTCGCAGAGCTTGAAAGCGTACTTGTTCCCTTCGCTCTCGGTGAAGCAGTTAAGTACGATTCAGTAAGCGCAAGCGATGCTTACAAGATGGTTTACAAGACTGACCTTGACAAGCACGATATGATTTCAGTTATCGTAACAGCAGCTCTTCGCATGTTTGTTGAAAACGAAGACAATGCTAAGAAGCTTGACGAAATGATCGGTACAGAAATCGTTTCAGCTCTCAAGGATGTATTCGCAGAGGTTGAAATTTCTTATGTAGCTCCTGAGTGGGATTATGCACTTACCGGTGACGGCGAGTATATGCTTACTTACTCCAACAACTGGAATGAAGCTACAGCAGAATATGTTGCAGCTATTCTTCCTGAGCTCGGCGATCTTATCGCAGGTCTCATTGACGGCAACTATGATTCACTCAGCGCACTTCTTAATGACAAGGTTAACGTATTTACATCTGCTAACCTTCAGTCAATCGTAGATCTCATCGCAGACCTTCTTAAGGATATCGATGACGGTCTCATCGATGCAGCAGGCGTTCTTCTCGGTGCTGATGTTGTAGGTCTCAAGGCTTATAAGGCTCCCGAAGGCATCACAACAGTTGACGCATTCGCAGCAGAGCTTGCAAACGTTCTCAATACCTATGCAAAGGGTGTTGTAGAATGGCTCCTTCTCGGTAAGGATTACAAGTTCTTCGTTAAGGAAGTTAAGGACGGCGCACCCGTTGACTTCATCACAATTAACGGCGCTAACGGTTACTCAGAAGGCCTTGCACTTCTCCTTGAAGCACTCGGCTGTGAAGATCTTCCCGCAGCAGACGGCAAGACAGAAGACATCGTTACAGGTGTTCTTACAGCACTTGCAAAGCGTATCGATGAAATCTTCGCTAACCCCGTAGAAGAAGTTGTTGAGCTTCTTCCCAACCTTCTCTACTTCCTCAACACAAACGGTGTTGCAGCAGTAGTAAACAACACTCTTGCAGCTATTACAGCTCTCCTCACTAAGCTTGAAGCATTCGGCATTAATGTTGACATTAAGGAGCTTGTAAATCTTAAGAAGCTTATGAAGATTGAAGATACTGATGCAGCTATCAGCCTTGACAATCTTACAGTTGCTTCACTTCTCGAAGCAGTTTCCTACATGGTTGAAGATCTTGACCTTACAGTTGTAGAAAGCGTACTCGTTGGCTTCGATCTTGGTACAATCGCTTCCTATGCTTCACTCAGCAAGGAAACCGGCACACCCAAGAAGATGACCCTTGCAACTAAGGATACTGTTACAGTTCTTGTTAACCTTGTAGTTCTTACACTCGCTGACGAGGATAACGCTGAATTTGTTGAAGGCCTCGTAGGCGAAAAGGCTTATGCAGTAATCGAAAATCTCTGCGTAAACGGTGTTGTTCCTGCAGAAATCCAGGAATTCGACTGGAAGCTTACCGAAAAGGCTGATACTGACGAAGTATTCTCTGCTCTTGCAACCTCAGAAATGTATAAGAGTGGTAAGTACGGTCCTCTCTATACAGAAGAGATGGCAAACTACATCGCTGACAACTTCGGTGATTTTGTAGATAATGTTATCTATCTTCTCGGTCTTGAGATTATTGAGGGCCAGACAGTTGACAGCCTCAAGGATCTCATCAATGACCTCCTCGGCGGTTCACTTTACAACAGCGCAAACGTTATTGCTATCCGTGATGCTCTTGCAGGCGTTCTTGCAGGTATCAAGGATCTTGAGGTAAACGGTAAGAACGTCGGTAAGTACATTGCAGAGGTTCTTAAGACAGCTGAAATTGCTGACATCAATGCAGTTGCAAAGGTAGAGGTTCCCGAGTTCTCAGAAGACAGAGCTATGTTCGTTGAATATCTCTGCAATGTTCTTGAGCCTCTCTATCCCGTACTCACATGGGTACTTGCAGACGATGAAATCGCATTCCTTGCAAATCCCGACAGCACAGACGCTATCAAGCTTGAAGGCGGTCAGGGTTACCAGTACGGTATCATTCCTCTTCTTGAGGTTCTTGAGTGTAAGGATATCCTTGCTCCTGCTGATTACTATGCAGCAGTTGAGGCAAACGGTGATGTTGTAATCACATCAATCCTTGATCCTCTTCTTAACAGAGTGGACGAAATCATCAACAATGATCCTGCTCAGCAGATCCTTGATATGCTTCCCAATCTTATCTACTTCATCAACTCCAACGGTGTTGACACAGTAGTTAAGAACACACTCCACGCTGTTTACGGTCTCCTTTCAGCAATCGCTCCCATCGCAGAAATCGACCTTTATGAGCTTATCGGTATTGATCTTGCAGAGATTGACTTTGACTGGCTCTTCAACAAGCTCCTTGAAATCATCAAGGATGCAACAGGCTACGAGTTCTCAACTCTTGATGCAAACGCTCTTGCTGAGCTTACAGTAGGTAAGCTTGAATCCTATGGTTCACTCAGCGGCAAGACAGCATACAAGATGGTTTATGCTGAAGGCGAAAGCGGTAACAAGGCTGAGATGGTAACAGTTGTTATGAGACTCATCGTTACCTTCATCATGCACGAAAACAACAGAGAAATGCTTCTCGGTCTCCTCAGAGATAACCTTGGAATGTCAGCTGATGCAGAAAAGTATGTAAGGGGTATTCTTGATACAATTGCAACAGTTGCTGTTGATACATATCTCGGTATGGATCAGGCTCTTGCAACACTCTACTACCTCTTCTACGGTGCAGACATCGGTGTTGACGGTGCAGCAGGCGGACTTAAGGATCTCAACAAGGAATGGCAGAACATTCTTAAGGAGCTCGGCATGTCAGATGATCCTAATGAGCTTACAATAGGTAATCTTCTTGCTAAGTTCCTCGGTGATTACTTCGAAGATGTTCTTACACCGGAGGGTGTTGCACCTAACGGCTTTATCGCATTCTTCCAGAGAATCATTGAGTGGTTCAACAAGATTATTGAATGGTTCAAAAACCTTTTCAACTAATCACATAACCCGATTAAAGGCGGTCGCTGATTTCAGCGGCCGCTTTTTCTGCTCACAACAAGTGCCGGATTAAAACAACCATATCTTATTAAATATATTTAATTCACTTGAAATTACAAATCCTTTTGCTTATAATAAAAATATGAAAACCTATATTTTCAAATATTAAATCAGGGGGATATATTGATGAAAAGAATTAAAAAACTTATATCGCTGATACTTGTGTTCGTTATGTCCTTGTCGGTTATGGCTGTTTCAGCTTCAGCCGCTGAAAGCGGAATCAAGGATTTTTCGGTAACATCTGTAACAGAAGGAAAAGACATTTCGGTTAAATGGTGGGGAGCAAGCGGAAGGTACTATCTTTTTATGCCTTCAGACTGTGATTTGTCACACCTTACAGTAAATTACACAGCCTCATCAGATGTTGAACTTAACGGCGAGGTGCTGAAAAACGGTGAAAGCCTTGCTCTTGATATAAACACACAGTACACACTTTCCTGCGACGGTAATTCCTACAGTCTGTATGTGCTTAAATCAGAGGGTATTCCCTCACTTCACATCAGCACAGAATCGGGCTCAATGGATGCAGTTCACGCTGACAAGAGCCACAAGGAGCCTGCCGGTATCGTTATTTCCTGGGATGGCAAAATTATCCTTGAAAAGGAGCTTGAGTACATAAAGGGTCGCGGAAACGCAACATGGACTTATGCGAAAAAGCCTTACAACATCAAGTTTGATAAAAAGACATCTCTTTTCGGGATGGACAAGGCAAAGAAATGGACGCTTCTTGCTAACTGCGTTGACGAAACCCTGATGCGAAACCATACAGCCTTGTCTCTTGCCGAGAAGCTTGGCATTCCTTTCACCTCGGAGCATATTTTTGTTGATCTTTATATAAACAACGACTATTACGGAAACTACATTCTTTGCGAAAGCGTTGAGGTGGGTGACGGACGAGTTGAAATCACCGCCCTTACCGACGCCACCGAGGATGCAAATCCCGAAATTGACATCGAAGAATGTGAGCTCGGTGGAGCTCAGGAAAAGAATTACAACCGTCTTGCTCCGGGTACACAGAAGTGGGCTAACATTCCGAATGATCCTGAGGATATATCGGGAGGATATCTGCTTGAATATGAGCTTCCCGACAGATATGTAAATGAAATAAGCGGCTTCATAACCACGCGCAGGCAGACGATTGTAGTAAAGGAGCCTGAGTACGCCTCCGAGGCACAGGTCAGATACATCAGTTCAATGTATCAGGAATTTGAGGATGCACTTTTCTCGGAAAACGGATATAATGCTCTGGGTAAGCATTACAGTGAGTATATTGATTATGAGTCCTTTGTAAGAATGTATGTTTTCCAGGAATACGTCAAAAATCTTGATGCTGCAATGACAAGCTTTTATATTTACAAGGATGCAGGCAGCGATAAATTTGTCGCCGCACCCGTGTGGGACTTTGATGAAGCTCTGGGTAAGGATATGATCCGTTACGGTATGAATGTTGCCACACCGGACGGATGGTGGGCAAGTGTGATTTATTATATCAGGGTTTTTGCAAATAATCTTCCTTCGGTGCTTAATATGCTTTACAGAAAGGATGACTTCTTTGCTTCTGCTTGTGAGGAGTGGAAAGCCTCCTTTGTACCGATTATAACCGGAGGTCTTGTTACGGAGCTTTCCGAATTTGCAGACGGTCTTACACCTGCTGCTGTCATGAATGCTATACGCTGGAACACCTTCGGCACAATGGGCTATGACGATACGGCAGAGACCTATAAAACAAGAGTTCAGACAAGGCTTCTTGATTTCCTTACGGGCAGAAAGGAATTTCTTGATAAGGGCTTCAGCGATACCTCTGTAAGAGTTTTCTATAATGCAAACGGCGGTGAGGGCGTTATGTTCAACGAATCCGCACCGCAGATCGGTGAAAGCATCACTCTGCCTTCCTGCACATTCACGCATTCCTCTTTTGTGTTTGACTCGTGGAACACAGCGTCGGACGGAAGCGGAATAACATATAATGCAGGTGATTCTATCTTGCTTACAAGCACAAAAATCACGCTTTACGCACAGTGGAAGCAAGCACCTGCACCGGCTCCCGAAGAGCCTGAAAAGAAGTGTGATCATATGTGTCATAAATCCGGATTTATGGGAATCATTTATAAAATTTTCCGTTTGTTCTGGAAGCTTTTCAACACGAACAAATACTGCGAATGCGGTGTAGCCCACTATTAATTTAACAGTCTGAAAAACAAGGGGATGTAAAAAAACTCGTTTTTTACATCCCCTTTTTAGGGCTAGGAAAAAATGCGCAGAATGAACAAACCGAGCCAAAATAAAGCGTTCAGCTTTATTTTGGTTTACCCGACGGCGTACAAAGGTACTTAAGAGGGCGAGGTTTGTTTATAGCATAAAACGCAAAAACCTTGTTTTTGCCTGCTT
>JAZSAM010000012.1:0-40066 GCA_045601905.1 Acutalibacteraceae bacterium | reverse complement strand
TACAAAAAAACAGGCGAGCTTTATGCAAGCCTAATACCGTTAGTAGAAAACTTAAAAATTTAGCCTCAATAAAAAATGAAAAGTTTTTGACCCGTTTACGGGTGGTGGGGCGTGTAATGCTATGATATGATTCAGTGCCCCCTTTAGGGGTTAAGCCTGTAATAGCCCCTTATAGGGGCAGAGCAAACCACCGGTTGAACCGGTGGTTATGATTCGTTTTCAGTATTTGAGCCGCAGACCTTTCGGGTAATGATTCTTTCCCTTTTTGTTGGCAACCTTGATTCCGCCTACACTGCAGCCCTGCGTGGTGACAACTGCCCACCCTTTGTCACAGTCGGCGTTGATTTCCTCACCGTGAAGGTATTTTCTGAGTTCCTCACTGTCGGGTGAAAGCTCAATTTTTCTCTTGAAATCCTTTCCCATCGCCATAAAAAACTGATGGTGAGGCTGAATGTAATTCTTTTTGATTTCACCGATTGTAACACCGCAGGAAAAGGCGGCGCCTTTTTTTATTTCGAGATCACCGCTGTAATAGACGGGATTGGAGTTATACATTCTTACCTTGCTTTTGTCGTAGGAAATGAGAGTATCATCGAGAAATTCGAAAACGATGGGATCAATTTTTTCTTTGCTTTCCTTTGATTGATTTTTGGAAAAGGAGGGTGAAAGTGTGTTTTTCAGCACTGCGGCAAACTGACCCTCACCCTTGTTCTTGTGGGGGTAAAATCTTCTTGCAAGGCTGATGCTTTCGCATTGACAGCCCTCAAAGAAAATCCCGTCGCACGTGTTTTCTGAAACACAGGGCTTTACACTTACAATTTCAAATTCCGGATGCTCTTTAAGAAAGGAGTCAATAACCATCTCATTTTCTTCAAGTGAGAAGGTGCAGGTAGCGTAAATTATGTAACCGCCGTTCTTAAGGCAAATGCAGGCATTTTCGAGGATTTCCCGCTGCCTTGCGGCACACATTTTAACATTTTCCTCGCTCCATTCGCTTATTGCCTGTTCTTCCTTTCGGAACATTCCTTCACCCGAGCAGGGTGCATCAACCATAATAAGGTCAAAGCAGTCGGGAAAGATTTCGGCAAGCCTCTTTGTGTCGGCACAGGTAGTAATGCAGTTTTTCATCCCGAGGCGTTCAATGTTGCCTGTGAGAATTTTACAGCGTGAGGGAATGATTTCGTTTGAAACGAGAAGCCCATCTTCGCCGAGCTTGTTTTTTAACTGAGTGCTTTTTCCACCCGGTGCGGCACACATATCAAGTATCTTCCAGTCCTTTTCAATGTTGATGCATTCTGCAGGCATCATTGCCCCCGGCTCCTGAACATAAACCATTCCCGCGTGGTGAAACGGGTGGTTGCCGATTTTTTCTGCGTTAAGATAAAAGCCGTTTTCCACATAGGGTATTTTTTCTTTTGAAAAGGGATTGATTTTTTCGAAATCCTCGAGCGCAATCTTGTCTGTATTGACACGGAAGGCTTTCACGGGCTCTTCATTCAGTGCGGCAACATAATCACCGAATTCATCACCGAGAAGCTCCTTCATTCTTTTTTCATAGGCAGCAGGCAGTTTCATCATTTTGTATCATCCTCAAATTCTGTTTCGCAGTAAAGCATGCAGGCGGAAACTGCGGTAATTGCGGCGGTTTCTGTGCGAAGGATTCTTCTTCCGAGTGAAATCACTCTTGCTCCTGCCTGTATCATTGCTTCAATTTCGCTTTCATCGAAGCCACCCTCGGGACCGATGAGAATTCCGACAGTTGAACCGTTTTTAATTTCACAAAGTGCCGATTTTGTAGCCCTCATTCCTTCTTCGTTTTCGTAGGGAACAAGGAAAAGGTCAAAATCCTTCACTCTTTCAGCCAGAAGCTTAAGCGGAAGGGGAGTGTTCACCGTAGGAATGATGTTTCTCTTGCTTTGCTTTGCGGCACTTTCGGCAATTGACTGCCAGCGCTCGGTTTTGTTTTTTTTCTTCTTTTCTTCGAGCCTTACAACACAGTTGCGCATTTCAACGGGCGTAATTTCATTGACTCCAAGCTCCGTACATTTCTGTATAATAAGCTCGAGCTTGTCCGACTTGGGTAGTCCCTGAAAAAGATGGATTTTAACTGAAAGCTCAGTGTCACGGTAATCCTGCTGTGTGATAAGAGCACTTACAGCTTCTTCGCTGAATTCCTCAAGCACACAAAGGTGGCTTTTACCGTCAAAGCTTACGAGGATTTCGTCACCCTTTTTCATCCTCAGAACATTGCAGATGTGGTTGAAATCACTGTCTGTTATATAAAATCTACCCGAGGTGTCTGGGCCTTGCTTTGAGAAAAAATTGAACATCGCTTCACATCCTTTTTATGTATTATAGCAGAAAAAAATCCTGTTGACAATGACAAAGTGAATAATATATAATGATAAAAAAGAGGAGTGACAGAATGACTGAGCTTGTAAGAAGAATCGGACTTGCCGAAGATCTTGTTTTAAGACTTGAAAAGCTTGATTCACGGGAAAGAGTTAAGATTGAAAAGGCCGTGGAAAAATGTAAAAACGGCTCCTTTTCCCATCTCGGAAGAAAAAGTCCTCTTTTCAGATTGGCTGTCATTCTTAAGCTTGCCGAGGATGTCAAGACCTCCTACGATGCTGCAGGAATCAGCGATGAAATTTTTTATGAGACAATGAGCGACATAAAAATCTGGTGTGAAAAATGCGGTAATAAGGGTATAAAAAATTACGGCTGGCTTAAAAATCACGTGAATTTTGAGCTTTTCAGGCTCGGCAGACTTCAGTTTCAGCTTTACGAGTGCAAAAAACGTACTCTCAATTATAAAAAGCTACCTTTCTCTTATGGCGAAAAGCTTATCTATGTTCATATTCCCGAGGGCGAAAGACTTGAAACTGAAAAATGTATCTGCTCGCTGAAAGCTGCGAATGAATTTTTCAAAAAGTATTTCCCTGACTATTCCTACAGATATTATTTCTGTGAGAGCTGGCTTCTCTTTGAGGGTAACAGAGAGTTTATGTCAGAGGAAAGCAACATCGTAAAATTTATGTCTCTTTTCAATATATGTTATAGCGTGAATATTGATGAGCAGACAATAGAGAGGGTCTTCGGCAGACGGCATTTATTTGTGAAATTCTATCCCGAAAAAACGGATTTGCAAAGACGCCTGAAGAAATATATGTCAGGAGGAAGCAGAGCCGGAATCGGAATAGGGTTTATAAAAAAGGAGGATATTTAAAATGAACGGAAAAAGCAGTGTTCTTATTGTTGCAATCATCTGTGTTACACTGATTGTTATAACTGCGATCATAACTAACGCGGATGATCAACAGATTGAAACAACCGTGCTTACAACAGCAATAAGTGAAACTCAGCAGACAACCACAGCAGCTCCCGTTACTGTGGCTCCGACAACGGTGAATACAAATCCCACAACGGTTGTGGTAGTTGTTGAGCAACCCGAGACAAGGTCTACAACGGCTTACCATCCTCCTAAAACCACAAGAAATGAACGCTTTTTTTATCAGGGAAGCTACTATTACCCGATAAAAACTCCTAGCAGAGCAGGTCTCGTTCTCAGAAGCGGGCCTTCAAGCTCTTATACCAAGCTCGGTGTCATTCAGGAGCATGAGGTTGTTTCTATCGTCGGAACAAGAATAGAAGGCGGATACATAAATGTTTACGCTGTTGACCGCAACACTTACGGTTGGGTGCTTGCCGATTACCTTTCATACTACGGAAATTATTATCAGCCACCCACAACTAAACATACAACAAGGTATACAACTACAAATCCTACAACGAGATTTTATCCTACAACGGCAAGTGTCAACTGTTCTTACCGTTATGTCAGCTATAATACTCCGAGTCATGCCGGTATAAATCTCAGAAAGAGTGCAAGCTCCTCATCCGAGCTTCTTTGTACGATTAAAGAGGGCGAAACGGTTGTCGTTTATTTCCCGATGAGCGAAGGGGATTACATTGAGATTTCCTACACAAATCCTTCAACGGGAATCACCTATTACGGTTGGGCCATGAAGAAATATATTACACAATAAAACATTTCCCGGAGGTTCTTAAAGAATCTCCGGGAAGCTTTTATATGATAAAAGTAAATGCGAGAAGTATACCGAGGAAAATGATATTTACAAAGGTAAAAACTGCAAGGAAGCTCATCGGCTTTGCATTTTCTGATTTCATATAGAATTTAAGCGTAATAAGACTTGCAAGAGATGCAACGGGTGTTCCGAGACCGCCGATGTTAACACCTGCGAGGGTTTCCTGCCATTTGTCCGTAAAGCCTGAAAGCAGAACGGCTGCAGGTACATTGCTTATAACCTGACTTGAGCCTACGGATGTAAGAAGTGTGCTTCTTTCAAGCAGATTCTGAAGGAAGCTTCTCACAGCTTCGACTCTGCCGAGATTTTCGGATATAACAAAAAAGCAGATGAAGGTAAGAAGGAGAATGAAATCAACATTCTTGAAGCTGTTTCGGTCAAGAATCAGAAACACGGAAACCGTGATTACAGTTGTGAGCTGATAGGGGATGATTCTGAAAACCGTGAGAAGGCTCAGAGTGAAAAGGACGATGAAAACAAGAAGCTTTACTTTGCTGCTGATTACCTCTTTCTCGGGAGACTGTGCATTCAGCTTTTTTGGAAGCAAAAAGGTTGAAGCGATAACGAGAGCTATGAGGCTTACTGCGGTAAGAGGAATCGTGACCGAGAAAAAGTCGGAGGCAGAAAGCCCATAGGCTGAATAAAGAAAAAGATTCTGTGGGTTGCCGACGGGAGTTGCCATGCTTCCGAGGTTTGCGGCAACGGTCTGAAGGACTGTTACGGCTATAGTCTGCTTTTCAAGCTTAAGTCTTGACAGTAAAGCAATTGTGAAGGGTACGAAAACAATCAGCGCAACATCGTTTGTCACAAGCATTGAGCTGAAAAACGGAAGCATAACAAGAGCCAAACCGAGTGCTTTTCCGCTTTTTATTCTTTTGAGAAGGTGGAATGTCAGCCACGAGAAAACACCGATGCTTCTGAGTCCTGCAACAACTGCCATCAGACACATAAGAAGGCACAATACACGGAAATCGATGTAATGAAGATATTCCTTGTCGGGTGGTACAAGGAAAACTGTGACAATTGCAAGAAGTGCCGATACGCACAAAACAAATTCTTTTTTTATAAATAAACGGATTTTTTCGAGCTTAGCCATAAATTTTTACATCCTTGAGAACGGGGTTTGATCTTGACTGCGTAACGATGATTAAAAGCTCATCGGTAAGCACGGTCTTTTTAAATTTTGCAATCTTTTTTGAGCCTATCACAGTACCCTTGAAAATCTCTGAATAGCTGCTGTTTTCATCTTTAGCGTAGATTCTGAACTCCTCAACGCGTTGACTGTGTGCTAGATCTTCCTTTAAGCTCAAAAGACTTACAGAGGCTTTTTCGGAAAGTCTGAGTCTGATTCCGGTCTCGCCCGGGTTGAGACAAATACTGTCTTCTGATATTTCCCTTTCTTTTCCGTCGGGAGAATAGGAGTGAATGCTGAAAATCTTTATATCATTTCTGAAAGGCTCGGTTATGAGTCGGGTGAATTTTTCGAGCGTTTTTATTTCTCTTTTATTTATAAGTCCGTTTTTATCGGGCGGTATATTAAGAAGCATTGAAGCGTTACCGCCGACCGTGTCGAAATAAATCTTTGCAAGGTCTTGGGCAGTTCTTTGTTTTTTAAAGAGATAATAAAGGCTGTTGTGCCAGAACCAGCCGAGATTAATTGAAACATCGGCCTCTGCGGGCTTGAAAACAAGCTGACTGTATTTTTGCAGCACAGCTCTTGAGCCTAAATCCTCGGTTCTGTCGTCAAGCTTTTCAGCCATTTGCTTCGTCTGATTTTCGTCGCTTTGCGAGCTTTCGGCAACGGCTTCGTTACTGTCCATTTCACCGGGAATAACGCTCCACTCGCTTTTTCTGACTCTTCCGCCCTCGTTACCGATCCAGCGCACATCGGGGCCGCTGATGGAAATTACCGCATCGGGTTGATGTTCCCTTATAACCGAATAGTATCTGTTCCAATCGTAAACCTGCTTTTTGCCGTTTTTTCCCTCACCGCAGGCACCGTCAAACCAGAAGCAGAAAATGTCGCCGTAGTTTGTGGAAAGCTCGGTAAGCTGATTTACGAAGTAGTCATTGTATTCGTCAGTCCCGTAGCTTTTTTCGTGTCTGTCCCAGGGTGAAAGATAAATTCCGAGCTTAAGACCGAACTTTTTACAGCTTTCACAAAGCATCCTGACAATGTCCTTTCCGAAAGGAGTGTTCATAACATTGTGCTCAGTATATTTTGTGTCAAAAAGGCAGAAGCCGTCGTGGTGCTTGGCAGTGATGATAATACCCTTACTGCCCGTCGATTTAAGTACACGGCACCACTGATCTGTGTCGAGCTTTTTCGGATTGAAGATGGAAATGTCTTCCTTCCCGTCGCCCCATTCTCTGTTAGTGAAGGTATTTATTCCGAAATGGATAAAGTTATAATATTCAAGCTTCATAAATTCAAGCTGTCTTTGAGAGGGCGTGATGCTTATGTATCTTTTAACCTCTTCATCATTTAAAGGAAGGGAGTTGTTACTTACACACCAGCCGTCTTTTATGCTTTTCATGGAGATAGCTCCTTTTCTCTGATGTTAATCCTTTATTGCTGATTATACAGTATCAAGCATATAAATACAAGGAAAAAATGCTATTTTATCTTAATTATATCGCAGGTAGCTACTCCTGCAAATATAACCAAAAATTTAAAGAAAGGAGAATAATTAAAACCACCCCTTTCGAGATGGTTTAATTATACGTGATAATATTGAGCAGATGGAAATTTTATAATAACAACAATAATGAATATCAATCTGTTTTTAAACAAAAAAGGATGCGTGTTCAAATTCCTTATGAACACGCATCATGGTGCGAGAGACGGGACTTGAACCCGTACGAGCTGCCCCACACGCCCCTCAAACGTGCGCGTCTGCCGATTCCGCCACTCTCGCATATTCTGTTTCGCTCTCTCGAGCGCTTGTATACTATACCACCTTATTCAGCAAAAGTCAATACCTTTTTTCAATTTTTTTTAAAATATTTTTTTGAAAATTTTTGTAAAAGTAAAGACAAATTTGTTTTTATTTGTTATACTGTATGTCCTGTATATTCAAGGCTTGATTACTCAGAGGAGGAAATATGAAAGAAACTATCATACAGTTCGGTACAGGTGCTTTTCTCAGGGGCTTTGCTGCTGATTTTGTGCAGAAGCTTAATGAAGAAGGGCTCTATGACGGAAAAATTGTTGTCGTTCAGCCTACTAAAAGCGGACGCGGACAGCTCATCAATGACTGCGGGGGAGAGCATAACCTTTATTTGCGCGGTGTAAAAAACGGAGAAAGCGTCTGCGAAAGGCGTGTTATAAAAAGCATCAGCCGTTGCATTGATCCTTATGCCGATTATGACGGTTACCTTGCTCTTGCCAAAAATCCCGATTTGCGTTTTATTGTTTCAAATACAACTGAAGCAGGCATCGAATTCAACAGAAGATGCCGTTTTGAGGACAGACCGGCGCTTTCTTTCCCGGGAAAACTTACCCAGCTTTTGTATCAGCGCTATCTTCGTCATCTGCCCGGCTTTGTGATTTTTGCTTGTGAGCTTATTCCCGATAACGGTAAAGCACTTAAAAATTGTGTGATGAAGTATGCCGATCTGTGGGAGCTTGGTGACAATTTTACAAGCTGGCTCGAAAAGGAAAACACCTTTTGCAACACTCTTGTTGACCGCATTGTATCGGGTTATCCCGAGGATGCTGAAGAAATCTTCAAGGAAATCGGAAAAGAGGACAGACTTCTTAACACCGCCGAACCCTTTCATCTCTGGGTAATTGAAGGCAATTTTGAAAGTGAATTGCCGCTTAAAAAGGCAGGACTGAATGTTATCTGGAGTGATGAGGTCGCATCCTACGGCAAAATGAAGGTGAGAATTCTCAATGGCGCTCACACAAGTCTCGTTTTTCCTAGTCTTCTTTGCGGTGTGGAAACAGTCAAGGAAAGCATCGACGACGAGCAGCTTTCAGTATTTCTCAACCGTTGCCTTTTTGACTGCATTCTGCCTCTTCTCGGTGATGGCAACGAAGAAGCAAAAAGCTTTGCTTCAGGTGTCCTTGAACGCTTTAAGAATCCTTACCTTAAGCATAAATGGAGCTCGATTTCACTTAATTCATTAAGTAAATTCAGACAGAGGGTGCTTCCCTCGATTGAGGATTATCTCGTTAAAAACGGTGAGCTTCCGAAGGCTCTTGTGTTTGCCCTTTCCTGCCTGATTTATTACTATAAAAACAACACCGTTCAGGATGATGCAAATGCGGCAGCTTTTGTCGCGGTTAGCGACCTCGGTTCAATTTTAGCTGACACGTCTCTCTGGGGTATTGACCTTAGTGAAATGAAAAACCTTGTTGAAAAGGGTATATCCCTTATTGAAAAAGAGGGTATACGAAAAGCAATTGATTGGGCAATGCAGGGCTGACAAATTTAAAAATTAACGGCGATGAAGCTTTTATACTTCATCGCCGTATTTTATTGAGTGCTACAGCTTATACAGCGCTTGATCTGTCACTGTTACGCTTTGCATTAAGCTCCTCCATAATTCTCTTGTGCTCTGCATTTGAAATTTCGTAATTCTTCATGGGGATGCAGGAGAGAAGGCAGGTAACTGCTGCAGGAATGGAAACAAGGAAGAACATACCGAAGCGGTAAGGCTCGAATTCGGGGGCAGTAGCAAACATATAGTCGCTTGCAGGTGATGCTGCGAGTGCTTCGTTACAGGCGGCAACATTGTCACCGCTGAAGCCTACGGCAGCAAATACAATACCCTGAATGAAGGAGGATAAGCCTGCACCGAGCTTTGTGATAAAGGACTGACCTGAGAAGAATACACCGTCGGGACGGTAGCCTGTTCTGTGCTCGTCGTAGTCAACGCAGTCTGCAATCATAATTGACTGAATAACCATTGAAGCACCCATTGCCGCACCGGCAACTGCAAAGAGGATTGCAAGAACAACCATCCAGAAGGGCTTGTAAAGACCTGTTCCGTCAATCAGGTAAGCTACAAATACGCCTGCAAAGGGGATTGCACCAACGATGTTGCAAAGGTTGTAAACCTTCTGCTTTTCAAACTTTTCGCAAAGCTTGGGAGTGAGAGCCATTGCACCGAACTGACCGATAAACAGACCGCCGCCGAGGGCAACCATCTGAAGAATGTAGCTCTGACCATCACCGCCGTTGTCTCCGAAGTAGTAGGAGAGAAGAGTCATTGCAACAATGGAGAGAATCTGCATGGGAGCCTTGATAACACCTGAAATGAGGAGTCTTCTGAAGGGCATACAGCCCCACATGATTTTAACGTTGTCGATAAAGCCCTTGTGAGCATCGGAGGGCTGCTTGACTCTTTCCTTTGCAAAGCAGGCGCACTGGAAGAGAAGTGAACCGATGAGGGTGAGAATTCCGCACACAACGATGAAGCCCATCTGTGTTCCGTCCTTCTGTCCCATCGTTTCAGCAAATTTTGCACCGACAGCCTGAGAAACGGGCATAACTGAAAGAAGAACAATGCCGCCGCCGACACCTGCAATCATTCTTGCAAGGCCGAGAAGCTTTTCACGGTCTTTTGCGCTTTCTGTCATAAGTGATGTGATGCCCCAGATGGGGATGTCGCCTGCAGTGTAGGTCATACCCCAGAGAATGTAGGAAATGCCTGCCCAGGCGATAATTACAGCGTTTTTAGCGGGTGAGTTTGCGCCTGAATACTGTGAATTCACGAAGGTGAGAAAGGTGGTAACCATAACGATACCGGGAACAAAGAAGAGGTAGGGACGGCATTTGCCGTATTTGCTTCTGGTTCTGTCAACGATGGTACCCATCATGGGATCGTTTATTGCGTCCCACACACGGGCGATACCCATAATGACACTGATTGCCATTGCAGGAATGAAGATAACACTCTGGAAATAGAATGTCATACCGGTTGCGATAATATTGTAAATGAAGTTCTGGCCCATAAGACCAAGCAGATACATATTACGCTCTTTTTTTGTGTAAGTGTTCATATTATCCTCCATTTTTATGGCTTTCGCCTTATTTCCTTATGAGTTTATCACATATTTATGACCATTTCTGTTCTTTTTAATAAAAATTTATCAAAGAGCAGAATATTTTTCTATCCAATCTGAGACTGCTTTTTTGTCGTATTCCTCGGGCATTTCCTGAGCAACAGAATCAATCTGCGGAATTGACTTGAGGTTTGAGACAAGAGGGGAGAGAAGTCTTACGAGAGGCAGTGCAACTGAGGCAACGTGAAGGATGTAGCCTGCAGTGATGTTTATGCCCTTGTGAAAGTCGAGCTGTTCAGCGGTGATTATTTTCTTCTCAAGGAAGTAATCAACATCCTTTCCCTTGCAGGTAGTGAAGAAGTTTTTGAGAATATCGATTGTCACAAGGTCTTTTCCGAGTGTCTGGAAATATTCATATTCGTATTTCCAGAGGTTTTCGATTGAGAAGGGGTTTTCCTCACAGTCAGAGATTTTATCAGCGAGAATTTTACCCGCACGCATGCTAAGCACAATTCCGCTTCCGTTGAGAGGTACCGTCATACCTGCACTGTCGCCGACAAGAGCATAGCCGTTTGCGACAATGAGAGGAAGCATTTTACTAAGCGGTATGACGCCCTTTTGTCCGCCTCTTATGATTTTTTCGCCGATGAAGGGATACTTTTCTCTGTAAGCCCTTACAGATTCTTCGATGTCATCATCTGTAAGCTCACCTGCAGAGCCGAATTTACCAACGAGGATATCAATGCATTTTTCGTCGGAAAGCACCCAGTCAATACCGGGCTTGCCCGTGTGAAAAAGTCCGATAAGATAGGGTGGGTCAGCAAGCTCCCCCGTAAGATTTTCGTGATAAGCTCTGTAAACATAGAAGATTTCCTTTGCTTCAAAATCTGTTTTGATTTTGAAGCAGGGAGGAAGACTCTTTTTAACGGGAGAATTCATTCCGCAGGCATCGATAACCATATTGCCCTTATATTCGGTAATTTTGCCGTCCTTTTCAGCCTTGATTCCGACAACACTAAGTCCGTCAAGAATTGCACCCTTGATATCATAACCGAAAACAAATTTTACACCGACTTTTTCTGCGTTTTCAATCAGATAAGCGAGAAGCTCCTTTCTGTCCATCATAAAGCCCTCGGTGTCGAATGGGATGCAAAGCTTAACAGTTGATGAGGGATTGTCAAAGCCTGAGGGCACTCTGTTACGGATAAGCTCCATAGGCGGTCTCGGCACACCCGAATTGTCAAAGGCGGTGTAGTCAAGGCAGTCGTGCCAGTCATAGCCGAGCTCGTCCCTTTTTGATTTTTCAATTACGGTTACATCGTAGCCGCTTTTTGCAAGGCTGTAAGCCGCGGTAAGACCGCCATGACCTGCACCTGCAACAATAATTTTTTTCATATTTCCTCTCCTGACTGTTTGCTTAGGGTGACGAGCATAATCCGAACTCGCCCAAAAGCGTGAAGTTTTCTGGCTTTTCGGCGTTTCGGATTTGAAAGGCGTCAGCCTGTCGGCATTCTCAACAACCAAAAATCCAACAAAAATTCGCACTTTTGGGTCTGCGATTTTTTCGAAGCGGATTTTTGTCAAAACAAGGCACAAAACGCAGTAAATCCTATAGGATTTACGAGTATTTTAACGAAGTGTTGGCGGAAATCCGCCCCGTAAAAAACGGGTTCAGATTATACTCGTCACCCTAAAGACAAACTATCTGTTTTTATTGTATATTATCATAAGACCCTTAAGCAGCAGCTTATCGTCTTCAATAATCTTATGCTTGCACAAGGGAGTGACGATTTTAGCAAGGCCTCCCGTGCTGATGACTGTGCATTTTTCACCGAGCTCCTGCTCGATGTTTGAGATGAGCCCCTCGATTGCGGCGGCATTGCCGTATATAAGTCCGCTTTTAATGCAGTCAACAGTGTTTCTGCCAATGGCTTTTTTTGGTGCCTCAAGACCGATGTGAGGAAGCTGGGAGGTTTTTGTGGCGAGAGCCTCCATAGAAACCATAAGACCCGGCATAATCATGCCCCCGACGAAATTTTTGTCATTGTCCACAACCGAAACCGTTGTTGCAGTGCCCATGTCAATGATAATGAGAGGGCAGGGGTAAAGGTTTGTTGCGGCAACGGCGTCGGCAACTCTGTCGCTTCCGAGCTGTAAGGGGTTGTCGAGCTTGATTTTGAGTCCCGTTTTAACTCCGGGTCCGACAATAAAAACATCCTTGCCCGTGATTTTTTCCATTGCTTCCTTGACTCTTGCCGTAACTGAGGGCACAACAGAGGAAATGATGCTTCCTTCGAAGGTGTGATTCTCAAGTCCGTAGAGCTCAAGCACGGTTTTTATAAGCACAAGATACTCAAGGGCAGTTGAGTTCTTATTGGTGGAAAGTCTTTCGGTAAAACGGATCTCATTTTCGTCAAAGCATCCGATTACAATATTAGTGTTGCCTATATCAACTGCAAGTACCATTATTTTTCACTCCTTCTTATCAGCTTTGCTCTTTCGAGTGCCTTTGCAATTACTCCCGTAAAGAAGGTTGAAGCGAGCATTTCAAAAATTGCGTTGATTCCCACAAAAGTACAGATAAACACAATCACATTTTTTCCGCCCATAAGCTCATTTATGTAATCGGTGTTCCCGAAAAGGACAATAAGTGCCGTCATAAAAAGAAGAGTGTTGAGAAATGCGGCAGAAAAGCCTGCAACGAAGTAGCCGACAGTGGAATTGATGTGTTTTTTTATGAGGATAAAGATGTAAGCAGTCAGAAGTCCCATAAGGAAACGAGGCAGAAATCTCTGCAGAAAGGCAAGAAAGGGATTAATTTCAAAGAGTATTACACCCATCGGGCTTGAGCCTCCGATGCCGATGCATTGAAGAAAGCTTGTGATGCCGAAAACCGCACCGAGAAAAGCACCGCCTTTAGGACCGAGCGCAATCGCTCCGATGGCAACGGGTATCATATTAAGGGTGATTGCAAGCGGTCCGATTGTAAGAAATCCGAGAGGGGTGAATGACATTACCAGTAAGACCGCGGCGAGAAGTCCCATAAGCGTAAGCTCTTTGGGCTTAAGATTCTTTTTCATTTTTTGTCCTCCTTGTTATCGCTCTTTGAAAGATGCAATACAATATTATAAATAATTATAACACAAAGAAATTCAAAAAGTATATATTTTTTTCCAAAAATGTGCTATACTTTAAAAAAAACAAGTGAAAAAGGAGTGTTTACTCTGATGTTAAAGGGAAAAACTGTGCTTCTCGGCGTTTCGGGAAGTATCGCCGCATATAAAATTGCCAACCTTGCAAGAATGCTCAAAAAGCTTAATTGCAATGTTCACGTGCTTATGACCGAAAATGCAACTCAGTTCATTAACCCCGTAACCTTTGAAACTCTCACGGCAAACAAGTGCCTTATTGACACCTTTGACCGCAATTTTCAGTACAGCGTTGAGCATGTTGCCCTTGCAAAGCAGGCTGATGTCGTTTTGCTTGCTCCCGCTTCGGCAAATGTAATCGGCAAAATCGCTAACGGCATTGCCGACGATATGCTTACAACAACGGTTATGGCATGCCCCTGTAAGAAAATTGTTGCTCCAGCAATGAACCATAATATGTATCATAATCCCATTGTTCAGGATAACATAAAGAAGCTTACCTCTTACGGCTATGAAATAATCACACCTGATAGCGGAATGCTTGCAAACGGTGACATGGGTGACGGAAGAATGCCCGAGGAGGAGATCCTTCTCGAGTACATTTTAAAGGAAATTGCCTTTCCGAAGGATCTTACGGGTAAAAAGGTTCTTGTTACTGCCGGTGCCACAAGAGAGGCAATAGATCCCGTACGCTTTATCACAAACCATTCTTCGGGTAAAATGGGCTTTGCAATTGCCAAGGCGGCAATGCTTCGCGGTGCAGAGGTGACTCTTGTTGCTGCTCACACTGAAATCAAGGCTCCTATGTTTGTGAAGGTTGTACCCGTTAAATCGGCAGAGGAGATGTTCGGTGCAGTTGCAAAGGCGGCTCCGGAGCAGGACATCATTATAAAAGCTGCGGCTGTTTCCGATTACACGCCCGCAAATGTTGCTGACAGTAAGCTTAAAAAGAGCGACGGAGAAATGTGCATTGAGCTTAAGCGAACCAAGGATATTCTTGCTTATCTTGGCGAAAACAAAAAAGAAGGTCAGTTCATCTGCGGATTTTCAATGGAAACCGACAATGTGATAGAAAACTCAAGGGCCAAGCTCAGAAAAAAGAACTGTGACATGATCTGTGCAAACAGTCTCAGAACAGAGGGCGCAGGCTTTGGCGTTGACACAAATGTCATCACACTTATAAAGGCTGACAGTGAAACAGAGCTGCCGTTGATGAGCAAGGACGAAGCGGCACACAGGATACTTGATGAGCTAGTAGTGAGCAGTAAGCAGTGAGGGCTTAGGGCCAAGCGCCGAAGGGTCGGGTAATGATTTAACTGATAGTCAGGGTGGCAGGTGATTGTTATCCTGACTTTTTCTTTTATCCTTATTGCTTTTTATTTTAAAATGTGGTAAATTATATCTGCGACAACAGATCTGCATATTTTTCTCGTTTAAAGGTACACTTTTTAGGCAAAAGTGTGTCTCTTTAACTATTCCTTTAAACGAGAGTTAAGATTTGTGTCGCAACAAATGAGATGCATTTTTCGGTGTGTCTCGTTTGGGGCACACTTTTTTATTTTATTGAGAGAAGCTCTCGGAAAGGATGATTTGAATGACAAGCTTTATCTGCACGCTTATTGCTTTTATCACGGCATTGATGGGCGTTCTCGGCGGAGGTCCGCTGGCTGATGAAATGAAAACCAAGGGTGATATTTCGGGCTTTGCTGAAACTGTAATTGTACAGAAGGAGCTCCCTGATCTTTATGCCGATGAAAACGGAGATTTCACTGTTCTTCAATTCACCGATACCCATATGACTACCGGCATCAGTTTTTCAGATATCAATGTTCTTAAGAAAATGGAGAAGCTGACAAAGAAATATGATCCGGATCTTGTTGTAATAACGGGAGATATGATTGATGACGGAAATGACGGAGACTTCAACAAGGCAAATGTTCTTCGCAGTGTTGCCGAGGTTTTTGAAGAGGCAGACCAATACTGGTCTTATGTTCCCGGAAACAACGACGGAATAAATTACGGAACATCTGCCGATGTTGTAGCTTATCTTTCACAATATGAGCATTGTCTTGTTGCCGATGAGCCGGAAATTTCAGGCGGATGTCAGTACAGTATTGATATTTACTCTGATGAAGTAATGACACATTCCCTTTTATTCATTGACACTATGGATTATGATAATGAGGATCCAGATCATATTTACGGATATGTTCACGAGGATCAGGTCGGCTGGTGCAAAGAAGAAATTGCCAGCAAAAAGAGCGTCAGCGAAAATGTAACAATGAGTGTTTTTCTCCATGAAAACACACCGAATTTTGCAAAAGCTGCTAAAAAAGGTGAAGCCTACAAGCTCGGTTATCCGACGCTTATGATCCGACCCGAAAAGTATGATATACCCAAGAATCAGCCTCTTGACGATGTGTTTAAAGAAAGCGGCTGTATCGGTCTTCTTTCAATGGGACACAATCATCCTGCAACAGTGCAGTGCAGCTTTTACGAGGGCACATACTATCATGTTACACCCAAAGCAAATATTGCAGGTGCACTTATAACTATTCATACGAAAAGTGATAATACCCGTAATATGTATGACTTTGAAAGCGTTTACATCTGATAAATTTATAACAAAACAGCAAGGGGCTGTAAAAAAAGTGCAGACCGCATAAAACAAGATAACTAAAGGGTTTCTTTCGGTATTTAACTACCAAAGAAACCCTTTAAAGCTATAAAAATCAGCAAAAGCAGGCAAAAACAAGGTTTTTGCGTTTTATGCTATAAACAAACCTCGCCCTCTTAAGTACCTATGTACGCCGTCGGGTAAACCAAAATAAAGCTGAACGCTTTATTTTGGCTCGGTTTGTTCATTCTGCGCATTTTTTCCCAGCCCCTAAAAAGGGGATGTAAAAAAACGAGTTTTTTCCCATCCCCTTAATTGTTGATTATCAGAATTTAAAGAAGCTTGTAATATATTCAAAGAAGTTTTTAAGCATAGTCAGTATCATGTTGAAGCCGGAAGGCATGCCGTTGCTTGTTTGCGCTTCTTCGTTGCCGCTTCCGTAAGCCCAGTCGCCGTCAAAGTCGCTTCTGAAGGAAGAAAGCCAGGAAATCATGCCGTCGGGGTAGGAGAGTGTAACTCTTTTTCCGTTGCCGTCAACTGTTCTCATTGAAGGATAGTTGCCGTTTCTTGATGAGAACATATCGTTGTTTACTGCGTACCAGGAATGGTGGTCGCTTGAAGTCGGAAGTCCGTTAGGATAAGCGGTTCTTGTAAGAGTTGAAAAACGGCATTTTCCGGGAACATTGCTTTCTGAAATGATGTTCTTCCATGTAGGCATTGTCATTGCATAGTAGTTTACAAGAGGATCCGATGCACCGCTTGTAAGCCAGATGGGCATATCAGCAATTTTTCTTGTTGCGTCGGTGCCGGGTACCCAGGCGGGACAGATGGGAAAGGCGGCGGCAAACATCTCCGGGTAGGCAACTGCCATTTTGAGTGTCATCTTTCCGCCCATTGAGTAACCGCCGATGTAAATGCGCTCGGGATCAATATTGAACCAGTTTTCTTCGATGAAATCGTCAATTGCGGCTCTTAAGGGAGAAATGAGATTATCCGTCCAGTAAAGGTCAGCCTCTTCAACTGAGCGTGCGGCAAGAATGAATGCACCCTTACTGCCCTTGAAGCGGCTCTGGAACTCATCACTTGCCCAGCGCGCAATGTCGCTGCTTTCAATCTGCTTGCCCTCATAAGAGCCGTCGCCCATACCGTGAAGCCAGATTACAAGAGGATACTCGGTGTTATCACGTTTTCCCACGGGTGAGTAGTAGCGGTAGTCAATGCGGTAGCCGTTTCTTTCGGGACCAACACCGTATCTGAACTGCTTCTGAAGCTCTTCAATGCTTTCACTCTCAGCAGATACGCAGAAGGAAAAAGCAGAAAAAATCATCAGAACTGACAGTATAATTGCTGTTAATTTTTTGAATTTCATAAATGACACTCCTTTGCTATGGAAAATTTTACGCTTCGCTAGGCGAGGTTACATCTATCCACGCCTTGAAGCCGGAATACTTTTCGAGCTCGGGGATTGTAAGCTCAATTGCACTGTTACTGCTTCCGCAGGCGGGAAAAACCGTTGTGAATGCTTTGAGGGATTCGTCAAGGTAAACATCAACGCCGTCATTGATTGCAAAGGGACAGACACCGCCGACCTTGTGACCGATTAGCTCCGTTACCTGCTCTGCAGTGAGCATTTTTGCTTTTTTGTGGAAGTTTTCCTTGTAACGCTTGTTGTTTATTCTTGCAGTACCCGCAGTGACAATGATTATTGCCTTATCCTCAACAAGAAAAGAAAGTGACTTTGCAATTCTTGCTTCTTCTGTTCCGAGGGCGAGCGCGGCAAGGGGGACAGTGGCACTTGAAACATCAAATTCGAGAATCTTATCCTCGATTCCGTAGCCCTTGAAATATTCTCTTACTCTTTCTATCGACATAGTAATCTCCTTAAGATCAATCATATTTATAACATTGTAACTCTTATTGCTTTTTTAGTCAAGGAAAAATTAAAAGATATATTTTCAATTTAATGGTTGTTTTTTTCTGTTGTTTAATGTAGAATTAGTGAGTATAACTATAACTTACTGAGGTAAAAAATGGCAACAAATGAATTTTTTGAACTGAGAAAAAGAATAATTGAAAAAGATTTTTCTAAAATGAACGATATGCAGAAAAAAGCAATCTTTCAGGTCAAGGGGCCCGTGCTTATTCTTGCAGGTGCAGGTAGCGGAAAGACAACTGTAATTGTCAACCGTATTGCCAATATAGTAAAGTACGGTAATGCCTATGAAAGCCGACAGGTTGCTTTTGAGCCCTCCGAGCAGGACCTTGACGATATGAGAGCCTATCTTGAAGGTGATGAGGAGAGATATTTTGACATTGAGGATTTACTCAGTGTCGATGCGGCAAGACCTTGGCAGATTCTTGCGATTACCTTTACAAACAAGGCGGCAGCCGAGCTTAAGGAAAGACTTGAAAAAATGCTCGGTGAGCAGGATGCAAAGGACATCTGGGCATCAACCTTCCATTCAAGCTGTGTGAGAATTCTCCGCCGTGACGGTGAGGCTCTCGGTTATTCCAAAAGCTTCACTATTTACGATACCGATGACACAAAGCGTCTTATCAAGGAATGTCAGCGTCAGCTCGGCATCAGCGAGGGCAATCTTTCTTATAAAACGATTCTCAACGAAATCAGCAGAGCAAAGGACAGTCTGATTTCTCCTGATCTTTACAGCGAAACTGCAGGCAAGGATGCCAGGAAAATTATGATCGGCAGAGTTTATGAAATGTACCAGAAGGAGCTGAAAAAAGCCGATGCAATGGACTTTGACGATATCATCGTCAATACCGTGAAGCTTCTTGAAAACTACCCCGAGGTAAGAGCGTACTATCAGAAAAAATTCCGTTACATTATGGTTGACGAGTATCAGGACACAAACCACGCTCAGTACAGACTCACAGAGCTTCTTGCCGCAGGACACAGAAACATCTGTGTTGTCGGTGACGACGACCAGAGCATTTACCGTTTCCGCGGTGCTACGATTGAAAACATTCTCAACTTTGAAAGTCGCTACAGCGACACAACAATCATCCGTCTTGAGCAGAATTACCGTTCGACACAGACCATCCTTGATGTTGCAAATGAGGTTATCTCCAACAACAAAAAGCGTAAGGGCAAAAACCTATGGACTGCAAACGGCGGCGGTGACAAGGTTGTTGTAAACACAGCCTACGACGAAAGAGACGAGGCAAGATTTATTGTTGACACAATTGAAGATAATGTGGGAAGCAAAAAGTTCGATTTTTCCGACCACGCAATTCTCTACCGTGTCAATGCACAGTCAAATACAATTGAACAGCTGCTTGCGCGCTCGGGTATTCCATACAGAGTTATCGGCGGACACCGATTCTTTGACAGACTGGAAATCCGTGATGCAATTGCTTATCTTACCGTAGTGAACAATTCATCGGATAACATCCGTCTAAGAAGAATTATCAATGTGCCCAAAAGGGGAATCGGTGATGCAACGGTCAACAAGGCAGCTGAAATCGCATCGGGACTCGGCATCAGTCTCTTTGAGGTGCTGTCTCACGCCGATGAATATGAGGTGCTTTCCCGTTCAAGCAAAAAGCTGATGGAGTTTACAGAAATGATAAACTCACTCAAGGAGCTTGTTGACAATGTTCCGCTTCCCGAGCTTTTTGAAAAGATTCTCGAAAAAACCGAATATATTCCTTATCTTCGCCTTGATAAAGAAAAGGGCGAGGAGAGAATCGAAAACATTTCCGAATTAATCTCAAACCTTAAAAATTACGAAAGTGAAAATGAAGAAGCAACACTTTCGGGCTTCCTTGAGGAAACAGCACTTCTTACCGACCTTGACAACTACGACACCGAGGCAAATTCCGTTGTGCTTATGACAATTCACTCGGCAAAGGGACTTGAATTTCCTGTTGTTTTCATCCCCGGTATGGAGGAGGGCATCTTCCCGGGACATCAGAGCATGTACAGTGAAGAGGATGTTGAAGAGGAAAGACGTCTTGCTTATGTAGGCATTACCCGTGCAAAGCAGAAGCTTTTCCTTTCGCATTCGAATATGCGTATGCTCTTTGGTTCAACGAGCCGTAACCCCGTTTCACGCTTTATGGTGGAAATTCCCGAAATTTTCATTGAAAGAACAGGCAGAAGGCAGACCTCGCAGATGTCCTTTGAGCAGATGGTCAGAGGTGAGTATGAAAGAAACATCGGCTCCCACGGAAGAGGCTACCTTGCAAAGCAGAAAACCGCTGTCGAGGAAAAGAAAAAGGCTCCTGTTTCCTCGGGTGCAACCTATCAGACGGGCGACACCGTTACCCACAGAGTTTTCGGCGAGGGTGTTGTTGTCTCGGCAAAGCCTATGGGCAACGACTTTATGCTTGAAATTGCCTTCACGAATGCAGGAACAAAGAAGCTTATGGCAAACTATGCAAAACTCGAAAAGAAATAAGGTGCAGAAATGATATACTACAATGTAAAAAAATTCGGTGCGGCTGCTGATGGAATCACCGATGACGGAGTTGCTATCCAGAAGGCTATAGATGCTTGTGCCGAAAGCGGCGGAGGCACTGTTGTTCTTGAAAGCGGAAGCTATTACAGCCATTCAATTCAGCTTAAGGAAAATGTTGAGCTTTATCTTCAGAAGGGTGCGGTTTTAAAGGCATCGTCAGACATAAACTCCTATATCCGTCCCTGTGAGACAATAAACGACCCGAAAACGGCACTTGTAGGCAATCCCGTTACAGGAAAACCCTCCTTTGCCTTCATTTACGGTTACAAGGCACACGGTGCGGTAATCAGCGGTGAGGGCACAATTGACGCCAACTGCTATGCTTTTGTAGAAAGAAAGGATCAGTATTATGTTACGGGTAATTTTTATCCCCGTCCCACAACAATCTACATTGAAAACAGCAACCACATAACCGTCAGAGATGTCACAATCAAGGATGCTCCCTTCTGGACGCTTCACCCTGCAGGCTGTGACGATGTGCTCATTCAGAATATACGCATACTCAACCCTCTTGATGTTGCAAACAGTGACGGCATTGACCCCGACCATTGCTCAAATGTGCGCATTCTCGGCTGTCACGTTACCTGCGCTGACGACTGTATCTGTCTTAAGGCCTCAAAGGGCAACAGTGAGTACGGCCCGACGGAAAATGTCATTATCAGCGGATGTACTCTTACTTCAACCTCTGCCGCAATCAAAATCGGTACCGAGGGTGTGGGCGACTTCAGAAATGTTATTGTTTCAGACTGTACAATTTCAAAATCAAACCGCGGACTTTCAATTCAGATAAGAGACGGCGGTAACGTTGAAAATGTAACCTTCTCCGACATTATCATTGAAACAAGACGCTTTTGTCCCGACTGGTGGGGCAGTGCGGAGCCCATTGCCGTAACGGCATTCCGCCGCGACACTAACACAAAGTGCGGTCACATTAAAAATATCCGCTTCCGTAACATTACCTGCAAGGGTGAAAACGGCATTCTCATTCACGGCACAGAGGATAACCCCATCGAGGATGTGACACTCGAAAACGTAAGGGTAACACTTACGAAAACATCAAAGTGGGGTTGCGGAATCTATGACCTTCGTCCCGGAATTGATGTTGACATCACGAAGAGCAGAAATTCCTGTATTCACATCAAAAACGCAAAGAATGTTCTTATTGAAAAGTCCCGTGCCGATTTCGAAAACGTTTGCGATGCTTATGCTCACGGACTTTACTGTGAGAATGTTGAAAACCTCGAAACACTGAGATTTTCGGCTTCATCTGCCCATGAGGGTGAAGAAGAAATAAAAATTATCGGTTAAAAATCAAAAAAAGACTTTACAGTTTAAAGGATATTTAGTAAAATAAAGAAAACACAAATTCGGAGGTGTGTACAATGCAGTGCAGATATAAGAGAATCCTGCTTAAATTAAGCGGTGAGGTTCTCGCAGGTAAAGAGGGCAAAGGCCTCGATTTCGATATGGTTACCACAGTCTGTGAGGTTATAAAGGAATGCACGGAAATGGGCGTTCAGATTGGAATAGTTGTCGGCGGCGGTAATTTCTGGCGCGGCAGATCCAGCGGTGAAATGGACAGACCCAGAGCCGACCAGATGGGTATGCTTGCAACAACAATCAACTCCCTCGCTCTTCAGGATACGCTTGAACAGCTCGGAGTCAAGGCTCAGGTGCTTACAGGACTTGTAATGCCTCAGGTTGCTGAAATCTTCACAAAGAGAAAAGCAGTTGAATATCTTGAAAACGGTAATGTTGTTATCTTTGGTTGCGGCACAGGTAACCCCTTCTTCTCAACGGATACTGCTGCAGCCTTAAGAGCTGCTGAAATTGATGCGGAAATCATTTTCAAGGCAACAAATGTTGACGGCGTTTACGATAAGGATCCCAACAAGTTTGCTGATGCAGTGAAGTACGATGAGCTTACTCATTCAGAGGTGCTTTCAAAGGGACTTAAGGTAATGGACAGCACCGCTGCTTCACTTTGCAGAGACAACGGCATTTCAATCCTTGTTTTCAATCTTGATGATCCTCAGAACATTGTAAGAGCACTCAAAGGCGAAAACATTGGCACCGTTGTTAAGGAATAAATACATAAACTATCAAAAATAAAATTACACAGAAAGAGGACAAAATCATGAAGACAGTATACGAAACCGCTAAAACAAAAATGGGCAAAACAGTTACAGCACTCCAGTCAGAGTACGGTGCAATCCGTGCAGGCCGTGCAAATCCCCAGATTCTTGACAAAGTAACAGCTGATTATTACGGCTCACCCACACCCATCAATCAGCTTGCTTCCGTTTCAGTTTCCGAGGCAAGAGTTCTTACAATCCAGCCCTGGGATAAGAGCGTTCTCAAGGCGATTGAAAAGGCAATCCAGACCTCAGACATCGGCATCAATCCTCAGAATGACGGCTCAGTTATCCGTCTTACCTTCCCTCCTCTCACAGAGGACAGACGTAAGGAGCTTGTAAAGGACATTCAGAAGATTGCCGAAAATTCAAAGGTTGCAGTTCGTTCAATCCGTCGTGACTGTCTTGAAAAGCTCAAGGCAATGAAGAAGAACAGCGAGATTACCGAGGATGATCTCAAGGACGCAGAAAAGGAAATGCAGAAGATTACCGATAACTTCACAAAGGAAATTGAAGCAATCTGCGATGCAAAGCAGAAGGAAGTAATGTCAATCTAAAAGCAAGCTTACCCGGGGCTGTTCAGTACAGCCCCTTTTGTCCTTATTTAACATAATTTAAGTTGTTTTTAACAGGAGATCGGATAATGGAAAAAAAGTTTGAAAACTTACCCGAGCATATAGCCATCATTATGGACGGCAACGGCAGATGGGCAAAGCAGAGAGGTCTCAAGCGCACCGAGGGACACAAGGTCGGTGCAGAGGTTTTCCGTAACATCTGTCAGTATTGCTCTGACATCGGCGTGAAGTATGTCACCTTTTACGCCTTTTCAACAGAAAACTGGAAACGCTCCAAAATGGAGGTTACAGCCATAATGAATCTTCTTCGCAGATATCTTGACGAAATGCAGGAAAGGTATCTTGAGAATGAGGAGGCGGGCTACCATATCCGTTTTATAGGCTCCCGTAAGGGTATGCCCAAGGATATTGTAAAGCTAATGGATACTGTTGAGGAAAAATCCGATGACAAGAAAAAGACCTACATCAATATCGCTGTTAATTACGGCGGAAGAGATGAAATTGTTCATTCCGTGAAGGCGCTTGCCGAAAAGGTAAAAGCAGGGGAGCTTGATCCCGATGCGATTACGGAAGAAATGATTTCCGACGGACTTTACACGGCGGGTCAGCCCGATCCTGACCTCATCATCCGTCCGAGCGGTGAATTCAGACTTTCCAATTATCTTCTCTGGCAGTCAGCCTATTCGGAAATTTATGTTGACGATGTACTCTGGCCTGATTATAAGCCAGAGGATCTCGACCGTGCTATCGAGGAGTACGGCAGAAGAAACAGACGCTTCGGCGGAGTCTGATTAAATTTGATAATTACGGATGCAATTACAAAATATTGCAGTCCGATAAAAATAAAGCTTCCCCAAAAAACGGATCAAGAAAGGTAAAAATCAAAATGGAAAACAAAGAAAAAAAGAAAGTATTTCAAAAGGAAAGGACTATTTCCTTTTTTCTGGTGGTGGCAGGTCTTGCAGGCTTCCTTGTAGCAGTAGCCTTCGATGTAAAGCCGCTTATAACAGTTGTTCTTGCAGCTCTTGCCACAATGGCTAACTTCGAAATCGTAAGGGCAGTAGGTAATAAAAGCAAGGTGCTTTTTGCAGTTTCATGCATTGCAAGCTTCCTTACGGTGCTTCTTCCCGGCTTCGGTGTTGCATTGCCTCCGGCCGGTATAATCTACGGTATTTATGTATTGCTTCTTATGAGCCTTATGGTATTTTTCAATAAGGACATCACCTTCACTCACACATCCGCGGCTTTTGTTGCTTCTCTGGCACTTCCCTTTGCGTTGTCGTGCTTTCTGAAGCTTAACAATATTGCTGACTGGTTCCCGGGCTATACTCACGAAGAGGCTGTATTTTTCATTGGTCTTGCCTTTTCATGCTCATGGTTTACAGATACCTTTGCATATATCGTCGGTGTGAAATTCGGCAAGCACAAGATGGCTCCTGTAATCAGCCCCAAAAAGTCAATTGAAGGTGCAATCGGTGGCGTTGTTGTCACAGCGGCTATTAATGTGCTCATTCTTTATCTTTTCACAATCGGCTGCAAAAATCTTTATAATTACACAATTTTCGGCGAAAGTGCAATGAAGTATGTTTATATCATTCCCATTTCAATGGTGCTTTCCCTTGTAAGTATGCTCGGTGACCTTTCAGCTTCGGTTATCAAGCGTAACTACGGCATCAAGGACTACGGTAAGCTTATTCCCGGTCACGGCGGCATTATGGACCGTTTTGACAGCGTCATCTTCGTCGCTCCCACACTTTACTGTATACTCAGCTTAATTGCCTTCTTCAAAGGGTAAAATCATTTTTACAAAGAAAAGGGGTTGTTTGTTTTGTCACAAAGGCTTACCATATTGGGTTCAACAGGCTCAATCGGCACACAGGCGCTTGATGTTGTAACAAAAAGAAACTACGAGGTTGTGGCTCTTACTGCATCAAAAAATGTTGCAGAAATCGAAAAACAGATAAGACAGTATAAGCCCCGTTTTGCCGCAATGGCTGACGAAAAGGCGGCTGCCGACTTAAAGCTCGCAGTAGCCGATACAGACACAAAGGTGCTTTCGGGTATGGAGGGTGTCTGTGAATGTGCATCTCTTTCGCAGGCAGACACAGTGCTTAACTCAGTTGTCGGCATTGCAGGCCTCAGACCTACCCTTTGCGCAATTGAGCAGGGCAAAAACATTGCTCTTGCCAACAAGGAAACCCTCGTTGCCGGCGGTGAGTTTGTTATGGGCAAGGCAAAGGAGAAGGGCGTTGCAATCCTTCCCGTTGACAGTGAGCACAGTGCAATTTTTCAGTGCCTTCAGGGTATGAATAAAAAAGATGAGCTCAAGTCAATCATATTAACAGCATCAGGCGGTCCCTTCTTCGGCAAGACAAGAGACGAGCTTAAGGATGTTACCGTTGCTCAGGCACTTAAGCATCCTAACTGGAGTATGGGTGCAAAAATTACTGTTGACAGTGCAACAATGATGAATAAAGGTCTTGAGCTTATCGAGGCAGTATGGCTTTTCGATGTTGATCCGCAGAAGGTCGACATTGTTGTTCACCGTGAAAGCATTATCCATTCACTTATAGAATATAATGATAACTCGGTGATTGCTCAGCTGGGTGTTCCCGATATGAGAATTCCCATTCAGTATGCACTCACTTATCCGGAGCGCTATGAGTCACCCGTAAAGAAGCTCAATCTGTGGGATTATCCGAATCTCACCTTCTATAAGCCTGATTATGACACCTTCCGTTGCATTAATCTTTGCCGTGAAGCAATCACAAGAGGCGGACTTTACCCTTGCATTGCAAATGGTGCAAACGAAATGGCAAATGAGCTTTTCCGTGAAGGAAAAATCGGCTTCCTTGAGATAGCCGAGCTTGTTTCCTTTGCAATGGAAAATTCGGAAAATACTGTCGGCGGAAGTCTTGAAGCGATTCTTGAGGCTGACAGAAATGCAAGAGAGCTTGTAAGAAGCAAGGTGTAAAAGCTTCTGCTTCATAAATATATAAAAGAGGCGTATCTATGAATCTGAATTTACTTTTTTCCTTTGCCGACCTCAAGGCAAAGGGTGTGCCGATTCTCATCGGTGTGTTTTTCTTCGGTCTTATCATTGCAATTCACGAATTCGGACATTTTGTCTTTGCCAAGCTTTTCAAGGTAAAGGTAAATGAATTTGCAATCGGTATGGGACCCACAATTTTAAAAAAGCAGGGCAAGGAAACCAAGTATGCACTTCGTCTTTTCCCTATCGGTGGCTTTGTCAGCATGGAGGGCGAGGGTGAAGAAAGCGACGACGAAAGAGCCTATTGTAACCAGAAAACCTGGAAGAAAATGATTATTATTTCTGCAGGTGCAGTTATGAATCTCATTTTAGGCTTTATTCTCTGTGTCATTCTTATCAGCGGTGACGATGCAATCACCTCAAAAAAAATCTCATCATTTTATGAGGGTGCCGCAAGTAATGCTCAGCTTCAGCTTGACGATGAAATTCTTGAAATTGACGGTAAGCATGTTTTCTCAAGCTACGACATCACATTCCTTATGCAGCGTAATGCAAGCGGTAAGTTTGATTTTACCGTAATGCGCGACGGAGAAAAGACGGAGCTTGAGGATGTACCTTTTCAGAAGATAACAAGCGGGAACTTCAATTACAAGGACAGAGTCATTTCCTCTGTCAGTGCAAGCCTTAAAAGGGCAGGACTCAAGGACGGTGACCTCATTACTGTCGTAAACGGTGAAAAGGTCACAAATGATAACGAGCTTATCACTGCCATCCGTAAGGACACGGACTTTATTTATTCTCTTTCGGTTGAAAGAGAAGGGGAGAGCCTTTCCTTTGATGATGTTGAGTTTATGTCGGTGACAATTTTTGATTTCACCGTTTATCCTGAAGAGAAAAATGTTCTTTCGGTTATAAAGGAAGCCTTCGGCTACTCAATGTCACTTGGCAGAATGGTTTATCTCAGCCTCTTTGACCTTGTCAGAGGTCAGTACGGCATCAATGACCTTTCGGGTCCCATCGGCACAATGTCAATCATCACGGAAATTGCTGAGGAGAGCGTTGCAACAACAGATTATTCCACTCTCTTTATGCTCTTTGCGATGATAACAATAAATATAGGTTTATTCAATCTTCTTCCCATACCTGCTCTTGACGGCGGACACCTCTTCTTTATGTTCGTTGAGCTTATTATCCGCCGAAAAATTCCCCAGAAGTATGTTTCATGGGTAAGTGCCGCAGGTCTTGTACTGCTTCTCATCTTTATGGCACTTATTTCGGCAAATGATATTTGGAAGTGGATTTCGGGAATCGGATTTATGTGATTCGGAAGTAGTAAGGGTATTCTTGCTCTTGCTTTGGAAACTGCAAGGAGGAAAAATGATGGATACAGCTAGAATAAGTAAAAAAATAAAGCTTGGTAATATTTTTATCGGCGGAGACAGTAAGATTACCGTTCAGTCAATGCTCAATGTTCCTGCACACGACATTGAAGGCAATGTCAGACAGGCTCTTGAGCTTGAGCGGGCAGGCTGTGAAATCGTGCGTGTTGCAGTGCCTGATATGGAGACTGTGAAAACTGTTGCTGCACTCAAGGAAAGCATCCGCATTCCTCTTGTTGCTGACATTCACTTTAACCATAAGCTTGCACTTGAAAGCCTTGTTGCAGGTGTTGACAAAATCCGTATCAACCCGGGTAATATCGGCGCTGACGAAAATGTAAAGGCAGTTGCCGAGGCTTGTGCCCGTAAAGGCGTACCCATCAGAATCGGTGTAAATTCAGGCTCCGTTGAAAAGGAAATCCTTGCTAAATACGGAGCACCCACACCCGATGCAATGGTGGAAAGTGCAATGTATCACGTCAGACTTCTGCAGAATTACGATTTTGACGATATTGTAATTTCCATTAAATCCTCAAATGTAAGAAATATGATTGCTGCTTACCGTAAGGTCGCTTCAATCTGCGATTATCCCTTACATCTCGGTGTTACCGAGTCGGGTACGGAAAGAATGGGACTTATCAAATCTTCTGTCGGTATCGGTTCACTTCTTTGTGACGGAATCGGTGACACAATCCGTGTTTCCCTCACGGACAGTCCCGTAAAAGAGGTCTATGCAGGCTTTGATATTCTCAAGGCAGTTGACCTTGACAATTCTTCACCGAAGCTTGTTTCCTGTCCCACCTGCGGCAGAACAAAAATTGACCTTATCGGTCTTGCAAACAAGGTCGAAAATGAGCTTCGTTCTGTTAAAAAGAGCATCACAGTTGCGGTAATGGGCTGTGTTGTAAACGGACCCGGTGAAGCAAAGGAGGCTGACATCGGCATTGCCGGCGGTGACGGCTGTGCAGTTATTTTCAAAAAAGGTGAGGTTCTTCGCAAGGTTGCCGAGGATGAAATTCTCGAAGAGCTTATGAAGGAAATAGATAAGATTTAAGTAGTAAGTAGTAAGTAGTGAGTAGTAAGGGTCGAGGGCCAAAGGGCCGAATTGTCAGGTAGTTAAGATATAAAGGAAAACATAAGATGAACAACAGTTTTGAACAACTTTTCGGTGCTTTCACGGATGAAGCACTTCACGAGGCCTTCAAGGGCTGTCAGATTGAAAATGTACGCATAGCTATGGAGAAAAAGAGCATCGAGATTGATGCTTTTTTTCCGCTTACGGTTAATTATAAAATAATTGACTCTGCAGAAAACAACTTAAGGGAAAGGCTTCTTGTAAATTCTGTCACAATTTTTCCGAGAATGCCCTCCGAAAGCTTTTCAGAGGAGTATTTCTCGTCTCTTATTTATGAAGCAAACAGAGCAATTGCCGCAACAAACGGATTCTTTACTCACAGTAAGGCTCGCTTTGACGGAAGGACTCTTTTCATTGAGCTTTCCCACGGCGGTGGTGACATTCTCAAGGGTGTCGGTGCTGATGACTTTATAAGAAGACTCATAAATAAACGCTTTTCAAGGGATGTGGAGGTTCAGCTTTGCGGGCAGACGGAGCTTGATATCAGCGACGAAGAAATTGCCGCATTCCATAAAAAAGCAGAGGAAGAAAACCTAATTAAAAAAGGACTTGATCCCGTTTTTGCCGCACCTTCAAAGCCGAAGGAGCACAAAATTGTTGAGGGCATTCCTCTTTATCTTGAAACGGCAAAGCCGATTTTCGGAAACAAAATCACAAAAAATCCCCGTCCTCTCAAGGAAATTTCCCCCGAGGATGGCTCCTGTGTTGTCTGGGGTGATGTTTTCTCCTTTGAAACAAGGGAAACCCGTGACGGCAGAAGCCTCATCATCACCTTCAACATCACAGACGGCACATATTCTTACACCTGCAAGATTTTTGACCGCAAGGAAAACTGCGAGTCAATTGCAGAAAAAATCAAGGATGGCGTAACACTCCTTTTAAGAGGAGACCTCGCCTTTGATAAATTCTCGGGCGAAAACGTAATTTCGCCGAGAGCAATCAGTCTTGTTGAAAAAATCAAAAAGAAGGATGATGCCGAAGAAAAGCGTGTCGAGCTTCATCTTCACACGAAAATGTCAATGATGGACGGTATGACAGATGCATCTGTTCTTATTAAGCGTGCAATCGATTGGGGGCACAAGGCAATTGCCGTAACAGACCACGGCGTTGTTCAGGCTTATCCCGAAGCCGTAAGTGCGGCAGGCGGAAAAATCAAAATTCTTTACGGTATGGAAGGCTATTTTATTGACGATACCGAAATGGATTTTGAAACCTGGAAAAAAGGTAAAAACAAGTATTTTCATCAGATTCTCATTGTCCGAAATCTTACGGGACTTAAGAATCTTTACAAGCTCATCACCCTTTCAAATCTTCAGTATTTTCACAGAAGACCTATTATTCCCAAAAGTGAGCTGATAAAGCACAGAGAGGGCCTTATTGTCGGAAGTGCCTGCGAAGCAGGTGAGGTTTACAGAGCAATTGTTGAAGGCAAAAGCGATGAGGAAATTCTTAAAATCGCTTCTTTTTACGATTACCTTGAAATTCAGCCCTGCGGCAACAATGAATATATGATAAGAAGTGAAAGATTCCCTCATGTCAACTCCACCGAGGACATCAGAAACTTCAACCGTAAGGTGATTCATGTTGCCGATGCACTCGGTAAAATGGTTGTTGCCACCTGCGATGTGCATTTTATTGATCCGGGTGATGCCAAGTTCCGTGCCATTCTTATGGCAGGTCAGGGCTTCTCCGATGCTGATAATCAGGCGCCTCTTTATTTCCGCAACACCGAGGAAATGCTTGCAGAGTTTGATTATCTCGGTGAAGAGACAGCAAGGGAAATCGTTATTACCAACACAAATAAAATTGCCGATATGGTTGAAAAAATCATTCCCATACCAAGCGGCAACTATCCGCCTTCACTTGAGGGTGCCGATGAAGAGCTTACAAGGCTTTGTTGGGAGAAGGTAAAGGATCATTACGGTGATCCCGTTCCCGAATACGTTGCAAAGCGTCTTGACAGAGAGCTGACATCAATTATTAAGCACGGCTTCGGCGTTCTTTACATGATTGCTCAGAAGCTTGTTAAAAACTCCAATGAGCACGGCTATCACGTAGGCTCACGAGGCTCCGTAGGCTCGTCCTATGTTGCAAATGCCTCGGGTATTTCCGAGGTTAACCCTCTTGCACCGCATTACCGTTGCCCCAACTGCCGTTACAGTGAATTTTTCCTCAACGGTGAGGTAGGCTCGGGCTATGACCTTCCTCCTAAGCAGTGCCCCGAATGCGGTACCATGCTGATTCGTGACGGTCACGATATTCCCTTTGAAACCTTCCTTGGCTTCAAGGGCGACAAGAGCCCTGATATCGACCTTAACTTCTCAGGTGAGTATCAGTCGAGAGCCCACCGCTACACCGAAACCCTTTTCGGTGACGGTCATGTTTTCAAGGCAGGTACAATTGCTTCCGTAGCCGACAAAACCGCTTACGGTTATGTTAAAAAGTACCTTGACGAAAGAAACATTGTAGTAAGCCGTGCCGAAGAGGACAGACTTACAAGAGGCTGTACGGGTGTTAAGAGAACGACGGGTCAGCATCCGGGCGGTATGGTTGTTGTGCCGAATGAATTCGTTTTTTCGGATTTTACTCCCATTCAGCATCCTGCTGACGATGCAAAGAGCGACACAAGAACTACCCACTTTGACTTCCACGCACTTCACGATACAATACTTAAGCTTGATAATCTCGGCCATGATGTTCCTACACTTTACAAGTATCTTGAGGATCTTACGGGAATCCCCGTAATGGAAACGGACATCTGTGACCCGAAGATTTATGAGCTTATTTTAAGCCCCGAGCCTCTCGGCGTAACTCCCGAGGACATTGACTGCCCCACGGGTACTCTTTCAATTCCCGAAATGGGCACACCCTTTGTTATTCAGATGCTTCTTGATGCCCGTCCGAAGAATTTCTCTGACCTTCTTCAGGTTTCGGGACTTTCACACGGTACTGACGTTTGGCTCGGCAATGCTCAGGAGCTTATCAAAAACGGCACTTGCACAATTTCCGAGGTTATCGGTACCCGAGACAACATTATGGTTTATCTTATGCATAAGGGTGTAGAGCCGAGTGTTGCCTTTAAAATTATGGAAATTGTCCGTAAGGGTAAGGCAACAAAGCTTCTTACCCAGGAGCATATACAGACAATGAAGGATAACGGCGTTGAGCAGTGGTATATTGACTCCTGTATGAAAATTAAGTACATGTTCCCGAAGGCTCACGCTGCGGCCTATGTAAGTGCTGCACTCAGACTCGGCTGGTACAAGATTTATTATCCGCTCGAGTATTATGCAGCCTTTATGACTGTCCGCGGCGGCGACATTGATGCCGTAACTGTGCTTAAGGGCAGAGATGCTGTAAGACGGATGATGGCAGACATCAAAGCGAAGGGTAATGATGCGGCTCCCAAGGAGCAGAATATGTATCCGTCGCTTCAGGTTGTAAACGAAATGATGGCACGTGGCGTTGAGTTCCTTCCCATTGACATCTATAAATCTCACGCAACGGCTTATATGATCGAAGACGGAAAAATCCGTATGCCCTTCGGTGCACTCAGTGGCGTCGGTGACAATGCGGCGATTGCTCTTGCAAAAGCCCGTGAGGGTGTGAGCGAATTTGTTTCGATTGACGATTTTGCACAGAAGGCAAGCGCATCATCATCTGTAATTGAAGCGCTCCGTCAGGTAGGAGCCTTCGGTAATCTGCCGGAAACAAGACAGATGAGTCTGTTTGATTTTTAATTATTAATTGACTACAAGAGAGGAGGACAAAATGGGCGAAATATTTCTTTTTTCATTCAATGCAGTTATGCCGATACTGCTGCTTGTCTTTCTCGGCTACTTTTTAAGGGTAATCAATTTTGCTGACGATGCTTTCTTTAAAAAAGCAAACACAATGGTGTTCAGAATTTTTCTTCCTGTGTTGCTTTTTGTAAATATCTATGAAATTGATTCGCTAAAAAGTCTTAATTTTAAGGCTGTGCTTTACTGTGTTGCGGCAATTCTTCTGATTTTTCTTTGCGGTTATGTTATCGCTCATCTTGTCACCAGAAAGCGCAGTCATCTCGGAGTTCTTACCCAATGCTCATTCCGTTCAAACTATGCAATTATCGGAATTCCTCTTGCACTTTCACTCGGCGGTCAGGAGGCTGTTGCCTTTGCATCTGTGCTTTCTGCCGTTGCAGTACCTATGTTTAATTGCCTTGCGGTTATAATCCTTTCTCACTATGTGGGCGAGCATCAGGAAAATGCACTCAAGGATACACTTAAGAAAACCGTGAAAAATCCGCTTATTATCGGTGTGTTCATAGGAATACTTACACTTGTGATACGTTCCTTTATTCCTCTTGGTGAGGGCGGCGTGCCCGTTTTTACTCTTGAAAATAACATTCCCTTTTTCTATAAGGCTTTAAAGAGCCTGTCTTCCGTTGCTTCACCGCTTGCTCTTGTGGTGCTTGGTGCAAGGTTTGACTTCAAGGCAGTCGGAAGCCTTAAAAAGGAGATAATTATCGGAACGGCAATGCGTATCGTTATGGCGCCTCTTATCGGACTCGGCGGAGCAATTTTATTAAGCGAATTTACTCATCTTTTTGAGTTTACCGCAACCGAGTATCCTGCACTCATTTCGCTTTTTGCAACGCCTACGGCAGTTTCAAGTGCTGTAATGGTTGGTGAAATCGGCGGAGATGAGCAGCTTGCAGGTCAGCTCGTTGTGTGGACAAGCGTTGTTTCAATGCTTTCAATTTATCTGATAGTTTTTGCAATGCGAAGCTTTGCGATTATATAAAATAAGGAGGAGAAAAATATGAAAATCGACATCAAAAAAACGGTAGCAGCAGTAGCTGCTTCAGCAGGAGCTGCTTCGGTGGCTGTTGCAGGAAAGAAAATCAAGGAAAAAACCTTTTGTCCCATCTGTTCGGTCAAAAAGCTTATCAACAGTACAAAAATAAGTCAGTGCACCGAAAAAAATTATAACAACGGGGTTGCACTTACTCCGCCTATGGGTTGGTCAAGCTGGAATCTCTTCAGACACAGAATCAGCGAAGATCTGATTAAGGAAATTGCAGACGCACTGGAAAAAAGCGGTCTTGCTGAATGCGGATACAGATATGTAAACATTGATGACTGTTGGCAGGCTTCAACAAGAGATGCTGAGGGCAGACTTCAGTGCGATAAGGTCAATTTCCCGAGCGGCATCAGGGCTCTTGCCGAGTATGTAAACAGTAAGGGTGTAAAGCTTGGCATTTATTCTTCAAACGGTACCTACACCTGTGAGGATTATCCCGCAAGCCTTCGCAATGAAAGAATTGATGCGGAAACCTTTGCCTCCTGGGGTATAGAATACTTCAAATATGACTTCTGTCACAATGTGCCGATTCCCTCGCTTGCACCGAGAATTTCTGCAGTATCAGTTGCCGATAATACTACCGGTGAGATTCTTGCACGCTACACATCATCCGAAATGAACCTCAAGGGAATGGCAAGAATTGTACCCGATGAAGCTGTTGAGGCAAAGAGCTACATTGACGGGCTTGACGGTGCAACCGGAAGTTTCTTTGTTGAGTTCGAAGCAAAAAAAGAGGGCGACTATCTTCTTCATATTGACATCCGTAAGGATGCAAGAAAAGAAAAGTTCATTATGGCAAAGGTCAATGGCCGTGAGGAGTACCATATTTACTGTGTCAGCCGTAAAAACTGGACTCCCGAGGGTAAGCTCATGGAGATTATTCATCTCGAAAAGGGTATGAATATCATTGAATTTATCAACCCTGTCGGCTCAAAGGCTGATTCGGCTGCAATCCAGTATAAGCTTATGGGCCGTGAACTTAAGCGTGCCACAAAGAAATACGCCGAGGAAAACGGCACAGAGGAGAAGCCCATTGTTTTCTCAATCTGTGAATGGGGCTTCAACCGCCCGTGGAAATGGGGGGCAGAGGCAGGTAACCTCTGGAGAACAACTCCTGATATTCGTGCTACATGGATGTCATTCCTTGGTATTTACGAACATAATGTCCGTCTTGCAAAGTATGCAGGCCCGGGAGCCTGGAATGATCCCGATATGCTTGAGGTCGGTAACGGGGACCTTACAATTGACGAAAATATTGCTCATTTCAGCCTCTGGTGTATGATGAATGCTCCTCTTATTCTCGGTAACGACGTAAGAAAGTTCATCAAAGAGGACGGAAGTGTTGACACCGACAGTAAGATTTATCAGATTCTTACAAACAAAACAATGATCGGAATCAACCAGGATGTTCTCGGCGTTCAGTGCAGAAGAATCAGAACGGGCGTTACCGATATTCTTGCAAAGCCGCTTGACGGCTCAAGGATTGCCGTTTGCGTCTTTAACAAGGGCAACAAGGAGGCAACCGTAAAGCTTGATTTTGCAAAGCTTTCAAACGAGACCTTCCTTAATCTCCCCAAAAAGGATGCCTACAAGGTTTACGATGTATGGGAAGAGAGAACTTACGATGCGGTTTCTTCTCTTGAAGCTGTTACTGCTAAGCACGGAGTAAAGGTTTATATCGTTGAGTAAATAAAAAAATGCACCTTACGGACATCACCTGCACCGGTGAAACAGTGAGGTGCATTTATTTTACATAATATTTTTGATGTTGAGCTTTTCATTTTCTGAAATTTCTCTGAGCAGAAGCTCGCATTCGTGAAGCCTTTCAAGGGCGTGCTCTGTGTTGCCGTCTTTAAGGTGCGCTTTTATCATAGCAAAGGAGATGTTCATTTCTTCGATTTTGTCGGCATCAACAATGAAGCTGTACAGAGTTTCTGTTTTATCCCATTTGTTCTCGGCTTCATCAATAAGCTTTGCAAGAGAAGATTTGTTTCTGTTTTTTATTTCGGTGGCAATTATATTCAATTGTCCCTGCATAATTTTGGCTTCTTTTCCGACCTTGATGCTGCTAAAAACACAGATTCCAAAGGAAAAAGCGATAAGCACAAAGGCAACATAAAGTCTTTTCATCAGCTCTGCTCCTTTCTGATGATGTTGTAGTTGCCGTTTTTGTCGGCAGTCATAATGAAAATTTCTTCTGCAGTAATGTTGAGTCTCTTAAGTGCCTTTTCAAGCTTTTCTCTTGTGACCGAGCAAAGGTCAAAATCCTTTTCTATGATTTTTCCGTCACTTATTATAAGGCAGGGGAGTGCTTCATTTTCATTCGGGAGCTTGAGGTCGCTTCTTGTGATGGGCTTTGCTTCGTCCTTGAGCATAACACTCAGCGCACCGTTTGTTTCAATGTAAGCGTATTTTACCTGTGAAATATCAAAAATATCTTTAAGCCTCAGAGATTCAAGAAGGTCGTCGATGCTGTAGCGTATCTGCGAAAGCTTACTTTGCAAAAGCTTGCCGTTTTTTATCACAAGGGCACTTGAGCCCTGGGTAAGAGTGCGGAAAAGCCTTGACTTTACCGCAAGAACGGAAAAGATAATTTCAAGACCGACAATCATGAAAATCAGCACAAGGCAATTTAAAAGCGATATATCTTTATCCTGAAGAGGCATAGAAGCAATTTCGGACAGAAGGAAGGTTGTGACAAGCTCTGTAGGTTGCAATTCGCCGATCTGCCTTTTTCCCATAAGTCTTATGCTTACTATCACAGTAATATATACGATTATGCCGCGCAGTAAAATATTAATCAAAAAAATCACCTCTTTTTATTATGTCACGAAAAACCGATTTGAAGTCATGCGATTAATTTTTGCCAATAATAAATTTATCTCTCGGGGTTGAGAAAATAAAGTTTTTTGTGTTATAATTAATCGGGTGATGGAAATGAAAAAAGAATTTTCTCCCACAGTGGGAGCTGTGATATCAATTCTTGGCACCGTGCTTATGGCTTTAGGGTATTTCCGCGGTGAAGCATCAACGGTGCTTGTTAAAGCAATAAGAGTGTGTCTGGAGTGTATAGGAATTGGATAATAAAAAGAAATTCAAAAAAACAGATAAGCCGAGACTCACGGTTCAGCTTCTGTGGACTGTGCTGACGAACAGTTTTGTCACAGGTTTCGTACAGGGCAAGATATATACGGGAACATCAAAGCGGTTTTGTCTGCCGGGGCTTAACTGTTATTCGTGTCCCGGTGCGTTAGGCTCTTGCCCTATAGGTGCAATGCAGGCTGTAATCGGCTCGGAGCACAGAATCACTCTTTATGTTTCAGGCTTTCTCATTTTTATCGGAGCACTTCTGGGCAGATTTGTCTGCGGTTGGCTTTGTCCCTTCGGGCTTGTGCAGGATTTACTTCACAAGATTCCCTTTGTAAAAAAAATAACTACCTTCAAGGGTGATAGGCTGCTGAGAAGACTGAAGTATCTTATCTTACTTGTTTTTGTTATAATTCTTCCGCTTTTTGCACTTGACAGCTTCGGAATAAGCACACCCTGGTTCTGCAAGTACATTTGCCCGTCGGGTATGCTCTTTGGCGGAATACCTCTTGCGACAGTTGATGAAGGAATACGCGAAGCAACGGGATTTCTTTTTGCTTATAAGGGAATAATTCTTGCTTTTACGGTTGTTCTTTCAATTTTGATTTATCGCCCGTTTTGTAAGTACATTTGTCCCTTGGGTGCGATTTATGCCGTTTTTAATAAGATTTCCGTTTTGAGAATAAGAAACGATGAGGAAAAATGCATTGGCTGTAAGAAGTGTGAAAGGGTTTGCAAAATGAATATCGGTGTCCTTTCTGACTTGAATTCCCCTGAGTGTATACGTTGCGGACTTTGCGTGAAAAGCTGTCCCACAGAAAGCCTCTCAATGAAATTTTCTCTTAAAAATGTCGATAAAGTGGGGAAAGGAAGGGAAAAAGAGGAAAAAATAAAATAAAAACTTTATAAAAAAATTGAAAATACCATTGTGTTATTAAAAAAAATGATATATAATTAACATGTAATATTTTTGTGATCGGAGGTTTCGTTATGAGCGATCAAACAATTCAATTCAGACTTAAAGCTGAAACACCCGAGGATATGAAGGAAGTCCTTTCTCAGGTTTATGAAGCACTTACAGAAAAGGGCTATAATCCTGTTAATCAGATTGTCGGCTACATTCTTTCAGAGGATCCGACATATATTACTACGCATAAAAATGCGCGTAGTCTTATAAGAAGACTCGACCGTGATGAGCTTTTACAGGAGCTTGTAAAGAACTATCTCAGATAATTTGGAGGAAATTTTTACCATGGCAGCAAAAAAGAAGGCAGAGTTTCTGACTTATAAGGATAAGCCCCTTGTAAGAAAGGGAAACACAATTTATTATGGCAACATGAGTGACAAATTTGTTATTATGTTCCAGATTCTTTCAACAAAGGATGTTGACGGACTTGAGGTTGCAGACCGTGTTTCGGTTCAGCTTATCAACACTGATCCGGATGTAAGACCTCATGACAGAATTGCACAGAAGACCGAAAAGAAGGGCCTCTACAGTGCAATGGACATCGGCAAGATCTGGCTTGAAAGAGCACTTGCACAGTAATGAATTAAGGCGGCGGCAATATGTCGCCGTCTTGTTAATGATAACCGCTCATGGCGCAGCTGGATAACGCAGCAGATTCCGATTCTGAAGAACGGGGGTTCGAATCCCTCTGGGCGGGCCAAAAAATCCGACAAGTTTCGACTTGTCGGATTTTTTTATCCAAGCCGACAGGCTTGGTATATCATCACGCGTCAGCGTGTATATCATCAATAACGGCTATGCCGTTATTGTATCTCATCACACCGTAGGTGTGTATCTCTGTCGGCTTGATGATATACAAAACTGCGTTTTGATGATATGCAATTCCTTGCGGAATCGATGATATACAATGCTTCGCATTGATTTGTTACCCGTCGAGCTAACGGATTGACTTTTAAAGTTTATTACTATATAATCAAATTAGGTGATATTATGAAAAAAGAAAATCGCACTAAAGAAAAATGGATTCATATGAATAATAAAATGAATAAAGTTTTGAAAATTTTTGGTGTTATTGGTATTGTTCTTGTAGGAATTAGTTTAGTTGCGGCTTTTTCGGGATTTTTAATGGGCAGTGAGAATCTTTTCTATACCGGCATTTCTCTTTTAGTTTTTGCGCTTCCTATATATTTTGTTGTATTTTTGCTTGTTTTTATAATTGCAGTGATTATAGAAGAAAAAAGCAAGTAGTCTAATCGAAAATTTTTTGTTGCTAATTTAGGCTGTAAACACAAAAATCGGCAATCTTCGACAGAAGGTTGTCGATTTTTACTTATTACTTCTTCACTATTCACTTTTCACTAACCTTTGGGTCGATTTTTGGAAGTAAGAAGTAATAGTGAAAAGTGAATAAGTGAGGGCGGGACACCCGCACCCGATTGTAATTTCAAATTAAGTGTGATATAATCAGTTCGACAAATAAAAATTTGTAGGTGAACAAATGACAAAACATATTGCAAATATAATTACCGGTTGCCGTATTATCGGCAGTATTCTGTTACTGTTCTTTCCTACTTTTTCCTTAGCTTTTTATATCACATACCTCATCTGCGGTTTTAGTGATATGATAGACGGTACCATTGCCAGAAAAACAAACAGTATCAGCAAATTCGGAAGCCGACTGGACACTGTTGCCGACCTTATTTTTGTAGTGGTATCCTTGTTTAAGTTGGTGCCGGCAATTCATATCCCGGGATGGTTGTGGATATGGGGCGGTGTGATTGCGGCTATTAAAATCAGCAATATCATATTAGGATATGTTACTGAAAAACAGTTTGTATCCCTGCATACGGTTATGAATAAAATAACGGGATTAATGCTGTTCCTGTTGCCTTTGACAGTATCCTTCGTGGAATTAAAACACACTGCCATAGTTGTGTGTTTCATTGCAACACTTTCTGCAATTCAAGAAGGATACTATATTAGAAAAGGACGAGAATTTGTTTAGTTTTTAGAGCGACAAATAAGAATTTGTAGAGGATTGATAAGATGCAACATAATGTTGAATTTTGGAACGCATTAGATGAATTGGTAAATAATTCAGAAATAATAATTGATAGACCAAAAGGGACTTCACACCCTAAGTATCCTGATTTCATTTATCGGGTTGATTATGGATATTTGAAGGACACAACCTCTATGGATGGTGCAGGAATAGATGTGTGGGTTGGAAGCGACGAGAAAAAGGTTGATGCAATAATGTGCATAGTTGATTTGATGAAGAAAGATTCAGAAATTAAAATATTAATTGGATGCACAGAAGAGGAAAAGGAAATAGTATACGAAACACATAATGAAACACAGTTTATGAAAGGTGTTTTAATACGTCGATAAATTCCAATTTGTTGAACTGAATATTTCCGCTGCTCTCACATTTGTGGGGGGCAGTTTTTATATATCAAAACTGCCCCTAATAGCAATGGGAATAAATACAACAAAAATGTTCCTGATTCTTAAAATATTTAACGAGCCGAAGAAGAAATGCTATGTTTCATCAGCCTTTCGCTTTCAGCCAAGGCAGG